>SLDA01000522.1 GCA_007125545.1 Thermoflexales bacterium | reverse complement strand
CGACAGATGGCATACGGCACGCTCGCAATCCGAAGGATGCCGCGCGGCCACATCGCGCACACATATGCGCGCGCGTTGATATCGTGCGGCCCGGCTTCCTTCGGATTGATACGGATATTTTTGTAGATACTAAATCTAGATCTTGACAGACGAACATAAATAGTTTATAGTAATTATGATGATAAACTTAGATGAATCTAAAAACCTGAGTGAGACGAGCGAGGACTATCTCAAGGCTATCTATGATCTCGCCGAAGAGGCGGCAGCCACGACCAGCCGGCTGGCGGAACGCCTGGGCGTCGCCCCGGCAACGGTGACGTCGATGCTCAAGCGGCTGGCAGACCAGGGCTGGGTGGACTATAGACCCTACCGAGGTGTCACGCTCACGCCTGCGGGGCGGGAGGAGGCCCTGCGCCTGCTACGCTCGCACCGGCTTGCCGAGACCTTCCTCGTGGAGGTGCTGGGCCTGCCGTGGGATCAGGTGCACGCCGAGGCCCACCGCTGGGAGCACGTGATCAGCGCGGCGGTCCTGGAGCGATTGGACGCCCTGTTGGGCCATCCGGCTTACGATCCGCACGGCGATCCCATCCCCAGTTCCGGGGGGGATCTGCCCGAGATGGCGACCCGCAGGCTGCTGGATGTGGAGCCGGGGAGCGTGGCGCGCGTCGAGCGCGTCGACACCCAGGCGTCCGACCTGCTGCACTATCTCGGCGACCTCGGGCTGAAGCCCGGGGTGACAGTCCGGGTGATCTCGGTGGAGCCGTATGGCGGACCGTTCACGATCGAGGTAGGCGGCACGCGGCACGCCATCGGGCGCGAGGTCGCGGACCGGGTTTTGGTTCATCTGGATACAGCACAAAATACTAGCGTCTATGACGAATAAGGAGTGGTTGAGATGAAACGGCTGAGTTTAGTAGGGGTTGCCCTATTGGTGATTTTGGCGGCGTGTAGCCCCGCCCAAGCGGTTCAGTCCCCCCTCGAGGATGGGACGATCAACGTGGTCGCAACGACCGGCATGATCGCCGACGTCGCGCAGAATGTGGGCGGCGAACGGGTTGAAGTGAATGGCCTGATGGGTCCTGGCACCGATCCACACCTGTATAGGGCTAGCGAAGGTGATGTGCGCCGGCTTTCCGACGCCGACATTATCTTCTTCAACGGCCTGTATTTGGAGGCCCGAATGGGTGAGGTGCTCGAGCAGATGGGCCGGCAGGGTAAGACGACAGTGGCAGTGGCGGAGCGCATTGACGAAAGTCTCCTGTTGGCGTCGCCTGATTATGAAGACAGTTACGACCCTCACGTCTGGTTCGACGTGGAGCTATGGATGACGGTGGTCGAGGTAATCCGCGACACCTACGCCGAGGTCGATCCGGGCAGCGCAGCGCTTTACGAAGCCAACGCTGCCGCCTACCTCGAAGAATTGGAGGCGCTGCACGCCTACGTCCTGGAGCAGGCGGGAACCGTGCCGGAAGCGCAGCGGGTGCTGGTCACGGCACACGACGCCTTCGGATATTTCGGAGAGGCTTACGGCTTTGAGGTGCTCGGCCTGCAAGGCATCAGCACCGAGGCCGAGGCCGGTACCGCCGATGTCCAGGAGCTGGCGGCCTTTATCGCCGACAACGAGATCCGCGCGATCTTCGTGGAGTCTTCGGTGCCCGTCCGCAACATCGAGGCGGTGCAGGCTGCCGTCCGCGCCCGGGGATTCGAGGTGGAGATCGGCGGCGAGCTCTTCTCCGACGCGATGGGCGACGAAGGCACCGTCGAGGGGACGTACATCGGGATGGTGCGGCACAACATCGACACGATTGTAGGGGCGCTGGCGCCCCAGTAACCGAGTTTCCGGTAGACCTAGCAAGCCCCACTCCTCTGCAATGGCCGGGGCGTGGGGCTTGAGTACAGCGTAGTGGGGGAGGAGAGAAGATGGATAGGCCTTTGGCTTTGGAAGTACGGGATCTGACCGTCGCGTACGAGGAGAAACCCGTGCTCTGGGACGTGGATCTGGAGGTGCCGGAGGGGGTGTTGATGGCGATTGTCGGCCCAAACGGTGCCGGCAAGTCCACCCTGATCAAGACCGTCCTGGGGCTGGTGCCCTCTGCCGCCGGGCAGGTCCGCATCTACGGGCAGCCCTATGCGCGCCGGCGCGAGCTGGTCGGGTATGTGCCGCAGCGCGGCAGCGTCGACTGGGACTTTCCGACGAACGCGCTGGACGTCGTGTTGATGGGACTCTACCGCAAGATCGGATGGATCCGCCGTCCCGCGCGCCGCGAGCGCGAATTGGCGCTCGAGAGTCTGGCGAAGGTGGGTATGGCCGAGTACGCCGACCGGCAGATCAGCCAGCTTTCGGGAGGGCAGCAACAGCGCGTCTTCCTGGCCCGCGCGCTCGTGCAGGATGCGCAGGTCTATTTGATGGACGAGCCCTTTGCCGGCGTGGACGCCACCACAGAGCGCGCGATTGTCGCGCTGCTCCGCGAGCTGCGCGCCGCCGGCAAGACCTTGATCGTCGTGCACCACGACCTGCAGACGGTCAGTGAGTACTTCGACTGGTTGATGCTGCTCAACGTGCGGCATATCGCCAGCGGTCCTGTCGCCGAGGTGTTCACTGCCGATAACCTCCGCGATGCCTACGGTGGGCGGGTGGCCTTTGTCACCCCAAACGCGGGCAGCGAGAATGGGCATTTGTCCGAGCCGCAGAGCCTGCTGAGTCGAGGGGGGTAGCGTTGATGAACCTCGGGCAGATTCTGCATGACCTGTTGTTCGACTATACGCTGCGGACCGTGGCCATGGGATCGGCGGCGCTGGGCCTGGTCAGCGGCGTGCTGGGCGCCTTTGCCGTGCTGCGGAGACAGAGCCTGCTGGGGGACGCGATCTCGCATGCGGCGCTCCCTGGGGTGGCACTGGCTTTTTTGTTGACTATGAGCAGAGCCCCACTGGTCCTGGTGCTAGGCGCCACGCTCTCCGGCTGGCTCGGCACGCTCTTTGTCATAACGGTGACCCGCCAGACGCGCATTAAGCAGGATACGGCGCTTGGCATCGTGCTCTCCGTCTTCTTCGGGTTTGGTATGCTGCTCTTGAGCATCATCCAGCGGATGCCCACCGCCAGCAAAGCCGGGCTGGATAAGTTCCTCTTCGGCCAGGCGGCGACGCTGATGAGCCGGGATGTTGTCACGACGGCAGCGCTAGGCGCCGCCGCGCTGCTGGTGGTGCTGCTCCTGTGGAAGGAGTTCAAGCTGTTGAGCTTCGACCCGGCCTTTATGAAGAGCGTGGGCTACCCGGTGCGGCGGTTGGACATTCTGCTGACGACGTTGATGGTGATTGCGATCGTGATCGGCCTGCAGACCGTCGGCGTCGTTTTGATGAGCGCGATGCTCGTGGCACCCGCAGCCGCTGCGCGCCAGTGGACCGACAAGCTGGGCCGGATGGTGCTGCTCTCGGGTGGGTTCGGCGCGCTGGTGGGCGTGCTGGGCGCCGTGACCAGCGCCCAGGTCGGTAGGCTCCCGACGGGGCCCACGATTGTGTTGTATGTGAGCGGCATTGTCGTCGTCTCGCTGCTGGCGGCGCCCGACCGCGGCATCGTGGCGCAATTGCGGCGGCGCCGGCGGCAGCGCGTGCAGTTCGCGGCGGAGGCGCTGGCGATTCACCTGCTGAACCACGAGGGCGCGCCCGATGCGGCGGTCGAAACAGCGATCGCGCATCTGCGCCAGCACTTGCAGTGGGACGAGAGTTTCGCGGAGCGCGTGACCCGCCGGACGATCACCAGCGGGTTGGCCGAGCGCAGCAACGGCCACCTGCGCCTGACGTCCTATGGTCGCGAGGTGGCACGCCGGGCGATGGCGCGATGAGGCCCCGGCAAAGGAGAGGTGAGCGATGAGTACGGCTCAGATAGAGATCATTCTGATTGCGTCGGTGGTCGCGGCAAGCTGCGCGCTCATCGGGACGTTCCTGGTGCTGCGCAAGATGGCGTTGATGAGCGATGCCATCAGCCATGCGATTCTGCTCGGCATCGTGGTGATGTTCTTCTTGACCCGCAGTAGAGCCTCGCTGCCCATGATCCTGGCGGCCACGGCAACCGGCGTGTTGACCGTGTACCTGGTGGAGCTGCTGGTGCAGACACGGCTGGTGAAGGAGGATGCTGCTATCGGCCTGGTCTTTCCCGCCCTCTTTTCCATCGGCGTGATTCTGATCAGCCGCTATGCCGCCAACATACACCTGGACATCGACGCGGTCCTGCTGGGCGAACTGGTTTTTGCGCCCTTCGACCGGTTGATTGTCGCCGGTCGGGACATCGGGCCCAAGACTTTGTGGCTGGGGTTGTCGGTCGGGGTCATCAACCTGGCGTTTATCCTGCTGTTCTATAAGGAGCTCAAGCTGGCGACCTTTGATCCGGGCCTGGCCGCAGCTCTCGGCTTTTCGCCGGTGCTGATTCACTACGCGCTGATGACCCTGGTGTCGGTCACAGCGGTCAGCTCGTTTGAGGCGGTGGGATCGATCCTGGTGATCGCGTTGATGATTGGGCCGCCGGCTGCCGCGTATCTGCTGACCGACCGGCTACCTGTGATGTTGGCGCTGGGGGTGCTCCTGGCCGTCGTCTCTGCCGTGCTCGGCTATCTCATAGCCTATCTGGTCAACGGCTCGATCGCCGGGAGCATGGCGACGATGACCGGCGTGATCTTTGTGATTGTGCTGATGGTCGCGCCGCAGCGCGGTTTGATCAGCCGCTGGTCGCGGCAGCGGCGACAGCGTGCGCAGTTTGCGGCGGAGGCCCTGCTGGTGCACCTGTCGCAGCACACGGGGCAGCCCGAGTTCGCGGCGGAGTGCGCCGTCACACATCTGACGGGCCACTTCCGGTGGAGCGAGCCCTTTGCCGCGCAGATCGTGCGCTTCGCCCGCCAGCGCGACTGGATTGAGGAGAGCGACGGCTGCCTGAGACTGACACGGGCCGGCACCCGGGTCGCCTCGCAGGTGATGGTGCGGTCGTAGTGCGTAGGATGGGATGAGGTGGCAGGCAACCGGGCACCGCTGTGCACGCTCGCGAGTTAGCTGCCGATATCCCCGATCAGGCAGCGCACGATCCGGGCAAAGGTTCCGGGTGACCCTGCCGGTGAGGCCCACCAACAGCAGGTGCACCCCTCCTTGCAGCCACGTTCTGCGCCAGTCCGGTCGAACCTGCCGCTGTCCGGACGCGGGTGTGCGGAGGTTTGGTGCAGCTGCGGCGTTTCGAAATCCGAAGGAAGCCGGTCCGCACGATATCAACGCTCGTGCCTGTGTCTGCGCGATGTGGCCGCGCGGCATCCTTCGGATTGGTGCTGCGCGTTTGCGGATAGATGACATACGTGACTTACTCCCCAGTTGCTCTTCTTCTGACATGTTATATAATCATGTCAAACGCAATTATTGCGAATGCAACTAATTTCGGGGCGCCCGATCTTGCGCGGATGGAAGTGAAGGGAATGTCATCAAATGCGTTCTGGTGTTGAGGCGCGTAGGCCCCGATGGGCACGTATACCGGAAATGCCTCTTCTATGCTTGCCAACTTACGCGGCACCGGGGCCGCGATGATGCACGGGACGGAAGAGGAGAAGCTATACAAGGCCGCCGGAGAAATCCAGTTCTATTCTGCGCTGCTGCTAAAATTCTTCAACGAAGCCCTGGAAATCCGCCTTCGCAACCACGGAGCTGATGTTACGGCCTTACAGCACGGACTCCTGAACATGCTAATGTTTGGAGATGTAACGATCAGTGAAATCAGCCGCCGCTTGGGAATGGATCCATCCACTCTCGTGCGCTCTGTAGACCGATTACAGCGCCAGGGTCTGGTCGTGCGCGGCCACGATCCGGGCGACCGGCGCCGGCGCCCCATCTCTATCACCGAAGAGGGACGGGACCTTATGAAGGCTGTCCCGCCCCTTGCCTATGAAGACCAGCCGTTAAGAGTGCTCGAAGCCCTGGGGATCGATTCAACCTTGCAGCTTCGAGATCTGCTAAGGGATGTCATGAATGAGTTCCCCGAAGGGAAGATGATTGTCGAACTGATATCCGGCTATGCGCCCGGGCAGGAGTGAATGTAGCAGGCGGAAAGGATGGGTTCATCTATGCCACCCCTCCAGGACAATGTGATTGAAGTACGCGACTTGGTCAAGCAGTATCCCGGGATAAGAGCCGCGGACGGCATCTCCTTTGAGGTGCACCGAGGCGAAATCTTTGGTATGGTGGGACCGAATGGGGCCGGCAAGACAACTACCATCGAGTGCATCGAGGGGCTGCGCAGACCTGACGGAGGTCATATACGGGTGTTGGGCTTGCACCCCGAAAGAGACAAGTATGCGCTACGGGAGCGGATCGGCGTCCAGCTTCAATCCGCTTCTCTACCGGACAGGATCAGGGTGTGGGAGATACTCGACCTGTTTGCCTCTTTCTATAAACGGTCGATCCCCTGGGAGCCCTTGCTGGAACGTATGGGGCTAGCGGACAAGCGGAATGCATACTTCGGCAAGCTTTCAGGGGGGCAGAAGCAACGGGTATTCATCGCACTGGCGATCATAAATGAACCCGAGTTAACCTTCCTGGACGAGTTAACGACAGGTCTGGATCCCCAATCACGCCGGGTTATGTGGGACCTCGTCCTTGAGCTGCGCAAGCACGGCACTACCGTGTTCCTTACGACTCATTTTATGGAGGAAGCCGAACGTCTGTGCGACCGGGTAGCCATTATCGATTATGGTAAGGTCGTCGCCCTCGATTCTCCCGGGAACCTGATAAACTCTCTCGGGGCAGAGCATAGGGTCGTGTTCGAGGTAGAGGGGCCTATCAAAGCAGGCATCTTCGATCCTGCTGCCGGCGTCATACGAGTGGAACGCATCGGCGAGCGGGTGGTCGTGTATGGAGAAGAGCGGGGCCTCGTCGCAGCAGTTGCCACCACTCTGGAAGAAAACGGCATCAGTTTCAGGAATCTCCGTTCGGAGCAGCCCACACTCGAAGATGTTTTTCTGGCATTGACGGGCAGGGGGATACGGGAATAGGAGGGGAGTATGCGCGCCTTCGTGAAGCTTACGTTGATCCAGGTCAAGCTCTATCTGCGTGACCCTCTGGGCGTGTTTTTTACTTTGCTTTTCGCTCCCCTCCTGATGGTGGTGATTGGGCTGGTCTCCGGCAACGAACCCGATCCGCTGCTGGGTGGGGTTGGATATCTGGATCATGCAATCTCGGCCTATATCGGGATTATCATCGGGCTCGTGGGATTGCTCTCGATCCCGATCGGCACTGCCACGCAACGCGAGAATGGGACCCTGCGCCGGTTTGCGGTTACCCCGCTCAAGCCTGTGGTCTACTTCGGGGCCGATATCCTCGCCCCATTAGTTGCGACGCTCCTGGGCACGATGCTGCTGCTTCTGGTCGGCAGGTTAGCCTATGGCATCCGTTTTGAAGGAAGTGCCCTGAGTCTGATCGCGGCCCTCTGCCTGAGCGCATTGGCGCTCTTCTCCATAGGCTACGCCCTGGGAGGGCTCGCACCTTCAGCGCGGTCTGCCATCGTCATTGGAAATGTGGTTGCTATCCCCATCCTTTTCCTTTCCGGCGCGTATATGCCTTTATACCTGATGCCGGAAACGGTCCAGCAGGCAGCTCGCTTTTTGCCCCTCATGCATGTCGTTAACCTCGTG
>SLDA01000528.1 GCA_007125545.1 Thermoflexales bacterium | reverse complement strand
GCTATCCGGGACTGGCGTGTGAGGCTGGTGGCTCTGGTGTCATTGGGTGTTGCGGTCGTAGCGGCGATCACCCGGATGACCGTGCCTGGGCTGCCTATTCAAGCCCCTGAGGTTCCCCGAGCCTCAGCCACCGTCGCACTGCCGCCTACAGATACGCCGACCCAGCCGACACCTACCGATCCTGTGCCCACCCATACGCCGACGCTCGCTCCCACGCCGACTCCCACGTTTAGGGTGATCGGTCATTGGCCGACCTCTCGGGAAGCGCATAGCGTCTATGTCCGCAACGACACTGCCTACTTGGCCAATGGCGCAGATGGTCTCATCATCCTGGACGTCAGCGACCCGTCGCGACCGCAAGAGCTCGGAACCTACCCGCTCGATAACGCCAGAAACGTGGTCGTGTCTGGGGGTATCGCCTATGTGACCGAGCACGGTCTGGTCACCGATTCGAGGTCCCTGAGCGACCGGCTGGTCCTGATCGATGTGAGGGACCCTGCGAGCCCCCATCTCTTGGGAGAGTATGAGCCCGGTGGACGACACGTTCACCGTTCACTGAGCAATCTGGCGCTGGAGGGAGATACCGTATACTTGACGACCAGTGATCGGCTGATGATAGTCGACGTAAGCACCCCGTCGGAGCCGGTCTCCATTGGTGAGTTCGCGTGGTTCTCCAATATCGTCAGCCCTGGAGTGACCGTCACTGATGGCATCGCCTACGTACAAGCCAACCGGTTACATGTGATTGACGTTCGCGACCCTGCCGAGCCTGTGGAAGTCGGCGGATTTGAGGCCGGCTGGGGATCAAGTATCGTGGTGGTGAATGAGACTGCCTTTATCCTGGGGTGGGATTCCGGCTTGTCGATCATCGATGTGACTACGCCGTCTCGCCCCGTCATGACGGGACGCTACTTCGAACTGGTGGGTAACCCTGACCTCCTGCTCTCAGGCTCTTCAAGTCGACAGACCTTTATGCGAGTATCCATAACCGGTAATGTTGCCTATGTGACCTATCATTACGGGGTGGACCACGGTACCTGGACTCAGATCGTAGAGAGCGGAATCATCGCTGTTGACATTGACGACCCAGCCAATCCGATAAGGGGTGCCCTACACTCGGGATCGGATGAGATCTCAGGCGTCTTCGCCGTCGGCGATCTGGTCTTTGCCACCCACACATCGCGGGGACTCGCGGTGATGAGCCTCAACCAAGAGGAATGACCTGGCAGACAGCTATCACGCCACGTCTATGGATGGCCCTAGGGAAACACCCTGCTCCGCTGAAGGGTCAGAAGTATCCGTGGCGGCAGTTCTGGCGACGTGAGTAAGTATGGCTGAGCACTCAGCCGACAAGAAGAGGTGCGGACTGTAACAGGACCTATCGCGGAAGAGGTGGGAATCGCCCAATCATTGGCCCGACATCACAATGCCGCTGGAGTCCAGTGATGGGCTATATGCACGGGACCTAAATCGGAGGTGACGTGATGGACGAGCAACTCGGGATCGAGCTATTGTTGCGTGCTATGAAGTCTCCAGATGTAGTCGATGCTCTTTGGCAGGCAGAGCATGGAACGCCTACGGACCCGCACGGGCTCAATGCCTGTCTGCGTCTGGACAAGCTGCTTGGGGGAAGCGGGAAACCGGACAGCCACTTTGCCATCGAACTGAGCCATAACGCTGGGCAGTATATCGAGTTCCTGATGATACCGGACCAGTATCCCAGCGAGCTGAGAGCCAGAGCGAATTCACAGTACCCGCCGTTTGGCAGACACCCGGAGTGGAGCTTGCCAACGGGTTTTCGTCGGGTCCGAGGCCTCTCCTGGCTGATTCAGAGCGTGATGAACCGACAAGATGAGGCCATACTCAGGCGTCGTTCTTCGTCCGTGACACGCATCACCATCAGGAAGCCACGCGAGACTAACGTACTTTATCCTTGGCAGAACGCCCTGGGTGCCATCCATGCCTTTCGCGTATGGGATCCCTCTACGAAAGAGCCAGCTTTCGGGCGAGTATCATCAGCGTACGTCCGTGCCGGACACACTTTTGCGTATCAAGTTTGCTATCGGCACAAACGAATGGACCGCTCAATAGCGGTCGTCCTAATCCGCCCTGGGCTCGAGCAGGTGTTCGCGTTTCAGACGGAGTCGCTTGCCAAGGAGAAGCAGGCGTTTGACGGTTTCCTTGCAAGCTTGTCTTGACCAGAGGGTACTGTATGAATGAGAAGATCATCGGGTGGATCGCTGCTGCTGTCATCTGCGGCTCAGTCGCGTTCATTGACAAGTACGATCTGTTGGGTGTGCGACAGCTACAGATAGTGGGCGCACTCACATTCGGCGCGGGGATTCTGTTGCACGCATTCGCTATGCGGAAGGCTCGCTGCTTCGTGATGAAGAGGCGACGGATGTACAGAGATCTCTGGAGAGTCTGTGAAGAAGCAGAGGCTGTTGGGGAGCATCCTGGATTGGACTTCTCTGAAGAGGAATCAATCAAGCTGCTTGGACGCATCAGGGGACGCAAGATGATTATGAAGGTGATCGCCCTCTCCGTCGTAGTCCTCTTGTTCAGAAAGCCTATCTGGGCCCTCGTTGCAGTGCTCGGCCAGGTGTTCCTTGCCGGGAAACTGTATCTCATCACTCAGAACCTGAATAGGATGTTGCGGCCGGATTCGGAAAGAGACCCACCGAGTGTTCTGCACCTTAGCGGCGATGCTCACACTTACTTGGTAACCATAGATCTCACGGCTGTTCATGACTTCATTGTGCCAAGACAAGCTCTGCCCTTCTGGTCTGTTGCAGAAGCCGACAAGTGGCTGGCTCATTGCGGCTTTAGACGCGCAGGTGACGGGAGGTGGGCAGGCGACAGGGATGCACTGAGATTCCTCGATGCCGATGAGATCATCGCCATTGAGGTTGTCGCCGCGGGCCCTGAGGCTTAGTTGCCATGATCAGTCGATGGTACCGTGTTGTTGTGGCTGTGACCTTGGGTGCGATCTGGATTGGTGGATCTGGAGCATTCGGAGCGAGTGAGCGTTTGATCCTGAGCGGATTCGTCATCGCTGGTCTTGTCCCCATCATGTGGGTTGATACTGTTATCCGCTCTGGAGTGGGTTGCTTTCGTAGCGTCCCCATGATGGCTAGGGTATTCTTGCGTTCCAAGAGAGGCGCTACACTCACTGGTATAGCTGTAGTATTCGTCGCCTACATTCTTTCGCCATATAGAGCCCAACCCTATCCGTATCGCTACCAAATGAGCGTTGTTCTCATCTCCACAACACTTCTCTTGTGGCTTCAGCCTCCGTGTGTCTTAGTACTGGGTGCTTCCAGTCAGCAAACAGGGCGAGCGCTAGCACTGATTTCGGCGATTTCCTTCCCGTTCCGCGTCGTAGCCTTGCTCGATCATCGCAAGACAGGCTATCTGCTCGGGGCATTCAGTCCATTAACCGACAGTCTACGAACCGAGTCCGACTCTCATTGGCGCACTACCGTTGATGGGCTGGCTGACCACGTGCCATTGATCGTTCTCGATGCACGAGCAGACACACCCTTGGTTGTTGCAGAGGTCAAGATCATTATGGAGAGTGCCGGCCGACGGGATCGTACGATCTTCGTCTGCGGTGCCGACGGGCGAGCGCCAGCGCTGGAAGCTCACAACGTGCCTCCTCACTCACCGAAAGTGCAGGTGGTCCAGGAAGACGCGCTCCAGGTGGCAATTAAGAACGCTGTGCTACACCTACCCCCTCCCAGATAGGCGTGAGAGTCTGTGATCGCCTGTGCAATGAGCGTGCTGTTTTCGTAAAGCAGCACATAGGTCGTTGCTCAAAGCGCATCAAGCAGGTATAGGCCAGTGATAAAGGAGATAGTAACAATGCTCACAGATACGCCCCGACGATTGCTGCTGGTTCTGACCCTGCTCCCCGGGCTTGCGCTGGGAGTGCCCGGCTCGATCAGGGTCACCGGCTCCAGCGCCCGCATTCCCTATACCGTGGAGCAGCTCCGGGTTGATGACGCTCTGATGTAGAGTTCGAGTCCAGGGCTATCGAGCACTGTCATTATCTGGACGTGACCATCGTTGGCGAGGGCGATGTGCAAGTTGATCCTGACCAAATCGCCTACGTCTTCGGCGATGTGATAACTCTCACTGCAACTGCTGCTTCCGGATGTAGGTTTGGACGATGGAGCGTGAGCACCGACAATCCACTGGTGCTCACGGTCGAGGCAGGGACAGGCGTCTAGGCGATCTGTGGTGAGACGACGCTGTTGGGCCTGTCCCTATGAGAGAGTCAGCGTATGATGCCGGGTGATAACGTTGTAGTAGCCTTCTAACCGGCTATCTGCGCTTCGAGATCCTGATGGCTTTCCGTGATGCTGCCGCGCACAGTGGTGCCGTTGATAATCGTACCGGTCAGCATCATACGGAGAAGCTGACGCGCACGCCGGATTGTGATGCGATCAGCGGGCTTGTGTGGGTTATCGTCCCGCACTATAATGGTAGATGAGGCGTACGATTGCCCTCACTGTAGCCCCCGCCTCCTGTCCCACGCTGGGCACGGACGACCGACACCGAATATACCCCCCACCGCTTGCTTTGGACAGATGCTGTTGCGCAGTCAGCGCTGCCGCTCGCCGTTGCCCCGAAGCCGGTGTGCTACCGCGCCGGTGTGGCGAAGCTTGTCAGGTCGCCTGCACGGCAGAGCTCGAGGAGCGTGCTGTGACGAACTCACCCAAGTTGGCTGAACAAACAAAGGAGGAAGCCATGAAATCGCGGCTGTTGTTGTCCGTGGCGATAGCTCTCGGCGTCTTGGCTCTGGTCGCTTTCCTGCTGGGCCAGACCCTTGCCTCGCCCATCGCGTCGGCGACGCCCGCGGGGCGCGTGCGGGTCGTACACGCCGTCCCGGATGCGCCACCGGTGGACATCGAGATCGACGGGGTGGTCAGCCCCGATCTGTCTGGGCTGGCGTTCAAGGACGTATCTGAGTATGTTGCGGTGGCGCCCGGCGAGATCGTGGTGAGCGTGATTGCACCGGGACTTGGCGCGGATCCTGTGCTGAGCACAACGCTGACCGTCGCCGAGGACGGCGATATCACGGTCGTCGCGCATAGCACGCTTGCCGCCGATGCCTACCCCCTGACGCTGCTTGCCGTGGTCGACGACAACGAGATCCCGCCGCTCGGCCACGCGCGTGCGCGCTTCTACCACCTTGTGCCGGGTGCTCCCGCGGTGGATGTCGCCATCCAGGGCGGGCCCGTCCTGTTGCAGGCCGTCAGGTATGGGCAGGCGACGCCCTACGTCGAGATTGCCGCGGGTACCTACGACCTGGAGCTGCGGCTCACCGGCCTTCCCATCGCGGTCCCGGTCTCCGACGTGACCGCGACGCCCAACACGATCTATAGCTTCTTTGCCGTTGGGACCACGGCGGCCCCCGACATCGTCCAGCGCATAGATCAGCAGTTCGCGCGCGTCCGCGCGTTTCACGGTGTTTCCGATGCGCCGCCCGTGGATGTCTGGCTCGACGGCACCCAGGCCCTCTCGAGCGTGCGCTATCGGGACCTGACCGATTACGCCGCGGTGATGTCCGGCACCTACACCCTGGGGCTGGCGCTCCCCGGCCTGCCGGAGCCGATCCTGACGGACACCGTCATCCTCACCGGGGGGATGGATTTCACCATCGCCGCCGCCGGTACGGTAGCGCTGGCGGATCCGGATGCGCTAGAGCTCATCCCTTACATCGACGATAACCGCCCGCCCGCGGAGGGCGAAGCTCACCTGCGGTTCATCCATCTGGTTCCCGATGCTCCGTTCCCGGTCGACCTGGGTGTCAGCGGCGTCGTGACCCCGCTGTTCACGGCTGTGAGCTACAGGCAGGCCACGGCGTACGCTGCCCTTGACGCGGGTAGCTACGATCTCGAGCTCTATGCCGCGGGCACCACCACGCCTATCGCGCTCGTGCGCGGTCGGACCCTGGAGGAGGGCGTCATCTACACGGCGTTCGGTGTGGGCCTGGCTGCCGGTCCCGACCCGGTCGAGATCGTCCTGAGGCCGAGTGACTTCACGCTCTACCTACCGCTCATCTCCAGGGGGCATTAGCGTTCCCGCGCGTTGGCGGGCGCGGGAACGCGTCGCGTCAGTCTGAAGGCGTCGTCCGGATCACCAGGGGGAGGAAGACCGGCCTGGGCAGCATATCTTCGAGAGCCTGGAAGGCCTGGACGACCTCGAATGCGTCGAAGGTGCAGTGTCCATGAACGTCGGTGACGAAGTGGCGGTAGTAGGCATTGCTCCCGGCCTGCGTCACCTTCTCCTGGTAGAGCGGCGCGTGCAGGTAGGGCACGACGAAGTCGTCGGTGGTGTGAAGCGTGACGAGCGGACGACTGAGACGGCCCGTGGTCTGGTAGTACGCCTCGATCTCATCGAGGGCGACCTGATCTGCCGCGATCCGGGCGACCTCCGCGTTCAGGGCGGCGTCATTCGACGAGCCGCTGTAGATGCGGGTGGTGTTGCTGAAGGGTTGGTCGCCCAGCTTGAGCTTGGCGTCCTCGGTGGCGTAGACATTGTACCAAAGCAGCTTCTCGATCGTTATCGTGCTGGTGGGGGGATCGAACGCATAGGGCGCGGCACCGGTCACGACCAGTAACTCGGTGACTGAGAGCGCGTTGGCGGGGTCTTCAATGACCGGTAGGATTGTGTTCGTGAAGTAGGTGGTAGGCCAGTCGTCCATCAGCCAGGCCGGGATCGTGATGGGGTCTCCCGGCATCAGCCCCGGGAAGAAGTAGTCGAAGACGACCCGGAAATCGCCGAAGTGATCGACCTGCTCGTGGAACCCGCCATAGGGCCCGCAGAGTGCCAAGCCGCCATCAAAGACCGCCGGGTGCTGTTCCACCGCCAGGGTGGTGATCAGCCCGCCCTCGGAGACGCCGCCGAGCAATACCCGGGCGGGCGGCGCGACCTCTTCGGTGAAGATGTCGACGAGGTCGACCAGGTCGACGACCCCTGGTAGCACGGCCAGGCCATTCATCGGGTAGCTCGTTGTGGCAAAGCCGTAACCCAGCGCCGTGACGAGATCGTTGACGGCGATGGGGCCGAAGGGCCCTGAGATCTCCATCTGGGTCCAAGGAATGCCCACCGGTTCGGTAATGGGCACGTAGCCGTGGGCGTACAGGACGACGTCCCCATTCCATTGGTCCTCATCGGGCATACAGATCATATACTCCGAGCCGCTCTGTTGCGTGCCTTTCCAGCAGTTATCGGGAGTTGGTGGTGCTTGAACCTCGAATGCAGGCTGAGAGTAGGCAGGTCCCTTGATTACGCCGGCGAAGAGGATCAACAACGCAAGTGCTACGATTCCGGCAGCCAGAATAGACGCTCTCTGTCTCATCGTCCGCTCCTTTCGTGTTGGGACTGTGCATCTGGGATAGAGCCGGCGGTCGCACCGATGGTCACGGTGAGGTCGTACGACTAGGTGCTTGTGGGCAATGCCTGCATTGGGTGGGGCGCGATGAGAGCCTGGGCACGCACCAATCAGTAACCGGCTCCTCTCCGAGTATAGCAGCTTCGGCGGCGTGCACAAACGTGGTCATCGCAGTCGGGTGCATTTCACCGTGGGGTCAAGTCCTGCCGAGGACTTGCCCCCACGGTGAAATGCACCTAAGCAGTTTTGGCCCTGGGC
>SLDA01000075.1 GCA_007125545.1 Thermoflexales bacterium | reverse complement strand
GCCCTGCTCCACGTAGGGCAGCGTTACCTGGTTTGGGAACTTCACAGTCTTGATGATCATTGTGTCCTCCTCTCACGATTAGCACATCGTTGGTGTCTCTTGCCGCCTTGGAAGCTGCCGTAGTCGCGACAGTGGGCTCATCTGCGCGGCGGCCGCAACAGAACCCACAGATCCCGAGTATCTGCTTAACAGAGCACGCGGGCGTCAGTCGCGGGCGGTGAGTCGGGCTACGATGTGGGCGGCGTCATCTCCAACCCCGGCAAAGAGCGCGGACTTCACGGTGTGCAGCCACTGCAGACCCAGGAAGTAGAGCCCGGGATGGGGCGTCACGCCGCGCTTCTGCACCGGATAGCCGAATGTATCGAAGACCGGGACCTTCACCCACCGGTAGTTAAAAGTGTAGCCGATCGCCCAGATGACGGAGGTGATGCCGGCAGCGTCCAGATCCAGCGTGGTGAGTACCTCGGAGTCGTAGCCGGCGCGCAGCTCGGGCA
The DNA here is from genome assembly GCA_007125545.1 of Thermoflexales bacterium. Lineage (GTDB taxonomy): Bacteria > Chloroflexota > Anaerolineae > B4-G1 > SLSP01 > PWVB01. The sequence goes on along the minus strand of SLDA01000075.1, from coordinate 7,201 downwards.
CCTCTTCCTCCGGTGCGTCCAGTCCGTTTTTCGCGATATGCTCGTCGATCCTCTTCATAAGCCGGGTCGCGGCGCCGTCCGACTTGCTCAAGTTCTGCATCAGGTCGTCAGCCATCCACACCTTTGTTCCCCGCGCCCCCTTCATTCGACCCAGGAGCGTGACCCCATCGAGGGCGAACTGGTGGAGGTTGAGTGTGTGCCCGCCATCCTTGCCGGTCACCTGCGGGTTCGCGGCGAAGCGCTGTGCCGGCGAGTCCAACTGATCCACGGTCCGATCGAAAAAGCCCGTCTGGGCCATCCACCATATGAAGTCCTTGCCCCGATAGCGTCGCGGGGCACGGGGCGCGGAGCCGGTGGCGAGGTACACTTTCCTCCCGCTCTGGTAGAGCTCCTCCGTGATCTGGCAACCGGATTGACCGCTGCCCACCACCAGGACGGCTCCGGGCGGCAGCTCCTGGGGATTGCGGTAGCGGCTTGTGTGAAGCTGAAGGAGGTGTGGTGCAAGATGCCGGCTGTACAGCGGAATCTTCGGCTTCTGGAAAGTGCCGGTTGCCACGATGACGTTCGCGGCCTCCCATTGCCCCACACTCGTCTGGACGGTGAAGCCGCCGCCGTTGTCGCCGGCCTCCACAGACGTGACCTCGACGCCGAGGCGCAGCGGCGGGTTGAGGTGGCGCACGTACGCGTCGACGTACCGAATGACTTCATCGCGCGTGAGGTAGCCGTCCGGATCGTCACCTTCATAGGCAAACCCAGGCAGCCGCAGCCACCAGTTGGGCGTCACGAGGGTGAAGGAGTCCCACTTCTGGCTCCGCCACGCCTCTCCGACCCGGTCCTTCTCCAGGACTATATGCTCGCGCCCTGCCTGCGTCAGGTGATAGCTTGCTGCGAGTCCGGCCTGACCTCCCCCGATGATCACCGTATCGACGCCGGCGCCGGCGCGTCCGGCCGAGTCTTGCCTCTCCTCTGCCTGTGCACCGCCAATCGGCACCTGATCCAATTTCTCAGTCATCGCCTCTCCTCTCGCGGATCGCCCGCTGTCCAGAGGCTCACTGTTTCTTCCGCAGCAAGCGATCTCACATGTTAAATAACCAGATATCCATCTCTCTAATGTCGAGTGTACCGCATTTGGCGGCCCGGTCAAGGGATGGACTGCTTCAAGCGGTCCTATGAGAACGCCAGGGCCTTATCGCCCACCGGATGCACTGCGTGGGGAGATCGATGAGGTAGTGAGTGGGACGGGGGAAGACAACGCAAGGACGCAAGGAAGGCTATTTTGGGTCGCTTGGCGGCTTTGCATTAGGGCAGGGCCGGCGGGGGACTTGCCGACCTTGCGTGCAGGGTCATGGTGCGGCCTGCACGCAAGGCCAACGCGTGCCGTTTCGGACAACGGGCTGCCTGTTACTTCGATTGTACCGGGATTCGGAAGGCGGACAATGATACGGATGTGTTGCTCCGGCTTACCTGTCACTCGAATTCCACTATAGGAGAGCCTTGGCTTCAGAGCAACCGGCGAGATGGACGGTGATGAAGCGATATATATACGGGTTGAGTGTTCCCTGGGGATCCTATGTTGACCCCCCGGCAGGTACTGGGTAGATGCATGCGCTGCTGACTCTACCCTTTCCAGGTTCGAAGTCCAGAGTCCCGAAGTCCGAAGTCGCCAGTCCGAAGTCAGGATCCAGCTCCAGCCTTCCCGACTTCGGACTTTGGACTTCGGACTCTTTCCCTACCTCGTCCTGTCTGTCGCCGCGTTGATTAACTCACACGCCTCGATCGCTGCCTCTTCGGGGGTGCGAACCCCTTCGAGCACCTGGATCACGGCGTTCTGCATCGGTTCCCACGTGGCGGCCAGCGGCGGGGCGACCGGGAAAGGGCGCGAGCGGGGGAGCTGCTCGACGAACCCGCCTACCACCGGGTTCCCCGAGACATCCACATCCTCGTTGATCGGAACCCAGTTCGCCTGCTCCAGGAAGGTCTGCTGGACCTCCTCGCTCACGAGATAGGCGATCAACTCCAGAGCCGCGTCCTGCTCGGCCTCGGTGGCATTGAGGTTGATTTGGACGACCTCCACCTGATTCCACGGCTGGGGATCGCCCACGCCCTCGATCGTCGGGATAGGCGCTACCGCCACGTTCTCCTCGCCCAGGTCGGCGATCGTGTCACCGACGGCCCACGGGCCCTGGAAGCGGAAGGCCACCTCACCCTGGCGGAAGAGGGTGTCCATATCCCCGTCATTGGGATCGCAGATCACGCCGGGTGACTCGCAGACGTCCCTGAGATAGGCCAGAGCTTCTTCGCCGCCGGTGAGATCCAGCACGCAGACGAAGTCTTCGTCAAAGAGCTGGGCGTCAAACGCCGGGAGCCACATGTAGTTGTCAAACCAGTTGCTTGTGATCGCGAGGCCGTGCTCCTCTGCCAGCGCCAGCAGCTCATCCATGGTCTCAGGTGCGGTATCCACGATGCTCGTGTTGTAGAGCATCGCCACAACCTGGCTGTTGATCGGCACGCCGAGGAGTTGCCCCTCGAAGCGGGCGCCATCCACGGACGACTGATCGATCATAGCCAGGAACTCGGCATCTTCGGGAATCGACGCAAGCAAATTGGCTTGCGCATAGAACGCCATCCGATCCTGCGGGCCAGTCGTCAGCGTCGGGCCAAGCCCCGCGGCGGCCTCGGCCTGGAACCTCATCTGGAGCTGGTCGAAGGGCACTACCTGCAGGTTGATGGTGATGTGCGGGTTGTCGGCCACGAAGTCTTCCAGCACGCTGCGGAAGGTCTGTTCCTCGATCTCTGTATAGCCGTGCCACACCTCGATCGTGACCTGTTCCGCAGGATCCACCTCGACGTCGTCATCAGGCTCGATCGGCTCGGGCGTCGGCTGGATTTCCACATCCGGCTGAACCGGTTCTGCGGGCGTCGGTGCCAACGGCTGTTCCGCCAGTCCATTGGGGACATTGTTGACACCGCAAGCGCCTATCAGAAGACTCACGACCAATAGCAAGGCCAGAGCCACAGATTTTGGTGGTCTCATCTCTCAATCTCCTTGGTGCTATGCTTCAAATGGTCCGGCAGCTCGGCAAACGTGCGCCGGACGATCGGTGTGCTGTATATATTAAGGAAGGTAGCACGAAGAGGGAATGGCAGAGGGTGGCTTCTGTTGGATTTGGCGCTGTGAAGGGTGGGAAAGGCTGACAGGCGTCCGAACTACGAGAGACTTAGTGTGCGCACGCAGGCTCGCCGGCGCGCGTTCGAAAGGCAAACCAGACGTAAAGCGCGCCCAGGCCGACCAGGGCTGCGGAGGTGGTGAAGGTCGCGCGAAAGCCCAGGGTCGCCGCCATCACCCCGCCCGCAGAGGACATCGCGGCGACGCCGAGACCCGAGGTGAAGTTGCTCACACCCGCCGCCGCCGAGCGCCAGGCCGGCTGGACCGATTCCTGGACGACCAGGCTCCACACCGAGCGTGCCATCGCCGCGAGGACCGTCATCGCGACGAAGGCGACAGCGGCAGCTTGCCAGGTGGGGCTCAGCCCCAGGAGCAAGATAGAAACCGCGACGCCGAGCGCACCCAACGCAATAGTGCCCGCGCGCCCCAGCCGCTCCACCAGCAGCGGCGTGATCAGCGGCGCCGGGATCGAGAGGAGATTGGCCGTCGCCACCGCCGCCCCAATCTGCGCCGCGGCCACTGCCCAGGTGCTATCAAGGTGGACGGCGAAGAAGGTGCGCGCCGTGAACTCACCGCTGACCCGCAGCACACAGACGACGCCAATGGCCCCCAACACGCCCCAGGGCGCACGCCCGCGCACGCTGCGCGCGGGCGCCGGACCGGTTGGGAGTGTGCGCTTCGGCAGCGTCAGGAAGATGGCGACCATAGGTACGTAGATCAGCATCGCCAGCGCCATCGCAACCCCATAGGGCCGTGGGTGGTCCAATGTGGCGCGGAGCGCGCCCGAGGCGATGAGGATGCCCGGCAGCAGCCCCGCCACCAGACTGCCCAAGAAGGAGCCCACCGGGGAGAATGCGATCATCAGGGCGAAGGCGTGAGGCCGCTCCCTGGGCGTCGTGCTCTCCGTCAAGTAGGGCTGGCCACTGACAGCGTCGAGCGCCCGCCCGCCGGCCGCCACAAGCCACATCGTGAGGATCCAGGGCTGTTGCCAGCCGCCGGGCAGCAGGTCCGCGAAGGAGAGCAGCACCAGGCCCAGCGCCCAGATCAACGAGCCTACGATCAGCCCGGCCCGCGCACCGATGCGCCGGGCCACGGCCGCACCCGGCATCGCGGCGACCGCATAGCCGAGGTTGGAGGCGGCAGCCGCAGCTCCGATAAACGCCGGACCGTAGCCCATCCGCAGCAGATAGAGACTGAGAATCGTGTCAGAAACCCCGGTCCAGGTGAACCCGCGTACCGCCGCTCCGGCGAGCACGACCCAGGCCTCACGCCGGATGCGGCGCAAATTGGCGACATAGTGAATGACTGCGGGTGACTGGGTCAGATGCCTGCTCCTCGCCCACCGTCCGGCATCCACGATCGGTACCGGGAGGACGGTGCGGGTATGGCGCATAGGATACCCGAACCGAATGTGCTGTCAACCGGATGAGGAGCTCCCGGGAAGATCCGGTCCGTCAGCTCGCGACTTGCGCTCCCCGATAATCCGGTTACGCTTACGGCTATGAACGCCATACCGGACTTGAGCTTTGATACCGTTCTCATCGTGGAGGACGACGCCGTCATCCGCCGGATGCTTGAAGCGAGCCTCGAACGCACGGGCGGCTACACCGTGCTCAGCTCGGGCGACGGCGTCGAGGGGTTGAGGCGCGCCATCGAGGAGCGTCCCGACGTCCTGATACTCGATCTCTCGCTGCCGGGGATGAACGGCCTGGACCTGATGGAGGAGCTGAACAGGCGCAATCTGCTCATCCCTACCATTATAATAACGGCGCACGCCGACGCCAACCACATCACCCGCGCCTTCCGCCTCGGGGCGAAGAACCTGCTCCCCAAACCCTTCTCCGTGCGCGACCTTCAAGAGACGCTCGAAAGCGTGCTGAGTGAAGCGCGGATGGCACGCCAGGCGCAGGAGCTCACGGCGTCATTGGCTGCGGCCAATCGCAGCCTACAGCGCAAGGTCGGCAACTGGGAGGTCCTCAACGACATCGCGCAGGGTATGATCACGCTTACCGACGAACGCGAGATCTACCAGCAGGGCGTGGCCCATATCAGCCGCATCCTGGACGTCGAGGCTACCTCGGTCCTGCTGCTGGACGAGGCGGGTACCCACATCGCGGAGGAGCTGACGGTCCACTCGCCGGAGCGCCTGCCTGCTGCCGAAGCGGGAGCAGATCCAGCGTCACCGGCCTTCCGCGACGTGTACGTCGAACTGCAGGGCACCGTCGCCGGCCACGTCGTGACAGAGGGCGCACCCCTTGCGCTCACCCATGCCGGGACCGATCCCCACTTTCGGGCGAGCAGCAGCGGGACGCCCCTCCGCGCGCACGCGAACTGGTATGCAGCGGACGTTGGGGGGGCGCGTTCGGTGATTTGCGTCCCGCTCATTGTCCAGGAGCGTGTCATTGGCGTGCTGGAGATCCTCAACCGGATGAACGGCACCGTCGCGGACATCGACCACCCCGATTTCGCAGCGGAGGAGCTGGACATCGTCCGGGTTCTCGCCTCGTGGATCACCTTCGCGATCGAGAACGTGCGCCTCGGCGAGAGCCGGAAAAAACTGGCGGCGGCGCAGACCCTCGCGCAGACCGTGACCACATTGGCGCACCACGTCAACAACCCACTGATGGCATGCTTCCTCGAACTCGACCGGCTGCGGCTGGCGAGCGCTCCGGAAGCCGGCCGTGGTGGCGCCGCTGGGGCGCAACCTCAGCTGGACTCGGCACTGTTGGCCGAAACTACCGACACCATACAGTCATCGCTGGAGCGCATTCACGAGGTCATCAAGGCCCTCACCGAGCTTCGGGACGTGCGAACGGTCCGCGACATCGACGATCAGGATATGATCGACCTGGACGCCGTCCTCGGCGACAGGTGAGCCGTTCCTTCCTCAAAGCCGGACCTCACGCTCACGCGAGTTGGGGTCCCGCTTCTCTCTCACCTCCTGGTGGGACCTAACCCCTTTCCAACCCGGCCCGAATCGCGCACCTCTAACCTCGAAACCCCAAAACCCCTATTTGTCAGCTAAATCTCTACTTTTCAAACTCTATCCTTACCCCCTTGCGTTTTTTTGGTTTGTGTGGTTTAATAGTCCTCGGCTTTTCCGTAAGCTCGGGGACCATACCGGTGCACCCGACCTGACCAAACGCTAACCCACCACGCGATGCGGAGGGCCAAACCGGCAGTCCCAACAGCTGTGCGCATAACGCACAGGGTTCGGGGCAGCCGAAAATCCCTGATCGGAAAGGAAGCCATCGATGCAATTCCTAAGCAGCATTGCGCTTGCCCTCACGCTGTTCCAAGCCCTGACCGCCGGACTGACCGGCATGGCCGCCGCACGTCTCGCCGCACCCGTCGAAACCCTCACTCTTCCCGAGACCGAACCTGTATGGCGCGTGGAAATCCCGCGCGTCGGACTGAGCGCTCCCGTCGAGTTGGCGGAGCGTACCCTGGTGGACGGCAAGCGAACCTGGACCGTGCCCTGCTACAACGCCGCGAGCCTGATGACCCGCGGCACCAACACCACGCTCTTCGGCCACCGCGACACCTGCGACGGCGTCTTTGACGACCTTGGGATCGTGGAACTTGGCGATGTTGTGAGCTTTGACGAGCGTACGTATGTCGTTCAGGAACGCCATGTGGTGACACCGGAAGAGATTTGGCCGGTCAATGACCACGGCGACGAGCGTCTCACGATGATCTCGTGCTGGCCTCCAGGGAGCATTGAGTTCCGGCTGGTCGTCGTCGCCATCCACCAGGAGTCCGTGGTCGAGGTCCTCCAGCCCGAGGAGCCGGAGATTGCAGAGCCGGAGCTCGAAAAGTCGATGACTGAGGCCGCGACCCGGCCGGCGCCGAGCAGGATCAGCCGGCAAGCCGCCTCCGCCGACATCGGGATCCTTGTCCCAACCACGGCCAACGCCGTGAGGTCAACGTTGTGGAAGGCGACGTCAATGCCGCTCGCGATCATCAGCGGCAGTATGCTCGTATCCAGCTTACGGTCGCATTAGTTTCGTTATCTGTTAGGTCAGGGGCCGGCAG
>SLDA01000011.1 GCA_007125545.1 Thermoflexales bacterium | reverse complement strand
CATTACGGACACCGCTCCGTTGAAGCGGTCGGCGCTCGATTGGGCGGCATCCATCCCGGAAGGTGTGCACTACGTTGGTGGAGATCCGTTTCTGGCCCCTGGCGCTCAGGGTTGGGAGCCTCTGCGCGGTCTGACGAGTGCCAGCGCGGATCTGTTCAAGGAGGCTGTCTATGCTGTGACGCCGCGCGCCAATGATCATCCCAGCGCGATCCGAACCGTTCACAATCTAGCTTTGGTATTGGGGGCCACTCCGTTACTAATGGACCCTGACGAACATGATGCGGTCTCGCTGATGGCGCGGACGGTACCGGCTTTGGTTGCCGGGGCACTCTTCCAGGCGACGGAGCAGCAGCCGGGATGGGAGGAGGTGCGTAGGGCGGCGGGACGAGAGTTTGCGACGGCGACGGCAGGGGTGGTGTCAGAAGTCGCATCTCGGCGCATGGCTACCCTATTGGGACGTGAAACGGTGCTTCAAGGTCTCGACGCTATGTTGGGACGGCTGCATGCGCTCCGCGAAACGGTCGCCAGTGGGGACGCTGAGCAGCTTGAAAGCATCCTAGGATCCGCCATCGAGGGACGGGCGCGTTGGATATTACAGTGCCAGGCCAGATCTTGGCAGATGGGACAGGAGACGCCGGAAGAAACGGGCATGTTCCAAACCACTGTGCAGATGTTGCTAGGGGAGGGCCTCGTCGGCAAGCAGGAGCGGAAGCGTTAGAGCGACTGTGCTGCCACGAGCCACACCCATTGATAGCAATGATCCGGTGGCCTTCACGAGTGGGCTGAACGAATCTTCTCGGCGTCGAAAAAGCCATAGATAATGGATATGCCTGCCCTTCTCACCACAGCTTGTCTCCGCGCCGCTTCGTAGGATAATCGTGGGGCTATGGATTCCGCACGCCGCATCTTGATGGTCGCCCCTACATCCTTTTTTCTCGACTATGGATGTCACATACGCATTCTGGAGGAGTGCCGTGCGCTTCAGGCCTCCGGCTTGAAGGTGCGCATTGCGACCTACTATCTCGGACGTAATCTGCCTGGTCTGGACATCGTGCGCTCCCGACCCACGCCTTGGCGCCCGGACTACGAGGTAGGGTCCTCACGTCATAAGATCGTATTCGACGCCCTGCTCTCGTGGCGGGTGTTGGAGCAAGCGATACGTTGGCGCCCTGACTTGATCCACGGACACCTTCATGAGGGAGCCTTGATGGGAAGCGTCGTCGGACGCTTGCTGGGAATTCCGGTGGTGTTTGATCTGCAGGGGAGCTTGACAGGCGAGATGCTGGATCACGGATTCCTCAAGGAAGGTACGTTGGCCTATCATTGGTGGCACAGGTTGGAGGAGCGGATCGTGGAGATGCCCGACGCCATCCTCACCAGCACGACCCATGCCGCGACGCTGCTTGCGGAGAGTTTCGGGCGAGCGGACCTGGTCTATCCGCTCCCCGATAGCGTTGACCTGGACTTTTTCTACCCCACCTGTATATCTTCCGCAGTGCGGGCTCAGGAACGGACAAAGCTCGGGTTACCCGCGGATCGGCGCGTGATCGTCTACCTCGGCCTGCTCGCGGATTACCAGGGGATTCCCCAACTATTGCAGGCGATGGCGCATTTGCGGGAGCAGGAGGTACCAGTTTCCTGCCTCGTGATGGGATTTCCGGGTGTGGATAAATATCAACGTGCCGCCTATAGCTTGGGTCTCACACCCGGAGACGTGGTCTTCACCGGCAAGATTCCCTGGGAGCAAGCGCCTGCATACTTGGCGCTGGGTGATATTGCCGTCGCTCCAAAGCTCTCTGCAACGGAGGGTAGCGGCAAGATCCTGAATTACATGGCGATGGGGCTGCCGGTGGTGGCTTATGACACCTCGGCCAGTCGCGAGTATCTGGGGTCCCTGGGCGTATATGCTAAGCCTTTGGGGGATGCGGTCTCGTTGGCAGATGCCCTGGCCTGGAGCATTGAGAATCCCGACGCGGCTCGCGAGCTCGGAACACAACTGCGCGACCGGGCCCAGAAGCACTTTTCGTGGAAGCGGACCGGCCTTCAGATTTTGCAGGTCTATAAAGGGTTGTGGAAGGTGTGACCGGTAACGACAAGGTCTACGCGCAGGTTCTGGTCTTCATGCCGATTCGGCTGCGGCAGTCACTGCTCCTGGATTATGAGGTGCCTGAACAGCTACGGACGACAGTTTCTCCGGGCATGCTCGTCATCGCGCCGGTGCGGAATCAGACTCTGCCCGGTCTCGTTATCAGCCTTTCCTCAATCCCGTCGGTGCCGGACACACGTCCCATTGAGCGCGTACTCGACCCGGAGCCGGTGCTCAACGATACCCTCTTGCATCTAGCCGAGTGGATGGCGCGGGAAACGCTGGCTCCTCTGCATCGCTGCGCGGCTCTGATGCTGCCACCGGGGATGCGGCCCCAAGCTTACCTGCGGCTCACGCCTCTCGTGGATCATCTGCCGGACAACCTTCCCGGTGGGGCCGCTGATCTGCTGCAGTTGCTCCTTGACCGCGGCGCGTTGAATAGCAATCAAGTCGCGTTCTTGCTGAAGGGGCTCGATCTGCGGCGTGCGCGCTATTACCTTCAACGTAAGGGGTTTATAAAGGTCGAACGCCTGCTCCGCTTGCCGGGGCTCAAGGTCAAAACCGTGCCCCTGGTCGAGCTCGCGGTCCCCAGGCCCGAGTGGGAACAGGGACTCAAGGGGCTCAAGCGTACCGACTTGTATCTCGCTATGTTAACCTTCTTGGAGGGTGAATCCGAGGCCATCGATCACAGCGTGTTGCGGGGTGAGACCGGGGCGGAGACTTATCATATTCGCAAGCTAGAGGATCGGGGACTTGTTACCACCGGGCGGCAAGAGGTCGTGCGCGATCCTCTGTCCGATATGGTCTTTACACCGGATACGCCTCCTCAGCTCACAGCGGGTCAGGAAACAACCTGGCATGCACTATCCGCGTTACTGCTTTCTGAGAAGGCCAAACCTCCCGTGTTGCTTCTTGGCGTGACGGGGTCGGGCAAAACCGAGTTGTATATGCAAGCTGCGGCTGAGGTGCTCAAGCAGCGCCTTCAGGTTCTCATCCTCGTGCCGGAGATTAGTTTGACGCCTCAGACGGTGCGCCGCTTTGCCATCCGCTTCCCTGGGCAAGTGGGGTTGTGGCATAGCGGAATGAGTGCCGGCGAGCGATACGATACCTGGCGGCGCGTCCGCAGTGGTGAGATTGGCGTCGTGGTCGGCGCCCGCTCGGCGCTCTTTGCTCCTTTCCCGCATCTCGGATTAATCGTGATGGATGAGGAGGAAGACACTGGCTACAAGAATTCCCGAACGCCTTACTATCACACACGGGAAACGGCGATAAAGCTGGCGGAGATGACCGGAGCTCTCTTCGTAATGGGCAGTGCGACACCGTCGCTAGAAACTTATGCCCGCGCCAGAGAGGGGCGCTATCGACTCCTCAGGCTCCCGGCACGGATTGTCAGCCACCGGCGTCGTGTGCGCGATTGGCAGCGGCTGTTGCACTTGCCCGGAAATCGCTACACGGCTGTTGGCAGTGACGGCGAGCCCGCTCACGCGGGAAAGTTGGAAGCTGTCACCATCCCTCTGCCCCGCGTGCGAATCGTCGATATGCGGGCAGAGCTGAAAGCCGGAAACCGGTCGGTCTTCAGCTTGCCGTTGCAGGACGCAGTAGCGCAGGCTTTAAGCCGTGGTGAGCAGGTGATTCTGTTTATGAACCGCCGGGGCTCCGCGACATATGTCTTCTGCCGGGACTGTGGCTGGGTTGCCAATTGCCCGCGCTGCGATATTCCTTTGACGCAACATCGCGCTCTGGAAGCTCTGGTTTGTCACCGCTGCAGTTATCAGCAGAAATGGGCTGGCGTCTGTCCCAGCTGTAGGTCAGGTCGGGTGCGCGCCTTCGGCCTGGGCACCGAAGGGCTCGAATCGCGTGTGGCCGAGCAATGGCCCAATGCCCGCGTACTGCGCTGGGACCGGGATACGGCGCGGGGGCGGGGCGCGCACGCCACGATAATGGGACACTTTGTGCGCGGTGATGCCGATATACTCGTCGGAACGCAGATGGTGGCCCGTGGACTTGATATACCGCGCGTGACCGTCGTTGGAGTTGTTTCGGCGGATACAGCCCTCAATCTGCCCGACTTTCGCGCAACTGAGCGCACTTTTCAACTCCTGGCACAGGTGGCGGGTCGCTCAGGACGCGGTATTCTCGGTGGTAAGGTCGTGTTCCAGACGTACCATCCCCACAGCTATGCGATCCGTTTTGCGGCTGCGCACGACTACGAGGGTTTTGCACAACACGAGCTGCAGTTCCGTCAGGCTGCTGCCTATCCTCCGACGCTGCGTCTCGCCCGCTTGGTAACAGCCCATCGAGACTCGCGGAAGGCACAGCGTCTAGCAGAAGATCTGGCCAGGCATCTGAGACAGCGCCTCAGAGCGACCGGACTCCCCGCAGAGGATGTGATTGGTCCTGCGCCAGCTTTTTTCGTGCGCGTGCGCGGTCGCTTCCGGTGGCAGATCTTGATCCGCCACGTTGACCCGGCAGCCTTCCTTCGCGGCATCGAGATTCCTCCTGAATGGATTGTGGATGTCGACCCTCTTGATATACTGTGAGCCGCTGAAGAGAACGCCGAAGTCAGGTTGCCGGGACAAGTCCATAGTCCGGCAGCACCTACTTCTTGCCAGCCGACCAAAAGAAAGTAGAATGCCCGATTGCGATGACTGAACCAGTAAGCCTCTCTAGCGAAGCGCGCCGAGTCACGCGCGCTGCCGTTCTTATCTCCATCGGCAGTGTTGCCAGTAGAGCGCTGGGTCTGGTCGCCGGGATGGCAAAGGCACGTTTCTTCGGTGCGAGCGGTGCCGTGAGCGCCTTTGACGTGGCTTCCCAGGTGCCCACGATGCTCTACGATCAATTGATGGGGGGTATGCTGAGCGCGGCCCTGGTGCCCGTTTTCTCCGACTATGCCAGTTCCGAGCGGAAAGAGGAGCTTTGGGACGTCTTGGGGCATGTTCTAACCATCATCGTGCTGTTGCTGAGTGTGGTGGTTTTGCTCCTCATAGTGGGGGCGCCGACCGTTGCACGCATATTGGGTCGCGACTTGCCGTCAGAAGACCTGGCAATGGCCACGACTATGATCCGCATCACCGCTCCTGCCGTACTCTTCCTCAACTTGGCGGGCCTGTTTTCGGGGACGCTGTATGCGCTGCAGCGATTTCGTCTTCCGGCGTTCACCGGTGCTGTCTACAATGCGGTGATGGTCGCTGTCATCGTGCTGTTAGGTACCGGGCCGCTCGGCGCCAGGACCCTGGCAATCGGCCTGTTGGCCGCCACGATAGCGCAGATGCTGTTTCAGCTTCTGGGGCTGCGCGGCGTCCGATTCCGACTCCGGTCGCCCTTTCCATTGCACCCGGCGCTAGTGCAGGTCGGGCAGCTTTACCTGCCTATTGGTGTAGGCTTGCTGGCGGATCAAGCTGCAGTAGCCCTCAGCTTTAACCTGGCCTCAGCCACCGGACCAAGCGGTATCGCGTGGATGAAGTATGCGGCACAGTTGATTCAGTTTCCCCTTGGTTTGGTAGTTACGGCGGTCTCGGTAGCCATTCTCCCTACCCTATCGCGCTATGCTACCGACGCCGACGAGCCGGCGTACCGCTCAACCTTGGCACAGGGCTTGCGATTGGTTCTGATTCTGGTGCTCCCAGCAGCGTTTGGTCTACTGGTGATGGCCCGGCCCCTGGTTGCGCTGATTCTGCAGCGCGGAGCTTTTCAGCCTTCTGATACTCTGGCTACTGCGCAGGTCTTGCGCTTTTCCATCCTCGGCCTTGTCTTCGCTGCGCTCGACACACCTCTGATTTTTGCGTTCTACGCGCGCAAAGACACTTGGACACCTGCACTGGTTGGAATGGGAACGACGGCGCTCTACGTTGTGATGGCGCTGGTGCCCACCTGGTTGTACGGTCCCCAACTCTGGCTTTTGGTGCTCGCGAACTCGTTGAAGCTGGCGGCCCACGCGCTACTGATGCTCTACTTGTTCACGCGGAAAGTGGGCAGCCTGAACCCCTATGGGCTTGGACGTACGACGAGCATATCGCTGGCAGCCTCCGTCGTGATGACGCTGCCTGTATGGGGGATTCTGCAGGGGCTGGAATCATTAGCGCTGATGGGGTCACTGGGCTATCTCATTCGCATCGTGGCTGCAACCGGCGGGGGTATCGTGGTTTATCTGCTGCTGCTCAGGTTGTTGGGTGTGGAGGAGCTGACGTTGATCCGGCTGGCGCTTAGTTCGCGGACATCACTCGCGCCTCGTTCTTTGGCGCGTGTGAGAAAGTAATGAGAGATATGATTTCCAATACACGCTATGCGGGTCCCGGTGCTGTCTCTTTGCACAATCTGTGGGTCCGTCTATGCCCGTTGCTCTTGCTTCTGTTTCTGCTTCTTGCGTCGGGCTGCACTGCGTCGACAGCCGAAAAGGTCGATGCGCAGCATGCCGCCAATCGCCAGATCGTGGTCTTGTGGCACACCTTTACGGGCGTGGAGGCGAAGGGGTTGGAGACGCTGACCGACCGGTTCAATGCTGACAACCCTTGGGGCATTGTTCTGATTACAGAGTACCAGCAGCGGTTGGTGGAGAAGCTCCGCGACGCCCCCGAGGTCCGCCCTGACTTGATGACGATATGGCCTCAGGATTTGCAGACCTATATGGGCCTGGGCATCGAGGGCGTCTCACCCCTGCAGTCGCCGGAGGTACAGGAGATATGGGAAGATGTACTACCCATGGCCCGGTCGCTCTACGCCATCAATGGGGAACCGCAGGCCCTCCCGCTAGGACTTGCGACCTACATCGCCTATCACAATGTCGAGTGGCTGGGTGATCTGGGCTATATGGCAACAACTGCTACCTGGGAAGATTTCCGCCGTACCGCTTGCGGAGCCACGGATCCCCTGCGGGGGCAGGTGGGCGTGGGGATGCCGGCTCGGGCCAGCACCCTCCTGGCATTTCTCACCGCCAGCGGCTCGCAAATCGTGGGGGAGGACGGATACTACCAATTCGCGGATCCTGACGGACGTGCGGCTGCGGCAGTTCTTCACGGTGTGGTAAGCAGCCAGTGTGGCCTGATTTACGAGGATTGGGATGTGGGGCTTTCCCGGTTGAGCAAGAGCTCCATGGCCATGATCATCGAATCCAGCGAATATCTGGCGGACATAGAATATGCGATTCTCAAGGGACGCAACTTCCCGCTGGGGATCAGCCCGCTGCCGGGATTGGATAGCCCGGGACCTACCCTCTGGTATGGCCCCGGCCTGATGATCTCAGCACCCGAAGGGGAACGGAGCGAAGCTGCGCTCAAAGTTATGTCGTGGTTCTTCTCACCAGAATCTCAAAAATACTGGGGCTCGACAACCCCATATCTACCCATTCGCCGCTCTGTGATTGAAACGGCGCTGGGGAAGGCGCAGCAGACGATCTCAGCCTCCCTCGACATGCAACTATGGTCCTTGACGCTAGCTGCCGCAGATGCGGATGCATGGGTGAGTTGGCCCTTGCCTACCCACCGGATCACTTGCCGCGCCTCGCTGCTGCGCGCTCTGCTGGCGCTTCAGAATGTTGATGCGGATGCTCCCGCGTACATCGATACGGCGGTTACAGCCTGCAACACGGGTGTTGGCTACCGACCGCTTCCCACACCCACGCCTCTCCCGGAATGATCGCCGTGATGAAACCGGGCGACAGGATCGTGACGCGGCGAATCGGTGTGCTTTTGGCTCTGCTCGTCGTGGCCGGCCTCGTACTTTCATATGGCGTAGATCCGCTGGATGCCCAAGAGGCGCATAGCGCCCAGCTTCTCGCGCTGATTAACCAAGCTCGGCTAAATCAGGGCTTGCCGCCGTTGGGCCATTCCACGCTGCTCAGTCAGGCTGCCCAACGTCATGCGAATGACCTTGTAAGGAGGGGCACCCTCACACATGACGGGTCGGATGGCTCGACCTTCCAACAGCGCATCCGTGAAGCGCGCTACCAGGCCTGGAATGACGGATTGCTGGTCAGCGAGGTTCTCTGGACAGGACTTGGCTCCGCTGAGGACGCTCTCGTGTGGTTCTACACTAGCCCGGAGTGGAGCGTTCTGACCGATCCGCGTTATCGTGAGATCGGTATCGGATATGCTGATGATGCGAGTTTGCGCTACTTCGTCGTAACGCTCGGGTCGCGTCCTGCTGTCCTACCGGTTTTCCTTAACGACGGGGCCGAAGTCACAGATTTGCCGCAAGTTGCGGTGCGGCTCACCAATGAAGATGCGGTGCCACTCGGAGATGCTAGCTGGATCGGGCGAGCGATCGAGGTGCGCCTAAGCAACACGCCCGACTTTGAGGGCCTCTCTTGGCAAGCTTGGGAAGAGCTACTTCCCTGGCAGCTTGCAGGGGATCAACCAGGCGACTATGCGGTATACGTGCAATTCCGCGATGGCGCAGGTCGCACAACAATTGCCGAGGACACCGTGCGGTTAGTAGCTCCCGGTGAGGCACCGTCTCCTCCGCCCATGTTGAACCTGCCGCCGCTACCAACCCCCCTCTTGGAGGGTCCTCCAGACTCACCACAAGAAGCTGATGCAACCCCCACGCCACAACCCATGCCGCAGGCCGACGCCACACCGACGACTGAAGAGAGTTCGGGTGATGAAAGTGTTAGTCCAGTTCCTATCTGGACGCCTCTCCCGGATGAATTGGAGGAGGTGGTAGAGGAAAAGTCCGTGGACTGGCCCTTACTTCTGGCCTTTCTCTTTCAAGCCCTTGCGGTGATTCTGGGTGCACTCGCCTTTCTACGCCGTTCCTAGAGCTGAGCTGCCGTTACCTGGGGCAGCGGCTGTACGCTCCAGACTCGTGTCTCCTTTCTTAACCAATTCGCTGATGAAGTGTAACGTGCATCGTGGGAAAATCCGGTTAACATGGAGGTGAGTAATGTCGGTCAATGAAAGGAGTTTGTTCGATGAAGCGATGGCATAGTCTCTTGCTGTGCGTGTTGACACTTGTGCTTGCCGTTTCGCTCGTGCGACCCGTGCAGGCAGCGCCGCTGGCGGACACGACCTATGTCGTGCAAGCGGGCGATACGCTGTCGCGGATTGCGGCGCGATATGGTGTCTCGGTGGGTAACCTTGCCGCCGCCAACGGGCTGCAATTGCGTTCGTGGGTCTATGTGGGTCAACGGTTGACGATTCCCGCCGCCGGCGCGCAACCCGTGCCGCCCACTGCGCCCAGTGGCGGCACGTATATCGTGCGGCGCGGCGATACGCTTTCAGGCATCGCGGTTCGGCACGGGGTTAGTACGCGCGACCTTGCAGCCCAAAATGGGTTGCGGTGGAATTCTTGGGTGTATGTGGGCCAGCGTCTCGCTATCCCGGGCCAATCTTATTCGGCGCCGGTTGCCGGGCCTCCCAGTTCCTCCGCCGGTTGGCACGTTGTGCAGGTGGGCAATACCCTATTCAACATCTCGCGGACCTATGGAACGACTGTAGATGCCCTGCGTGCTGCGAATGGCCTTACCTCCGACACTATCTACGTAGGGCAGCGTCTGCGCATTCCTGATGGCAGCAGCGCTCCAAGCCAACCGCCGGCACCTCCGGCCCCGAGTCCCGGGCATGGGACAAGCGGCGAGAAGTGGATCGAGGTGAATATCTCGCAGCAACGGGTAACGGCATATCAGGGACAGACACCGGTTCGCTCGACCATTGCCTCGACAGGTCTGGCTCGCACCCCGACCCTGGTGGGTACGTTCTATGTCTACGCCAAATACCCGTCAGCGCGGATGCGCGGCCCGGGCTATAACTTGCCGAATGTTCCTCACATCATGTACTATGATCGCGGGTACGGCATCCATGGCGCTTACTGGCACAACAATTTCGGGACTCCCATGAGTGCCGGCTGCGTCAACCTCCCGCTCCCTGAAGCCGAGTGGTTTTACAACTGGGCGCCGATGGGAACCAAGGTGGTGGTCCGCCGCTGAGCCCGACGCTTCGAGGCGGTATCCGGCGCTCACTCCGCGGCGGGAGTGCGTGGGTGGTGACTGTTGTGTTAAGTGCGTGTGCGCCGGTGGTGGCGGTCGACGGGGCGCGGAACAAGGACCCGGTACAAGCTGAGAAGTCTGAAGGAGGGTGACGGGAACTTGTTTGTCGATAGCGTGGGCAGAATGATTAATGCTGGTCATCCAGGTCCCCGTTGCTGGGGCAGGTCATGAGGGCGGATGCTGGAGATTGACGGGGCTTATGGAGAAGGGGGCGGTCAAATTCTTCGCTCGTCGTTGACGCTGGCCATTGTGACGGGTCAACCCGTCCGCTTGGTCAACATCCGCGCGAACCGCTCGAAGCCAGGACTGCGCCCGCAGCATCTGACGGCAGTACGCGCTGCCGCGGCTGTCTGTGATGCGGAAACCGACGGGGATGCGCTCGGAAGTGAAACGTTGACGTTCGCGCCACAGCGCGTGGCCCAAGCAGGGAATTACCTCTTTGACGTCGATGATGCTTCGCCAACTGGCTCGGCGGGGGCCGTCTCGCTCGTTCTACAGACGATTCTACTTCCTCTGGCCTTAGCTTCCAGCCGCTCCGAGGTTCGACTGCTCGGAGGCACAGCCGTACCGATGAGTCCGCCCGCAATCTATCTCGAGCGAGTTTATCTGCCCACGCTCTTCGAGTTGGGGATACGTGCGAAGTTAGCCCACCGGCTCTGGGGTTTCATCCAGGGCGGCGGCGGTGAGGTGACGGTTGAGATCCGAGGCAGCAGCCGACCACGGGCATATGACATGACGGATCGTGGTTCGCTCATCCGGGTCGATGGGCTGGCCTTTGCCGCGAGGCTGCCTTCACATATCCCCCAAAGAATGACCAATCGAGTTCGCGCGCGCCTTAATGATGCCGGCATTGAGAATCGCATCATCCCGGAGCACGTGCCATCTCCCGGGCTGGGCACTGGGCTCTTTCTCGTAGCTGAATATGAAAATGCACAGGCGGGATTCCTGTCGCTGGGTCGTCGGGGTCTGTCATCTGAAGAGGTCGCGGAGATCGGCTACCAGGCATTTTTGGAGCATCACCGAACCGGGGCTGCCTGTGATCCGTACCTGGCAGATCAACTTGTACTCCCTTTTCTGCTTGCTGCCGGTGAGTCCAGAGGTACCACATCGCGCGTGACCCGTCATCTGTTGACGAGCGTCTGGGTGGCGCGCCAATTTGGATTCGATGGACTGCAGGTGGAGGGAGAGTCGGGCGAACCGGGCGTGCTGCTCGTGAAAGGAGTTGGCTATAGTGGAAATACGCCGCAATCTATCCTCGCGGGCGGAGCTTGAGCATGCTTGAACTCGTCTTTTTAGGTACATCCGCTTCTGCTCCTTCTATTCAGCGGGGATTGCCATCGCAGGTACTCCTATATCAGGATGAACGCTTCTTGGTCGACTGTGGAGAAGGCACGCAACGTCAGATTCTTCGCAGTGGGCTGGGATTTCGTCGCATGAATCGTATGCTACTGACGCACGGTCACCTGGATCACATACTCGGATTGGGTGGGTTGATCTCCACGTTCGCCCGTTGGGAGGCCGTCGACAAGTTCGAGATCTATGGAGGCCAAAGGAGCCTTGATCGCGTGCACGACTTGCTCTTTGGCGTTGTACTGCGCGGAGCGCGCCCCCCGGTTGCAATCGAGTTGATCGATGCCAAGCCCGGCATTTTGCTGGATTCCGATGAGTTCGAGGTGCGTGTCTTCGGTGTTCGCCATCGTGGGGCTGGTTCTGTGGGCTACCGGTTTTCCGAGAAGTCGCGCCGACCTTTTCTCCCGGAACAGGCGAATGCTCTGGGCGTCCCTGCCGGGCCCGTCCGCCGGGATCTGGTTAATGGAAAATCCGTGACCTTACCCGATGGACGGATCATTCGTCCCGACGAGGTATTGGGTCCCGATCGCCCCGGCCTTGCCATAGCGATCACCGGTGATACCGGGCAGGTTGAGAACCTGGTCGAGGCCGTACAAGGGGTCGATGTTCTGGTCACCGAGGCAACCTATCTATCCCGGGATCGTGAGATGGCACGTCGCTTCGGACATATTACGGCTGATGAAGCCGGGTGGCTGGCTCGCGAGGCTGGCGTGCGCATGTTGGTGCTCACGCATCTGTCGCAGCGTTACCGGATACGGGACATTCTAGCTGAGGTTGAAGCTTACTTTGAGCCGGTTGTAGCGGCGCGTGACTTTGACCGCTTTACGGTTACTCGTGAAAAAATCACTTTAACGAATCAGCAACTTCAAGTGGACACGGAGTTATCCCCCGAAGTATGGGGGGACGGTGAATTCCCCCATACTCTTGGCGATGACGGTTGAGCCCAAACAGTGGACAAGGCTGCAACGTCTGCTAAAATGTAGCAGTCCCTTAGATTCTGAAGTAGGTCGTGGTCGGACTGACAGGAAACACCGTTATTTAGGCACTAGGCAAGGAGGAGTTCAATGAGACGACGGATTTTTGGTTTGTTAGCTGTACTGTTGACTGCGTCACTGGCATTGGCGGCGTGTGGCACTGCCGCGGGTCCGACGACAACTGACGAGGGTCCCTTTAGGGCCGCCTTTGTCTATATCGGCCCCCCGGGTGACCTGGGTTGGACCTACGAGCACGACCGCGGTCGGCAGCAGGTTGAGGCGGAGTTCGGTGACAACGT
Organism: Thermoflexales bacterium; assembly: GCA_007125545.1. GTDB lineage: Bacteria > Chloroflexota > Anaerolineae > B4-G1 > SLSP01 > PWVB01. The sequence continues at coordinate 10,673 of SLDA01000011.1, read as the reverse complement.
CGAGACCACCTACATCGAAAACGTTGAACAAGGTCCCGATGCCGCGCGTGTTATTCGGCAGTATGCGCAAGAGGGCTACGACATGGTCTTCGCTACCTCGTTTGGCTATATGGATGCCATGTACGAGGTCGCTGAGGAATTCCCCAATGTCATCTTCGAGCATTGCTCGGGCTATAGGACGAGAGACAATATGGGGACCTACTTCGGGCGCATGTATCAGCCCCGTTACCTTTCGGGTATGGTCGCCGGTAGCATGACCGAGGCTAACAGCATCGGCTATGTTGCAGCGTTTCCGATTCCTGAGGTTATTCGCGGCATTAACGCCTTTACGTTGGGCGTCCGTGAAGTCAACCCGGATGCCGAAGTGCGTGTCGTCTGGACGTACACTTGGTTTGATCCTGTGACAGAGCGCGATGCCGCGATCGCCTTGCTTGACCAAGGGGTTGACATTATAGCCCAGCATCAAGATACGACTGAGCCTCAAAAGGCAGCCCAGGAGCGCGGTGCCATGAGCATCGGTTACAACTCAGACCATCGCGCTTTTGTAGGTGATACTGTGCTCACAGGCCCTGCGTGGAACTGGGGTCCATATTACATCAGCACCATTGGCGCTGCAATGGGGGATGGCTGGGAGTCCCGCGAGTACTGGGGCGGTATGCAGGACGGCCTTGTCCAACTGGCTGATTTTAGCCCCAGGGTTCCGCAGGCAGTACGCGATCTGGTAGATACGGCGACGCAGAGCTTCCTCAACGGAAATGATGAGGTTTTCTGTGGTCCCATTACCGCACAGGATGGCAGCATGTTCGTCGCTGCGGGTGAGTGTCTGAGCGATGGAGAAATGCTTGGGATGAACGTCTTCGTGGAAGGTGTGATCGGGACAATTCCTGCACAGTAATTCTTGGTAATCATGGCTCAGAATTCTGGGGGGCGAATGCTGTCTGGTGGCAACTTGCTCTGGTAACCGAGCTTTTCGCTCCCTTGTTTTTGACAGCCGGCTTGATATCCCCAACCGATGGCCCAGGACGTGAGCAATCTTCACGTCTTGGGCTTTGGGTTTATCACAATAACGGTGATTCGTAGATCTAGGTACCCATGAATAGCGAACGTAAAACAGCTCCGGACACGCCGGTGCTTCGGATGCAAGGCATCACGAAGCGCTTTCCTGGCGTCGTGGCTAATGATCGTGTTGACTTAGAGCTTTACCCTAGTGAAGTTCTGGCGCTTCTTGGTGAGAATGGTGCCGGCAAGAGCACGCTGATGAACGTTCTGGTCGGTCTTTACCGCCCGGATGCTGGGGAGATCTATGTGCGTGGAGAGAGGGTCGAGATCAACTCGCCTCGCGATGCTGCCATGTTGGGGATTGGGATGGTGCATCAGAATTTCATGCTCGTTCCGACAATGACGGTCGCGCAGAATGTAATCTTGGGCATTCACGACCTGGCCTTTGTACCCAATATGAGAGAGGTCTCCCAACGAATCCGAGAGCTGTCGGACCGTTACCATCTTCAGGTCGATCCGCGTGCCTACATCTGGCAGCTCAGTGTTGGTGAGCAACAACGGGTCGAGATTCTCAAGCTGATCTACCGTGGCGCCAGTATCCTCATCCTGGACGAGCCTACTGCTGTGTTGACGCCCCAAGAGGCGGAGGAACTGGGTGGTATCTTGTCGGTGATGCAATCTGAGGGCAAGTCTGTTGTGTTCATCACGCACAAAATGGGTGAGGTGATAGCATTTTCTGATCGCGTTTGCGTATTGCGTCAGGGCGCCGTGGTGGCAACCAGAAACACGGAGGAGACGACTCCGCGAGACTTAGCGCGGTTGATGGTAGGGCGTGAACTTCTCTTTCGACTGGACAAACAACCGGCCCAGCCTGGATCGGAGGTTCTGGTCCTGCGCGATGTCTATGCTACGAACGACAAGGCGCTCCCGGCCTTATCTGGTGTCTCGCTGGCAATTCGGGAGGGAGAGATTCTGGGCATCGCTGGAGTTGCCGGTAATGGGCAGCAGGAGTTAGCCGAGGCGATTACGGGTCTACGGCATATCAAGTCGGGCGAACTGCACATCAACAATGCCAACTTAACCAACTGCACCCCGCTGAAAGCCATTGAAGCGGGGGTCAGTCATATACCAGCCGATCGCATACGTATGGGGAGCGTGGGTGATATGCCGGTAGCGGACAATATTGCGATGAAGGGTTACCGGACTCCCCCAATGTCCAAGCACGGAGTACTCAATCGGCAACGGATTGGTGACTTTGCACGAAGGATGATTGAGGCTTTCCAGATTGCGACACCTGCTCCACGGACCCACGTGAAGTTTCTCTCCGGCGGTAACATCCAGAAGACGATCCTTGCCCGTGAGATCGATGCCTGTGACACCTTACTGATCGCGGTCTATCCTTCCCGGGGACTGGACGTGGGCGCGACCGAGAGTGTGCGGCGTAGGTTGATTGAGCAGCGTGACGAAGGTCGTGGTGTACTCCTTATCTCAGAGGATCTCGATGAACTTCTGACTGTGTCGGATCGGATCGCCGTGCTCTATGAGGGCCGTGTTATGGGGGTGTTGGATGCTGAGAACGCCGACCGTGAAGCGCTCGGCCTGTTAATGGCCGGCGCATCCGCCGAGGAACTGCCAGGCGCCTCTTCGGCAGTTGATGAACCAGGAGCATAGCGACGATGAAGCTAGTATTGCATAAGCGCGAAACGGTCTCCAAGCGGGCGGTCGTTCTGGTCCCGATAGTCTCCTTTGCAGTTTCTCTGTTTCTGGGCGGCATCTTGTTGATTCTCTCCGGCGCGAATCCGCTCGTAGCCTATGGCGCTATGTTCAGAGGCGCCTTTGGATCCAGCGTTGGCTGGACCGAGGTGCTGGTTAAGGGCATCCCGCTGATGCTAACCGGACTAGGCGTAGCGCTGGCATTTCGGTTGCGTTTCTGGAACATCGGTGCTGAAGGTCAACTCACGTTAGGTGCGGTCGCAGCATCCGGCGTTGCTCTGTTCTGGTCTCAGCGCCTGCCTAGTTGGACCATTCTCCCCTTAGCGATTCTCGCGGGATGCGTGGCTGGTGCTCTCTGGGCCGGTCTTCCGGCTGTACTCAAGGCCGTGTTGAAGGTTGATGAGACCTTGACCACGTTGATGCTAAACTATGTGGCGATTCTCTACTATGAACACCTCTACCACGTCACGTGGCGGGCACCGGGCTACAACTCCGGCACAGAACGCTTTCCCGAATTTGCTTGGCTGCCCAGGATTGCCGGCCGGGCTCATATGGGCATTTTCTTCGCGCTAATCCTGGCCGTCGTTCTCTGGTGGATGTTCAAGCATAGCCGGTGGGGCTTTGAGCTCAAGATCATAGGCTCTAATCCGACAGCCGCGCGCTATCTGGGCATCAGCATCGCGCGAAGCATCGTGCTTACGATCCTAATATCGGGGGCCTTATCGGGACTAGCTGGAGCTTTGGAGGTCCTGGGTATTGCCCGGCGGTTGCAGCAGGGTGTAGCTGTAGGATATGGCTATACCGCCATCATTATTGCGTGGATGGCGCAACTCAATCCGCTCGGTGTTATCATGGTAGCGATGATGATGGCGGGGTTGCTCGTCGGCGGTGATCAGATTCAGATGCGTATGCGGCTTCCAGCGTCAGTTGGGGTTGTCCTCCAAGGAATGCTTCTTCTTCCTATGTTAGCGGGAAGCCTTTTTACCGAATATGCGCTGGAGATAAAGCGACCAGAGAAACTGCCTGTGGCCGGCTTACAACAAGACGTCGGCAAGGAGGCGACTGGGTGATGGGGTTTGCGCTGCTACTTACCTCGATTCTGACGATTACGCTGCGTGCGGGTACTTCCCTCATCTACGCTACGGTAGGCGAGATATACACTGAACGATCGGGCATACTGAACCTCGGTATTGAGGGGATGATGCTGACCAGTGCGGTGGTTGCCTTCGGGGTTGCTTATTATAGCGGGAGTGTGTGGCTAGCGGTTGGCGCGGCGATGTTGGCGGGAGGCACACTAGCGAGCATTCATGCTTTCCTCACCGTCACTATGCGTGCCAACCAGGTCGTCAGTGGGCTGAGCATAACTATCTTCGGAGGCGGTCTAGCAAGTTTTTTGGGTGAACGACTCGGTCCGGCGACGAACAACTACGCCCTGGTGGGGTTAGTGGGGCCGCGTTTCTCCGCGGTTGTCATTCCGGGCCTCAGCGAGATTCCTGTAATGGGTGCGTTGTTCAGGCAGGATATGCTCACTTATGTCCTCTATCTGCTAGTCCCCCTTGCATGGGCCTACCTTTACAAGACTCGTGATGGCCTCAACCTGCGGGCTGTCGGCGAGAACCCACAGACAGCCGACGCGATGGGCGTCAACGTAATGCGTGTTCGCTACCTTGCGACGATCATTGGGGGGATGCTGGTAGGAGTCGGCGGGGCACACCTATCACTGGGTTACGCTCCCGGTTGGTCGGAAAATATCACAGGTGGACGTGGCTGGATCGTAATCCCTTTGGTGATCTTTGCCATGTGGAATCCTGCACGGGCTGTGCTCGGCGCGATTCTCTTTGGAGGGATCAACGCCGTCCAGTTCCGCCTGCAGGCGGGTGGCACCACCGTCCCTTCGGCCTACCTCAACATGCTGCCTTATCTGGCTACCATCTTAGTGCTGGTGGCGATGACCTCGTGGGAGACTTTGAGCCATCACATCGGGGCGCCGGCAGCATTGGGGGTGGCTTATATGCGTGAAGACAAGTAGCCGCGGGGCTACGATCTTCCGTGGAAATGCGTAATCTTGGCGTGTGCGCCAAGTCAACGAGCAAGAACCCAGGAGTAAGAATGGTTTTCGAGAGAGAGGAATCGAGCCCGGCTGTGACGACGCCTCCTACTGATTGGATTCGTCAACCAACATCGCGGATGTGCTTCATCTGCGGCCGCGAGAATCCTGTGGGCCTTCACCTTCAGTTTTATGAAGATCATAAAGCCCAGCAGGTTATCGTTCCCGTCGCAATTCCCGGGCGCTACCAGAGCTATCCTGGCATTGTACACGGCGGCATTCTAGCCACGATTCTCGATGAAGCCACGGGCCGCGCCGTGATGATGGTCTCTGACGACGATCCTTTCTGGGTCACCGCCAAGCTGGAGGTTCGCTACCGTAAGCCCACGCCGACGGAAACGCCATTGACGGTAGTGGGATGGGTCGTAAAACAGCGAAGGCGGTTGGCCGAGGTTGCCGGAGAAGTTCGTTTGGCCGACGGTACGGTGACGGTCGAGGCCAGTGCCGTTGTCGTCTGTCCACCGGAAGGAACGCTGAAGGGCTGGGAAGACGAGCAGGAGTTCTGGCGTGTTGAAGATTGATGCATACCGAGTAGCCACATGTAACACCAACAGATTGCGATTCAAAGGGGGCGTGGATGTTGCGTAGCGTAAAGCATTACCGGCGACCTGAAAGTGTGGAAGATGCTGTGGCTCTGGTACAGTCCAATCACAATGCCGCATATCTGGCGGGTGGTGCGTGGACTGTGGCCCGTGGTGACCCTGCTCTAGAAATGGTCGTGGATCTTCAGGATTTGGGCCTGAACTTTGTCGAGTCCACGCTGGAGGAGCTTCGCTTCGGTGCAATGGCCTCGCTCCAGGCCATCATCGACCATCCTGGCACCAGCGAGGTCGCGGATGGGCTTCTGCGTCAAGCGGTGCACTATGTCCAGTCCCGGAACCTCCGTGAGCAGGGCACCGTCGGCGGCACGCTGATGACTGCGGGCTCGGAGGATCCTCTGACCACAGCCTTGTTAGTTCTTGATGTGGAGACTCACTACGCCGACCCTGTTGAACACCGGGCTCCTTTTATGAGTTTTGTCGCTTACCGCGACCGGTTGATTAGCACGCGCGTGTTATTGACAGAGCTGTCGATTAAGCGACCTTCAGCACGCAGCGCCGCTGCATTTGAAGTCGTGGGCCGCTCGCCTAAAGACAAGCCAATTGTCTGTGCGGCGGCCTTCCTGTCGGTGAGCGAGGGCTTGCCGGAGGTGGTGCGCATTGCAGTCGGCGGTCTCGCAGACCGGCCTGTGCGGCTGCATAAGACCGAGCACGTGCTGCGCGGACAGCTCTTGGGCTCCGACCGTATCGCGCGAGCCCTCAGCCCCGCCTTGAGTGAGATCGAACCGATATCCGATTACCGAGGTAGTGCCGAGTACCGGCTGGCCATGGCCGAGGTAGTGTGCCGCCGTGCAGTGGTCGGAGCCTGGCAAAGAGCCCGCCGGGAGCGCTGACAGCCAGTTAGGGTAGTTCGCGAGATTGGTCCTTGCTTTGCGTCGGAATCTGGTAAGATACGGGTTGGTAAGTGTGGCAGATGACGTGCCCCTGGGGGCGCGAATGATTCAGATTCTAACCTAATCCAAATTGTGTGGCGTGGAGGCTGACATGGCTGAGAGTATCATCGAACGTAAGCCGCTGGGTGAGACCTATGGCGGATCTGCTGTGATCGAGGGAGTGATGATGCGGGGAAAGCATCGGGCGGCGATTGCAGTTCGACCCGACCTCGCGGGAGAGATCGTGATCAAGCAGGAGTCACTCAGCGGACTCTACAGTGGTCCTATCAGCCGTATTCCTTTTCTGCGCGGTATTCCTATGTTATGGGATGCGATGGGATTGGGGACAAAGGCGCTTTTCTTTTCGGCCGAATTGATGGGGCGTCAAGAAGACCCCGACTTCAAGATGTCGGGCGGTATGGGGATCGCCACGGGTGCCTTCTCACTGCTCGTTGGGGTGCTCCTTTTCATGGTGGTTCCCTCACTCGGTGCGGGCGTGGTCATACCCCAGGGTAGTTTGCTCTTCAACGGTGTCGAGGGCCTGATGCGCTTGCTGGTCCTCACAGGGTATGTTGTTGCAATTAGCCAAACAGCGGAAATTCGCCGCGTCTTTGGGTATCATGGCGCGGAACACAAGACTGTCAACGCACACGAGGCTGGCTCACCTTTGACTGTTGAGGATGTGCGTGCTCACTCGCGGCTGCACCCCCGCTGTGGTACCGCTTTTCTGCTAACGGTTGCGTTGATTTCGGTCTTGGTTTTGGCTCCTTTCGGCAAGCCTCCGATCGCCATCCGGATTGCCACCCGGCTGGTTCTGCTCCCGCTCATCTCTGCCATTGCATACGAAGTGCTGCGTTTCACGGCAAGTCGCAAGGATAACCGCATTATCCGCCTGCTGATTGCGCCAAATCTCGTAATGCAACGGCTAACGACGCGCGAACCCGATGATCAGATGATCGAAGTTGCCATCGCCGCCCTCAAGGCCGTGATCAGCGCTGAGAATGAAGTGGAGCAGCTAGAGCCTCTTGTGTTGTAGGAATCCAGGGGAGCCATCACGGAGCCTTGCCAAGCAAGGCTCCGTTTTTTGCTATCTAGAGCTTGATGGCACGGATCAGAAAGAAGGGCAGATGTGCAACCTGGGCCCAGGTCTCGCTCAGGGTCTGCGCCCGGCGTTCCAGGACCTCCAGTTCCTGCCGTTCCTCTGCGGAGAGAGGCAGATCTTCCAGAAAGGCGAATCTGTCCGGGCTCGGTGGCACGAGCGTGTCGAAGAGCGAAACCCTGACGTCGAAACCTTGGGTCGCCAGCTTGCTTGGTAGCTTGCGCGCGACATAGGGATCGGCGCCGGCGCGCGATAGGCTCGCGATCCACAGCTCGCGGCTCTCAACCTCAGGTGGATATTCGATCATTCCCCCGTAATCCGGCTCCAATCCTACCACCACCCCGCCCGTTCGAAGTGTGCGCCACATGTCGGCGATGACAGCATCGAGGGCAGGGATCCAGAGCAGGGTCAGTTGTGTGAAGATCAGGTCAAAACTTCCATCGGAGAAGGGTAAGCAGCTGCCATCCGCTGCCACCCGCGCCGCACCGGCAAACGAATGCGGCTGGCGTAGGGGGCGCAACTCGCGATCCAGCGCCACAACCCGTCCACCGGACCGACGAACCAGCTCCGGCACGACCGCACCATACCCGGTCCCAAGATCGAGTACCGAGTGTCGGCGCGCGATCTGAACCCACCGCCAGAGTTGGGCGCGGGCCGGCGCGAGCCACTCTGCCTGCATCGTGAGTGCTTCGGCCTCAGGAAGCGCGGGGTGGTCGCCGGCAGCGGTAGCCATCTGGGAATTATCCATTGGCCCAAGTTCCGAGTTGCAGACTAGCGTCCGCCACCTGCGCACGCGCATGCACAGGCGCAGCCGGCACAGGCACATGCGCAACTGCCGCCGCCCCTTCTGCCTCCACCACTATTCGATGCTTTCGAGATGGCCTCGAATACATCGCCAGTGACTCTGTCCACGCCGCTCAGATCGATGACCCCACCCCTGGCACTTGGAATCTGCATCTTTCCCGGTAGGAGTGCGGCTGCCATGCCTCCCATCGTGTTCTCGGCCCACCCCGCAAAGGATCCGGCAACATCACCAGCGGAGGTCCGTCCCCCGCCTGCTCGACTTCCCGTGCCGGGGCTGCTGCCGACCTGTCCCCCGCTAAAGGCCGGGCCACTGCGTCCACGACTACCCGTTGTGCCCCGCGACGTTCGTACCCAAAGAGGCCAATAGTGGAAGCCTCCACGACTGAGTACTGTAGGATAGTTCTCGTTCATCATCACCCAAGGAAGATGTTTGTCCAGGTATTGCTCGCGCTCTCGCACCTCGCCCATCGAGCTCGCCTGCTCCATCGCACGTTGCATGACGCGCCTATAGTACTCCCGTGTCTCTTCGAGGTCGAAGCCCTTCATCTTACTGGCTGTCATTTTCAGCAGGGATTCCATAGCATCCGTGAAGTCGATTTTCTCTACGGGTTTGCTATGATTCTGCTCCAGCTTGTCGAGGAAGTGATCCTCGTAGGTATGCAGAACGGTGCCCTCGTCGCTGGCAGCCTGCCGGCGAGCCTGTCGCCGTTTCTTGATACGCCGCCGGTCCTCCCGACTGTTCCACGTGCGATAAGGCTCACGGACGCGCACGGTTAGCGGGTCCTGTGTGACGAGTTCGACGAGGTTCTTCTCCAGCAGACCAAACACCACCAGTGTCAGAATCTTGTGCAGCGGCAGTTCGAGCAGAACCCCAGCTTCGGGTGCTGTGAGTCCACGCTTGATACCGCCCCCCTCTACGTGCGCAATTGGCGGTAGATAGGTCTTCGTTTTCTTGCGGAGATTCGCCTCATTATACGCTACAAGCGCAGCGAGCAACGGTATCGCCGGCAGCATGAGCAGCGGGCTCAAGACGAAGAGCGCTACCAGGGCCGCAGCGAGGATAACGAATACCGTGCAGCCGGTGCCTCCTGAGAAGCGGAAGAAGAGCCAGGCGAACAGCGCCAGAGCAATGAACCCCAGCAGCATGGCGATTTCGGGATTCGTCTCCAGCCACCGGCGTGTGAGGTCGAGTAGCGTCATCCGGACGACTCTGTCCATGACGCGGTTGGGAAAGGAGAGGCCGACGAGGTAAGCCTGTGTCGCACGTACTTCCGAAAAGACCCAGATCGCGACGGCACGATTTTCGAACAGGGCGATCTCCGTATACGGTTCGCGCTGGTATCGTAACTCCTCCGGCTCGACACCCTCCGGCACGTGGATCGCAATCCGTATCTCGCTGAGTCCCGTGACACTGTCCCGATCAAACCAGGTCGGTGTAATCTGTAACGAGGCGTAATCCGCGTCCGTCGTGTCCTGGAAGACCAAATCGGGCATGGTGGCCTCAAAACGCAGGGTTCCTGTGCCGCCGCTGGGTATGGTCTGTTGGTTCAGGTGGACTTCTACACCGATGTCGATATAGGTCGAGGGCCGAATGTCGGTCAACGGTGTACCGTTGATCGAGGCAGACATGTTGCCAATATCGTAGTTGCTGTGCGGGAGGCCGATATCGACGACATCGATGGGCCTGGCATAATTGTTAAAGGTAATATCATACACCAGGCGTACCGATGCGTCCGTTTGCACGAAGACCTGCAACTGGAGTTCGGGTACCTCGAACGCATAGCTCTGCGCCGCGACAGGGTTTTGCAGGGTCGCCGCGCCAAGGAGCGGTAGCAGAAAGACGAAGACAAAACAGAGCCTTAGATGCTTGGGCATAACGTCAATGACCTCCACAGAGCGATCCGCACAGCGCTTGCGGATTAGCGCCCTCCACCGGCACACGCACACGCGCAGGCACACCCGGCGCATGCGCAGGCACAACTACCTCCCGACCTACCGGACGAAGACGAGCGGCTGATTGGGGCGGGTTTGCTCAGACTGGTCGGGAGAATGGCGGCTGCCATTCCTCCCATCGTTGTCTCAGCCCATCCCGTGAAAGATGCCGACACGTCCCCAAAGGTTGTGGTTGAGCGCCCGCCGCCGGAGGGCGCACGCCCCCCTGCCTGACCGGTGCCGGTAGCCCGGGGTGAGCTCTGGCGCGCCCACATAGGCCAGTAATGGTAGCCGCCCATTCTCATCACCGGACGATAGTTGGGTTGCATCATCACCCATGGATAATACCGGTCGAGATAGGCCTCGCGCTTCGGGATCTCGCCGATGGATTCCGCCTGCTCTACCGCTCGTTCTATCACCCGGCGGTAATAGTCCCGAGTTTCGGAGAGATCGAATCCTCTCATCTTGTCCGCCACCTCATTTACCAAGGTCTGCATAGGTTTGATGACGTCGAGCTTGTTGACCGCGGTATTCGGGTGCGCTTCGAT
>SLDA01000323.1 GCA_007125545.1 Thermoflexales bacterium | reverse complement strand
CACACTCTCCAAGCTCATCAACCGCATCTACGATGTCGATGATGGACGTATTACAGTGGATGGCGTTGATGTACGTGATTGGTCCCTAGCATCATTGCGCAGCCAGATCTCGATTATCGAACAGGACATTTTCCTTTTTTCCAGAACAGTGGCGGAGAACATCGCCTTTGGGAATCATGAGGCAACGCGGCCCCAGATCGAGGCCGCAGCCAAGGCCGCGCAAGCGCACGAATTTATCAAGGGATTTGCTGAAGGCTATGAGACCGTCGTGGGCGAGCGGGGCACGACGCTGTCAGGAGGCCAGCGGCAGCGTATCGCGCTTGCGCGTGCGTTTCTCACCGACCCTGCCATCCTCATTCTCGACGATGCGACAAGTGCCATCGACAGTGAGACGGAGGACCGCATCCAGCGTGCCATCGAACGGGTCGCCGCAGGCCGCACCACGTTTCTCATTACGCACCGGCTCTCACAGATTCGCTGGGCTGATCTGATCGTCGTGATGAAGCAGGGGCGGGTAGATGCCGTGGGGAGCCACGAGGAGTTGATGATCTCTTCCGACGCGTATCGCAAGATTTTCACACGTTATGAGGGTGATGGGGACGGCGGTTAACGCTATCCCCCTTCGGGTAGGAGCTCTATGGGTTTTTTCTATGGATTGCAGCAGGAAGAGTACGATCGTCAGTATGACGATCGCGAGTTAGTGCTACGGATCTATCATTACTTCCTTCCTCATTGGAAGCGAGTCGTGATCGTATCGGTGGTCACCGTGGTGACCTCGCTGATTGCCGTGCTCCCACGTATCGTGACGGCCCTGGGTTTGGATATTCTGGTCGTTGACCGCGATAATCTCGCCGTAATCGCCGGCATTATAGGGATTGTGCTTGCCGGTGGCGTGATCGACTGGGGTGGCACCTGGTTGGGACGCTATCTCTTGGCGCGCATCAGTGGATCCATTATGGAGACGCTGCGTAACGATGCGTTCGCTGCTTCGGTGAACCACGACCTCTCCTTCTTCGACAAGTACCGCTCCGGGCGCATCATTAGTAGGATCACGTCCGACACCGAAGAGTTCGCTCAAGTAGTTCAGTTGGTGACCGATTTCCTCGGGCAGTTACTCCAGGTCTTGGTCCTACTTATCTACCTCTTCACGATCTCGTGGCAGCTTACGCTGATGGTGATTGGCTTTATCCCCCTTGTTATCGTGGTGGCTCTGAGTTTGAGGCGCATTGCCCGCCGGGTCACGCGCGAGGGATTCCAGGTGATGGCCGAGGTTAACGCCGCTATTCAGGAGGCTGTGACGGGCATCAGCGTTGCCAAAAACTTCCGCCAGGAGTCGACCATCTATGATGAGTTCTCGGAGATCAACCGCCGTTCTTACAAGGTTAATCTTCGTCGGGGATTCGTCCTGGCGTTGAGCTTTCCCCTGCTCAATGCGGTTTCAGGCATTGGCACCGCCGTGATTGTCTACTTCGGCGGCCTTACGACCGCAACGCAGGCGATAACCGTCGGCAGTTGGTATCTTTTCGTCACCACGATGGACCGGTTCTGGTTCCCCGTGCTCAGCATCTCTGCCTTCTGGAACGAGTTCCAGGGCGGACTCTCTGCGGCGGAGCGCGTATTTGCCCTCATCGACGCCGAATCAAGCGTCGAACAGATCGACGATCGCACCGTTCCTGAACTGAAGGGGGAAGTAACGTTCGATGATGTCGACTTCCGCTACACAGAAGACGAGCCGGTGCTGAAGAATTTCTCGCTGCACCTCCAACCCGGTGAAAGTGTCGCGCTCGTAGGCCATACGGGGGCCGGCAAGAGCAGCATTGTCAACTTGATCGCTCGCTTCTACGAATTCCAGGGGGGCCGCATTCTGGCCGACGGCCAAGACATTCGCACGTTTGATCTGACGGCTTACCGCCAGCAACTGGGCCTCGTATCGCAGGCACCTTTTCTCTTCTCCGGCACCGTGCTCGAGAACATACGCTATGGACGATCCGATGCCACTGAGGAGGAGATTCTCAGTCTTGCACGCAAGATCGGCGATGGAGACTGGTTGGCCACGCTGCCCCAAGGGCTGCAAACGGATGTCGGGGAGCGCGGCGCACAACTATCAATGGGACAGCGGCAGCTGGTAGCCTTGATGCGGGTACTGGTCCAGAGGCCTGCTATCTTCATTCTCGATGAAGCGACCGCCAGTATCGACCCTTTCACCGAGACCCAAATTCAGGAGGCCACCGAACTAATCTTAGCTCAGAGCACCTCGATACTTATTGCCCACCGCCTCTCGACGATCCGTGCCGTCAACCGAATTATCGTGCTCCGTGACGGCGAGATCATAGAGGAAGGAAGCCACGAGCGACTATTGCGCGAGGGCGGTCACTATGCCGAGCTATACAACACTTACTTCCGCCATCAAACGCCGGATTACCGCCCGCCGCCGCATGAGGATGAGGACGAGAGTTATCTTGCTCTCCTGCCTCAGTACCGAACTGCCGCCCGCTGATTTCGTTCGGCCGTGGCTGTTCCGGTAGCCATTTGACTGAACAGAGCTCACACACTGCAAGAGGACCATGAACAAAACGTTATATATATATACGCTTCTCGGTGTTGCCTTGTCCGTTTCACTGGCCACATCGTTTCAATCACGACTCACGAATGTACCACCCTACGCAACGTGGATCGCCGGCTGGAGCATCGTGACTTGGGCCATTTATGCCTGGGACAAGCGTACCTCTGAACTGGGACGGCTTTTGAGAGGCTGGCGCGTGCCCGAGCCGACGCTGCATCTCTTGGCACTGATGGGAGGTTTCCCCGGTGCTTGGGTCGCGCGCTCGATGTTTCGGCACAAGATTAACGTCAAACAGCATCCCCTGATCCTGACCATTCTGGTTGCAAGCACAATCCTGCACATACTCCTACTCGTCCGCATGATCGTCGGCCCTCCTCTGGAGCTTTGGCCTCCCAGCAGTTGGTTAACTTAGCACTTGGCTCTCGGCGGCTTTGCGGATTTCACGATAGTCGGATTGGATCTGCTCTAGCTCAGCTCGCTCGATCGCGTAGTCGCCGTAGTGTACGCGCATATAGGCCGCCGTTATGCGTTGCAGCGGCTGCTCGAAGCCGGCGAAGGCCTCTATCATCTCGTTGAGATAACGATCCGGCGGCTGATGCTTCTGGCGAGGATATCCTCGCTGCGTTGCCAGCCGCGTGAGGTTTGCGTAGATGTTGCGCACCGACGTGGCAGCCAGGAGCTGCTCTCCTATCCCGATCTGCCGGACAAGAGCGAGGGCATCCTGCACGCGTGCAAGCCCTTGTCTGAGAAACGATCCGTCAGGTATTGCCCAGCGGCTTTTCTCCCTGTGGACCCTGCGGCGGGGGCTGGGACGCGCCGCGCGCCATACAAGCGACACCAACAGTGCAGCCCCGACCACAACCAGCAGGAGCGCCCCGATCCTCAATAGGCTCAGGGCCAAAGGCGAGAGCTGCGTGAGAGCACGAATCGCGGGTATCTCCTCAGATAGAAGAACTCCCGGATCCTGGAGCCCCGGCGGCATCACATCGACAATCTCCAAGCGCCGCATAAGGAAATCGATGCCCCGTAACACAAGTGGATATACGAGGAAGACGAGCACCAGCAAGATTTGCATGATAACTAGCAGGATGAGACCGAATAGAGTATCGAGTAGAGTTCCCAGCCATCCCATGGGTGTGGCCGCGAACAGCAGTCCGAGGCCCGACACAGCCAAGACAATGACGGCCCATTCCGCCAGGTGCCACCACCTCAGAGGACGGCCCATCGATCCTACTGCGGTCGCTTGTTCGTCGCTGCGCCCGATCACGAGGCATAGCAAGCCAATGGGAAACCCTGCCAGCACCGGGCGAACCGGATCGGCATGGGTAGTTACAGAGACATACATTGCCGACGCCAGGGAGAAGAACCAGAGCCAGCGAATCCGTGCCACGAGGCTGCGGAAGTGCAAGCTTGAGCTGCCGGATTGTAATGCCCTCTGCCACAGCAGGATGTTGGTCAAGATCAGGAGAAGCTCCGGACTGATGCCGCTCTCAAAGAAGAAGAGCCCACGGAGGGCAGGGCCCACCCAGGTGAGGCGACCCAGCGGGATGCCCGAGTAGAGCACGACGCGCACGAGGATGACGGAGCTAACCAAGATTCCGGCGAAGATGAGGCTGCGCACTTGGGACTGGGACAGACCAGGCTGGCTGCCATCCGCAGCATCTGACTGTGCGGCACTTAGCCAATCAACCACCAGAATCCAGAGGCACTGCACGGCCCACAGCCCTATCCACAGCGTCATTGCGTCCAGACCCAAGGGGTTTCGATAGAGGGCAAAGAGGACCGGAACAAGACACGCCATCTCCAGCCCGGCTAGCCCGATTGTCAGCCAACTGCGGCGCTGCTCCCAGGGTATCATAACGGCGGCCTGGTCAGAAGGCGAGTAGCAGTGAGTTCATCCACCATCAGCGCATCACCCACGAGCTGTGCGAGATGGTAGACCACGACTCCTGGAAGCGGGCGCTCCGGAGGTGCGTCTGCCAGAGAGAAGAGCAACACGCGTCTCCCCGAGTGCGCCAGTTCCAGGGTTGCCTCCAACAACGCATCATACGTGACGGCGGTCACCACGACCAGAGTCGCACCCCAGGGCAGCGTGGGCGCCTTGCGCAGCAGTAGTGTCTCTATGGGCTGGCTGGCATAGGGCGTCACTGCTGCCAGCAGCTCGAGGATCTGCACCAACTGACCCCGACTTCTCCCCGGGCGGAGGCGGATTTCCTGATCGCTCCCGGGTAGGTAGCCGTTCGCCATCATCCCCGCAGGCATTCGAGCCTCCGTTGCGATCTGCGCCAGCGTACCCGCCACGCTCACAGCCAGCTCGTGCTTGGATTCGATAATACCTTCCCAGTAGCGCTCAAGCGTTGCGACGTTCAGGATGATCTGGATCTGAGGCTCCTCGCTAGGCTCGTAGATGCGGCTCAGCAGATGCTGGTGCTTGGCTGACGCTCTCCAGTGGACGCGCCGCAAGCCATCGTCGGGTTGCCATTCGCGGATCCCGGCATGGCGTAGTGGGTCTTCGAAGATGAGTTGATCGGAAGCCTTCTCCCCAAATGGATCCTTCGCCGGCAGCCCCAACTCCGCCGCCGTGTAGAGTCTCGGGTAGATGATGAGCCGGTGCTCCTGTTGCAGCCGCGCGCGCTGTGTGAAGAACCCAAACCCGTCTCCACTGGTGAGGGTAGCAGGACCGTATGTTGCGAAACCACGGCGGCTACACGGAATGATGAAGTTGCGCTCCACCGTCTCGAATGCCCCCAGTGTCCAGAAAGAGGTCAGCTCGCCCTGATTGGTCACCCGGTTGACCTGAACCTCGGCACCCTGCAGCTCCAGATGCGCGGGAAATGTGTCGGCGATACGCAGCCAGTTTAGGGGCAGTAGCTTGCGATTGTGGACGCGTAGCGTGAGCTGCACCTCCTCACCGAGGAATGCTCGCGTCTCGTGGTTTACGTCCTCTAGACCCTCTGCATCCGTGAACCTGCGCTCGTAGCTGACCGCTTCGAGGCTCAGCTTGAACCAAACCCATGCTGCCGCCAACATAAGGCTCAGAATCCCTGCGGTTGCGCCGAGCAAACGGCTCTCGAATAAAATGCTTCCCCCCGCGGAGAGCAGGATCAGCACGATCCAGGGCGTGAGATTGGCACTCTCCATATCGAGGAGGACCCGACCAGGGGAGCCTGCATACACCTGACGCAGCGGGGAAGCCGGATGGCTGCGCTCTGGCGAGGCCCGCACGCTGTTCCGACTCGGGGGCACCGACATATCACTCCACGACGGGAACGGGCACGGACTCGATGATCTCGGCTACGACTTGATCGGGTGTGCGTCCACGAAGCCGCACCTGTGAGCTGATGTGCACCCGGTGGCTCAAAACGGGTTGGCAGAGTAGCTGCACGTCGCTTGGAACCACGAAATCCCGTCCTTTCAGCGCGGCCAGCGCCTGCGAGGCTTTGAACAGGGCCAGTGAACCTCGTGGGGAGACGCCGAGCTGAACTGCGGGATGCGCACGAGTCGTTCGCACAACTTGCAGGACGTACCGGCGGACGTCCTCACTCACGTGAATCTCCTGTGCTTGTGCCTGTAGCTCGCCAATTGTCTCGGCGTCGACCACCGAATGCAGCGAATCCAGGGGGTCTTCCCGCTGGTAGCGGATTAGGATCTCCTCTTCTTCCTGCTCTGATGGGTAGCCGACCGCCACTTGCATTAAGAACCGGTCCATCTGGGCCTCCGGCAGCGGAAAGGTGCCCTCTAGCTCGATTGGGTTCTGAGTCGCAATGACCAGGAAAGGGCGCGGGAGCCGGTACGTCTCCCCATCGACGGTCACCTGGCGCTCCTGCATCGCTTCCAGGAGGCTCGATTGCGTGCGCGGTGTCGCGCGGTTGATCTCGTCAGCTAGAATGATCTGGCTCATAACCGGCCCGCGGCGAAACTCGAAGGCCTGATCCTTTTGGTTGAAAAAGTTCATTCCGGTCACGTCGCTGGGCAACAGGTCGGGAGTGAATTGGATGCGGGCAAAGGCGCAGTCGAGGCTCCTTGCCAGTGCCTTTGCCAGGGTAGTCTTGCCGATCCCGGGCACATCCTCCATCAGGACGTGGCCTTCCACCAATAGAGCCACGAGAAGTAGATCAACGACTTCCCCTTTGCCTACCAGCACCTGCGCGATATTGTCGCGAACGACATGGCCTAGTTCTATGAAATTCATCAACGTATCGTTCCTTCTACTCTCAGCTTCCCACCTGAATCCGGCAGCGTATGGCTAATATGCAATCTTATCACAAATTCGTTGAATAGCGCCGGCTCTTGCGACATTGCCGGGCAGATTGTGCTTGGGGCAACACGATATATCGAGCGCCGGTTGCTTGGCGCTCGATATACGGATCGCTCCTGCCTTGGAGACACCCGGTCAGGAGTTAGTCGGCGGCTTGTATGCGCAGCGCGATGTACGGCTTTCCGGGCAGCTCAACACGGCACTGGCCCGAGAACTCACCCTCCAGCCGCGTGATCGTCATCTCCCAGGTATCGATCACGTCGATCGAATAGTTGCGAGTTTCGGGGAGCTGAATCTCCTTGACGGCGGGACGGTGAATGCCGAAGTAGATCAGGCGGTAGTCCTCGTTGCCGCCCTGGTGGATGTCCCAGTGGATCTGGGCCGGGTCGATGACGGGACCGGCTTCCATAATCTCGCGCAAAAAGGCAATCCGCGCCGGGCTCTGTCCGTGCAAGACGCCACCCTTCGACCACCAGAGAATATCGTCGGGATGCAAGTAAGTCTCGCCGTGGCCTACATAGCCTCCCCGCGAAAATCCCTCCCAGAAGCGGTGAGACATCTCCTCGGCTGTAATGTTACCCCAATTGTGCTGGATATTGCCCTCATAGCAGCACTCATCCACCACGACCGGCTTCTGGTATTGCTCTCGCCACGTCGTCACCTGCGTCAGGTCGGAGCGCTGGATGCTGCAGTGTGTGACCCACGGTTTGTTGTGATCGTAGAATACGCGACAGTTGTGGACCGAGCGGAGATGCTGGTAGGGGTCGTGGGTCTGCACGACGCGGAAGAAGCGATCCCAATCCTGTTCCGACTTGGCTTCCATAAGGTCGAATTCGTTGGCCATCGACCACCAGACGTTGCGATAGGCGGCCACGCGGGCCACCAGATAGCGGAGATACCGGTCGTCGACCTCGGCCGGCATCTTGGCATAT
>SLDA01000051.1 GCA_007125545.1 Thermoflexales bacterium | reverse complement strand
GGCATCCTCGGGCACGTGCATCTCCTCACTTGCCGCAGCCCACAACCAGACCTCGACACCGATAGCAGCCACAAAACGACGGTAGGGATAGAGCAAGGGCAAGGGTCCATTCTCTCGAAGCGCCTCCGGTGCCCTGGCATCCGGCACCGCATAGGCAGCCTTCTCCAAGCCCCATCCGAACTCTATACCAAGGACAGCTGCCAATGCCGGGGGCACCGGCTGAAAGCCGCCCATTCCTGCAGCTGGGCTATCCAACACCACGACGCGACCGCCGCGATCTGCCATGTCCAGCAGCGCCTGAATATGATCATCCGTAAGGCCCACGGTCGTAGGCACAATCAGTACATCGAGATCCTTGAGAATCTCGCCGCGAAGGTGCTGATCGTAGACCACGCGGAACTGCAGGTGGGCGGCGACCAAGGCCGTGTAGAGGCCAGCAAACTCCTTCTCCAGCCCCTCGGCATCGACGACCCCGGGCACGGGCGCCCGAAACAGCGCCAGGCTCGGCCACACGAGACCTACCTGAGAAACGGGCACCATGGTATCGAACACCGACTGCTGGCGTTCCATCATACCCAGAGCCGCAGCGATCGCGGGCATCGCGCGTGGGTCACGGAGCGTCGCCGGGATGCCAAAGGTGGGTATCTTTAGCCCCGCACCGTGGGCCATGGCCTGACACGCCAAGAACGAGAACTCGGCGGGGGGCATCATCGTCTGATTGATATTCAAGTCACGCATGTGGACTTTGATATTGATGATGGGTGCGGTCTTTTGCCCAGGACTGGCCGCGCGCGCGCGATCCGAGGACATGCCGACCCACCAGCGCGAGCTGCGTGCGTGAGCTACACCCCCCGAACTGACCAGGAGCTGACTGAAAGCGTCTGCCAGCTCCGGAAGGTGAAACCCCTTAGAGCGAGCCCAGCCAGGATACTCCTGGCCCGCCAGTTCCGACATAAAGAACGCATCGGGTTTGGTTGCTTGCACCACCTGATAGCAACCAGAGAACTCCTCCGCGATGGCGTGGTGCCGCCAACGCAAATACCGCTCCCAGAGTGTCAAGGCAGCTCCTTCCCGTGGCACCGGCTCGCCAAACGCTGTCGTACACGCATCACAAGCACATATACCCGGAAACCCGCCGGCGTTGACGTGAAACCCGTCCACGTCATAGCGGTCCAGCAGTTCTTGCAGAACCAGGTGGGCGAAAGCTTCGTTCTGATAACCACCTGAGGGACAGGTCAGATAGTAGGCGCCGCTTCGCATAACATCGCCCGAGGCTTGGCGTGCGAACCACTCGGGGTGCGCTTCGAACACATCCTCGCGCGCCTTCGAAAAATCGACCCGTGCGATGATTCGCAAGCCTAGGGCGCGACCGGCCTCTCCAATCTCTTGCATTAGGTCGCGATCGCCGATCACCGGGCTGACGTAGTGATAGGGCACACGGCTGGGATAGAAGGCGTAGATGCCGGCCGCGCTGACCACGATGGCCTCAGCGTGGCTAGCCGCACAGTCGGTGAGGAATCTAGTGGTGTCAAAATCGCGGAGTTCTGCCTCTCCCGGGTTGGGGTGGTAGATCCGCACCGGGCGACCCTCCCACCAGCTGCCCTCTGAACCTTGACTATTCCTCATATACCCACTCCCAGTACTGCCGCCAATGTTGCGGGCCGAACCATTGTGCCGCCTCCTGTGCAAATGGAGAAGCACCACCACTGCGGAGCCAGCCCATTAGCTTGGGGTCGGTCCCGCGCCGGGCAGCCTCATTCAGCGCAATCTCGCGCAACCGTCCTACAACGTCGGGGTGTGCAACCGCCACGTCCTCGACCGAGCCCATTCGGAAAAGCCGGCAGGCCTCGGGGTTAGCGGCCACGTTCAGATACCACTCTCGATCGAAGATGGTAAAGACCGGCGTGTTGGGATCTACCCGCCAATGCGGCACGCCCGACCCTGAAAGCGCAACCTGTCGTCTGGCACCGTCCTGCGTCACAGCATCCAGCAGGTTGTGGCCCACCCATCCGGGAGGCGCCTCAATCCCGCCGAGTGCCAAAAGCGTCGTGCTGATATCCTGGGGTTGCACGATCATCTCGTACCGTCCGGACCCACCTTTGGGCAGGTGGATCCACAGCGGAACGTGAGCCTCCTGCTCGTTGACCGTTCCGGTTTTCCCAAAGCCCCCGCGCTCGCCCAGATTCGTCCCATGATCCGCCGTGAGCACGATCGCCGTGGTCCTGTCCAGTCCGGTCTCCTGTAGCGCCTCCAGCAATCGCCCGAACCAATGGTCGACCCACGTGACCTTGGCGGCATAGAATGCGGTCAAGCGCTCGCTAACACCCGCGGGGAAGGTACCCTCTTTGGGGTTTCGGACCGCAGGCAAATGCGAGCGCGGATCGACCTGGCCCTCATAGCCAGGTGAGGCATCATAGCGCTTGACGAACTCCGGTGGAGTATCCCACGGCTCGTGGGGATCGAAGCAGTCAAGCCAGAGAAAGAAACTGCCCTCGCGTCGCTGCCCTCGGCTCGCATTGTCTCGCAAGAACTCGGCACCTTTGAGAAAGAGTTGCGCCGCATTCCAGTCCTCGGGCCTTTGCCGCTGACGATTGGCGCGAGCATACGTGAGGAGCATCCGTCGCGTGGGTCCAGGCGGTACGTCCGCGTCAACGTAGTCGAATAGCGGGTCGTGCGCCCAAGCAGCCAAAGGTTCCAGCGCGCGGTCGTCGATCCACGGCCGGTCCACCTCCGCACCACGTACGAAAGTCCAGGCAGAGAATGGCGCGTCAAAGGCATGGCCCCCATTGACCATATGGGGGGTGTCGTGGATCAATTGCGTGGCGTACCCCGCCTGTTGGAGCAGGCGGGGTACCGTGGGAACATCAAAAGGCAGCGGCATCCAGGGGTGGAAGGGGCCACGATAGGGCCAGGCGTACTCACCCGTCATGACATCGGTGCGATGCGGGATCGTAGGATAGCTGGCGGCGTAGGCGTGATCAAAGATCAACGACTCCGCTGCAAGCCGGTCGAGATTGGGTGTATCGATCCAGTCGTTCTTACCATGAGCACGAATATAATCATACCGCAACGTATCCATTACGATAAAGAGGACGTTCATGGCGTGTCCACCCCCGACTCCATCAGATCGGTTTGGACCAGGGACCTCATCTCCGGGTCTACCTTGAGAGTCCTGATCTCGAAGCCTCCGAGCGTGACCGACTCTGTAAGGTTCAGTGCAGGGATTGCGAGCGTCGTGGTACGCGGCTGCCCGCTCGGTTCATAGAGGCGGATGATATAACCCTGCCCATCCTCTGTCTGCTTAAATGCCGTGACCTGCACGATGTCATCAGAAAGCAATAAACCTGGTAGCAGGCCGCGCCCCTCGCCGTGCGGGAAGAAGGAGAGTGCAAAGGGCTGCTCGTTCTTAACCAAGGCCTCCCGATCGACAGCGTCAAGCCGGTCCGATGCAGACCCAGCATTGATCCAGAAGCGGTAAAACCGCTCGCCCTGATCGCTGCGCGGCGTAAACCGGTCTTGGGGCACCACATCGCGGTCGAAGATGGGATGTCCGGAATAAGCGGGCGAACGAAGCAAGGAAAGCCGCAACTCGCCTTTCGCAAAATCCGAGCCATAGATTCCGTCGTTGATGCAGGTCAAAGCCTGGGACAGGTCGGCATTGCGGTCGACCACCGCAACCCATTTCTGTGCCACGGCTTCGTCGCCGTTGTCCGGCAGATCACCCACACCGTAGGCAACCTGTCCGATATAGCCGGCTTGTGACAGGGTGGTGGGAATCGAGAGCTTGAGCATCCGGTCCTTCTCGCCCCAGAGCACCCGCACCTCAATACCTAACTCCGTTCCTTGCTTGGGGAGGAGATAATGGATGCACAGGGCAGAACGCTTGTACGAAAAGACTGCCTCGACCACGGCACGCACATCGCCGTCCTCGATCACCCGAACCGGCGCCAACTCATCGACGCGAACGCCCGAGAAGATGGCACTCTCGGCGGGGCTCATCAACACGAACTGGTCGATCACGTCGCGGAAGCGCCGGTCTCGCATTCCCCAAGGGTCTTCGCTGTCCTGCAGAATCAGGGCCGCAAAGGCGCCTGAGGTCAGGTAGTCTGTGTCACGGACCTTATAGCGGTCAATCAGACCCGTCGTGCTGTTGATAACAATCTCCACATCAGCTGTAGCGAACGAAATCCTTCCATCTGTTTCCTGTAGAGATATCGGAGGTTTCTGATCAATCCGGTCCAGGTGACAGTCGAAGCGGTTCATCTGACTGGGTGCCAACTCTGCATAGAAGACCACCCGCTTGCGCCAGTCGAGGTTGAGATTGCTTGCCTCCTTCTCGACCTGCGTCGGCAGGGGCTGCCCTCCGCGTAACACCGTGACCTGGGTGAAGCTTTCATCCCAGTTCTGGTCCGCCAACTGAAACTCACAGGTGACCGTCGTTCGCACCGGGAAGGGGTGAGGATTGTATACCAGGACGGGAATCTCTCCCTCGGGGGCACGGGCCTGCCCTTGCGCGAGGGCGAAGAAGGTGCGCGCACGGATGCGCGAGACGATCTCCAAGCCGTGATCAAGTAAGCGCAGCGACGTCTCCTCCACTGCTTGTATGGACGAGCCCGGTAATATATCGTGGAACTCGGCAAAGAGAAGATCACGTTGTGCCACATCGAGATCGGCCTTCGGATATTCGAGCACCCCCTGTAGAGCGGCGGTCGATGCCATCTTTTCGGTCTGGTACAGCATATTCTCCAGCGCGCGGTGACGCTGCTTGATCCGCACCTGCGACGTATAGCAGCCGACAGCCCAGGGGTTGATGTCCCGCTCGTGGCGGGGAAGCTGCGCGCTTGGGCCCGAACCGGCGAAGTCTCTGGAGAGCAAGTCGGCGAAGTACGCCTCGGGCGTCGAATGCATAATATCCGTCTCTGCTGTTTCAGCGATGAGCTCGGTGAGGTCGCGCAAATCGCCGTAGGAAGCGCCCCCACCGTGATTGCCAACGCCCCAGAGGAGCAGGCTCACCTCGCGATCTGGAGCCCCGTCGATCCAATTGACTACTTTATCGCGAGCCTTACCCAGCGCCGAGTTGTACCAGGTCATCGAGCGGTGCCCAATGACCTCTGAACCATCATAACCCACCCAGACAAAGTCTGGGCCCGGCAGATGGCAGTCTCCCTCGTCCGGTCGGCAAAAGAGATAACTGTCGTAACCGCTCTTGGCCATAATCTGAACCAAGCCGCGTGTATGACCGAAGGGATCGAAGTTCAGAGCAGTTGTCGGACGAACCCCGAACTTCTCCTGGAAGTATCGCCGCCCGGTCAAGATTTGGCGGACGAAAGACTCGCCGCTGGGCATGTTGCAGTCGGGTTGCAGGTACCAGCCGCCCATAATGTGCCATTTGCCCTCACGCACCAACCGCTGAATGCGCGTAAAGAGCACCGGTTCGTAAGCCTCGATCCACTGATAGAGAATGGCCTCATTGTGATTGAAAACGAAGCTGTCGAAGGCCTCACAGAGATCGGCGGCAGTGCGAAAGGTGGAGATGGCTTCAGCCGCGCCCTCCTCCCATTCCCAGAGCCAGACCGGATCCAGATGGGCATTACAGACCAGGTGAACTCGCTGCCGGGGAGGGGTGCCTTCGACCGTCGAAGCTTGAGTGTTCATCTGAGTCATCCGAGACCTCCATAGTGCGTGAGATAGTCAGAGCGCCGCCCACGAGCAGTCCCGGCGACGTGACAGCCCGAATTCCGGGGCATGGGACCACCCCGGAAACGGGACCCAGCTAACTCAACAGAACATCCGCGATAGCGGTCTTGTCACCATTATGATCTACGATGCCGAATGAACCCTTGTAGTCCCAGTTGGCCCAGGCGATATCGTACTCGTCGAACACCGAGAGGATATCGCGGTACCAGGCCATACGCAGGTCATTGGGCGTACGGTCGAAACAACCAAACTCCCCACAGTAGAGGGGCAGCCCAGTCCGCTCCTGCACGATAAGGGGCTGCTGCAGGTCCTCGATGATCGCCTCACGTCCGAAGGGACGATTCCAGTCGCCTTCCTCTACCGCGTGACGCAGCTCGGGATCCATCGCCGCCAAATCAGCATCCGCAATCGGCTTACCCGGATAGTGTATCGGACCCGTATAGCTTCCCCCGACCGCCCACCACCTCGCCGTGTAGTGCGTGATAAACATTGGGTAGTAATAGTGGAAGGTCAGGATCATCCTGTCATCCTCCGGCACCCGCAGCTTCAGAAAGGTGTGATGCTGGTTAAACCAGTTGGAGCCCAACACAATCGTCCGTTCCAGCTCGCGCGCGCGGATCGCCCGGCAAGCCGACATCGCCACCCGGTTCCAGTCCTCGGGGTCGCGGGCAACGGCTTCGTTGAGCAACTCGTACGCGACCTGATCGGTGGCGCGAGCATCCAAGCGCCTGGAGAGCTGGCGCCAGAGATTGGCGAACCGTTCTTCCTCATGCGGATCCGTATACAGCGGTGGATCTTCAGTGTCGAGGAAATGATGCGTCCGCAGCAGATGCAAATCGACGACAGCCCTGAGCCCCGCCGACTCGCACCAATCCAGGGCATTATCCAGCAGATCAAAAGCCTCCGCGTCTGCGTTGCCGGCCGCATCCCACATCTGCTCTTCATCGATGGGCAAACGAATGTGATCGAATTTTCCCCCGCCCATCTCGGCAATGCGCTGGACGTCCACCTCCGTGAAGAACTCCCGTCGCTCGCGTCCTCGACGCTCGCTCTGGCTCAACCAATGCGATATATTCGTCCCACGTCGAATCTTGAAGGGCATAGCCGCCTCCTCTCTATAGGACTACAGCTTCGATATCCAGGAACTTACAGACTTGCATCAGTGCCCGCGTGTAATCTCCGTGGATCATGCTGGCATGGTGGATGAACCCTTCTTCCACCAATGTCCGATACAGCTGATCGTGATCCTTAACCTCTACCCAGCCCCAGGTCCCCGCAAGGGTCTCATCGCTGGGCTTGATCTCACCGGTCGTGATAAGCATCTTCCACGCATTCTCATACTCCGCCAACCGGCAGAAAGTGACGGTACCGGGCTTGAGTTGGAACTGGCTCAGTCCGGCTTGAGCATCGCTTTCGGACACGGGAAGTTCGCCTGTCATATCCACGCGCGAGCGGAGCGCAGTCTCACCGGGGTCGCACGCCAGACAAGTCGGCGCGTTGCCGCAATGCCAGGCGAGCAGTTGGTTCGGGTTCTCGCGATGCCGGATCGTCCAGTCGATGAAATGTGGCAGCGTCTTACCCAATGCAGCCTGATGGCAGACAAGCATCGAGAGCGCACCCAAGATGTCGGTCTCACATGCCGTTAGCATCCCCTTGCCCGTCAGTCGCCCGTAGGTCGTGCAGACCGATACACCCATCAGCCGCTGTATTGAGGACCAGCATTGCATCGACATCGCCGACAGCTTATTCGCCTGCCAGTAGTGCGTCAACGCGACCTCAAGCTTGGACGCATTGAGCAAATAACTGTCGGAGACCGTAATCTCAGCGAACGAAGCGCGGTAATCGTCGATGACCGCCAAGACCTCGGTATCGTCATCCGCCAGGGAGGTAGCTTTATCCACGATGTCGGAGAGGTTCACGGGGATGACGTTCTGTCCGAACTTGCGAATCATTGCCACCTCGTCATAGGCTACTGTCTCGAAGGCGCCGGGACGGACGCCTACTTGGCCGATTCGCGCGCCTTTAAGTCCCTTGACGACGGCAACGGCACGGACGAAGTCCTCCACTTCGGGCACGAATT
>SLDA01000258.1 GCA_007125545.1 Thermoflexales bacterium | reverse complement strand
CGCCCCAACTCCCTCGCAAACCGACTACTCTTTACTGTGGAGTCCCCTGGTCGTAGCCGGTCTTGACCCTCAATGCTGTCGCGCTATAATCGCTTGAATCACATGGTCGAATGGCACGGTCTAGTACAGGATCTCTTTGAGAGCGGTCCGCTGCGCGGATTGCTCTACAATCGCCGCCGGTGGCTTCTGCTGGCGGCAGGTGTGTTGTTCCTCGTCTCTGTTGCCATCGCCAGTGGATGGTTGATCGCCGAGTTCGGAGTCTTCGTCGTGGCGGCGCTGGTGATGGGCGCGGTCTATGCCATCGCCGTACTGTGGGACCTGGAGTTTGCCTATTTGGGTGTGATCGGCGTGGTGGCCTTGCTGCCTTTTGGCTCGCTTCCATTCAACATCGGATTCACACCGACGTTTCTGGATTTGGCGCTCCTGGCGCTCTTTGGCGCGTGGTTACTGGCTTTCCTCCTCGGCGATGAGCAACGGTTGATTGGGACGCCGGTCGGCGCATCCGTTTTTGCTTTTGCGCTGATGGCGATTGCGGCATTCGTCGCAGGACTCTCTCACGGCGCGTTGACTGCCTATCTGATCCGGCATTTCGCGGAAGTGCTGCTAAGTATCGCGCTCTTCTTTCTGGTGGTTAACACGGTTCACGATGTGGGGCGACTCCGACGGTTGATGCGATGGTTCATTTTGCTCTCCACTGCGGCGGCCTCGCTGGGCATTGTTTTCTATCTCTTACCTGAGTCGCTGGTGATTCAATTGATGTCGGCGCTGGAAAGATTCGGATATCCAACCGGGCCCAGTGTGATCTGGCATATTCGCGATGACCCTACCTTGATGAAACGGGCGGTTGCGACCTCGATTCATCCGAATGTACTGGGTAGTTTGCTCAACTTCGCACTGGCGATGCTGGTTCCCCAATTGCTCGTCAAACGTCCGATCATACCTCGTTGGATGGTGGTACTCGTGGGTGCCATCCTTGGAACGTGCCTGGTGTTGACGGTCTCGCGCAGCGCGATGCTCGGCATCGCATCAGCTGTTGTGATCCTCGGCGTGATGCGCTATCGAAAGCTGTTGGCGCTTATGCTCGTGGTTATGCTGATCTTCCTGGCATTGCCGATCTCACGAAATCTTATGGGGCACTTCATTGAGGGATTTATGGGCGAGGATCTCTCTACTCAGATGCGACTGGGAGAGTATAGGGATACGCTCACCCTGATCCAGCGCTATCCTTTTCTGGGTGTAGGATTCGCAGGCGCGCCGGATATCGATATCTACGTAGCTGTAGCCAGCCTTTACCTCATCGTCGCGGCACAGATGGGGTTGGTTGGCCTCGGGGTTTTCCTGGTGGTTTTGGGCCAGGTATTCTGGCGCTTCTGGCGGCACCGGGTCGGGGTACGGGCTTTGCCCGCACTGGAGCCGCTTTGGTACGGCATACACGCCGCCATCCTGGGTGGCGCGGTGAGTGGCATCTTTGATCACTATTTCTTCAGCATCGATTTTCATCACTCGGTGACTCTATTTTGGCTCATGGTGGGACTGGCGACGGCGGCGACTGAGCTTGTCATACGTGACGGACCGCCCACCGTTGAAGTTGCGCGGGATTTTATCGCGGTCGAACCGTGAGGCCGGCAAGCAGAGCCCCTGTTTTCTCAACAGGGATTGTACTTTGCCCTGCTTGGAGTATACTGTGCAAATTAGGAATAACCCAACAGTCGCTCAGGAGGCCTCTATGAAACTCTCTTGCCTTCAGGAAAACCTCGCCAGGGGGTTGGGTATAGCCGGACGGGCTGTGCCATCACGGACCACGATGCCGATTCTGGGCAATGTCCTCTTAGCAACGGATCATGGTCAGTTGCGACTGGCTGCCACGAATATGGAACTGAGCATCGTCCACCGGGTCGGTGCGCGTGTCGAGACGGAGGGGGAGATCACGGTTCCTGCGCGGAACTTCATCGACCTTGTCAATTCGCTACCGCCCGATCAGGTCAATCTGACTCTCGACGGTGCAAAGATGACCTTGAAGCTCGTGTGTGGTTCAGTCAATGCCAGTTTCCGGGGCATTTCGGCAGATGAGTTTCCCTTGGTTCCTGAGCCCGATGACGAACAGGCTTTTTCGGTCGAGGCGGGCGAGCTGAACACAGGATTGACGCAAGTTACCTTCGCCGCCTCAAGCGATGAGAGCCATCCGGTGCTGACCGGGGTGCTGGCGGAGTTCGAGGGTGACAAGTTGACCTTGGCTGCAGCAGACGGATTTCGCTTGTCTCTTCGGCATATTCCGTTGGTCGAGCCGGTCGACACGCCCTTCAATGTGATCATCCCGGCGCGTGCGCTGTCAGAGTTGATGCGCATCACCCACGGTCTGGAAGAGCATGTCCAGATTTCAACGACACGTCCGCATAATCAGATTCTGTTCGAGATGCCCGACACGGTGCTCAATTCTCAGTTGATCGATGGTAGTTTTCCCGACGTCCGCCGGATTATTCCCCCTTCGCACAAGACGCGTGTTGTGATCGGACGCGAGGAGATCTTGCAGGCGTGCAAGCGGGCTGCCATCTTTGCTCGTGACGTCGCCAATATCGTTAGCATCAAGGTCGACGATGGCGAGCTGATTGTAGCCGCGGATTCAGCGGAGTCGGGCCAAGGCTCCACTCGATTGGTCGCCAGCGTCGAGGGCGATGGGTTGGAGATTGCGTTCAATGTTCGTTTCCTTGTCGATGTCTTTTCAGCTCTGGACACGCCACAGGTGGCGCTAGAGCTCAACTCAGCGACCAATCCTGGTGTGATCCGTGCTGTCGGCGATGATGCGTTCATCCATGTAGTGATGCCAATGCACTTGGGGCGGCGTTAGAACCCCGCCCGGTGCCGGCTTGGGCCCTTACGGCCTGCTTACTGGAGGCACGACGCCGCGGCTAACGCGGTGTGTCTCCAGTTTTCTTTATAGTACAGGATTCGCGTATTCCCAGAATCCAAACGATGATGAAAAGAGAGAATTCTATCCATAAGAACGTACACCTGACAGCAGAACAGCTTCGTCGACGGTGCGATCCGGCGAAGTTCGAGTTTGATATCACCGATGACTTGCCTTTCGAGCCGGGTATAATCGGCCAGGACCGGGCTGTGGAGGCTATCCGGTTTGGTCTGGATATCGAGAGTCCGGGCTTTAACATCTTCGTAATGGGTCCGACGAGCTCCGGACGCCGTTCGATCATCAAGCGTATCGTCGAGGAGAAAGCCGCTCAGGAACCAGTTCCGGCAGACTGGGTCTATGTCACCCAGTTTGCGGACCCCGGCCGACCGCGCGCTATCGCCCTCCCTGCGGGTCGCGGACGGCAGCTGCGGGCCGTGATGGAGCGGTTCAGTACCATTCTGCCCGACCGTTTGCAGCAGACGTTCGATACAGACCGGTATGCGGTGGCTCGTGAAGAACTTGAGCAGCAATATCGAGCGCTGGAGCGCGAGGCGCTTTCCGAGGTAGAATCCAGCTGTCGCAAACGCGACTGTGTCCTCGTACGCTCCCCGTCGGGCATGTATATCGCGTCTGTACGCGAGGGCGAGCTCTTGACACCTGAAACGATCAGCCAGCTTGATGCAACGGAGCAGGCTCGGGTTCAGCACGACCTCGAAGAGCTGGATAACCTGCTGGACGACGCTATGCGCCATATGCGCGATCATGAGCGCAAGCTCCAGGCAGAGATCGATCGGCTTGATCGCGAGGTAGCAGACTTCACCCTGAGTCCGCTGTTGGATGAGGTGCGCGCCGATTTTACCGATCAGCAAGCGGTATTGTCGTATTTGGATGAGGTAAGAGAGGATATTCTCGCGAAGGTGGCCATTTTCCGGTCGGGTGAGCTCGTCAGGCCGGATATAGAAGGCGCGTCGCTTCTCGACATTCCGGTCCACAAGCGTTACCGGGTTAACCTGTTCGTGGACAACAGCGAGTTGCGCGGCGCACCGGTGGTTGTGGTGGAGCGCCCCTCGGCCCAGCGTCTGTTGGGCGCGGTGGAATACGATGTCCGCTATGGGGCCACGGTGACCGATCATATGCTCGTCCGTGCGGGTGCGTTGCACCGGGCCAACGGTGGTTACTTGATCATAGAGGCTACGGAGCTTCTGGAGGACTACGATGCCTGGAGCGGTCTCAAACAGGCACTAGCCCAGAAAGAGGTGCGCGTGGAGTCACCGGATGGTGACCGGCTCGTGCGCACTGTCACGCCCAATCCTGAACCTGTGCCCCTGCGGACAAAGGTTGTGTTGGTCGGGCATCCCGATGTTCTCTACTCGCTCTATGGATTGGATGATGACTTCGGTAAGTTCTTCAAAGTCCAGGCGGACTTCCATACCGAGGTGGATCGAACGCCGGAGACGGAGCGGGCATATGTGCGATTTATCCGGATGCTCTGTCATCGTGAGGAGCTGTTGCCCTTCACGGCGGAGGCTGCTGCCCGCGTGGTAGAGTTCGGTGCGCGTCTCGTCGAACACCAAGATCGATTGAGTGCCCAGTTTGGCTATATCGCAGATCTGGTGAGGGAGTCCCATTACTGGGCACGTGCGGCGGGCCAGGAGATAGTGCGCCGTGAGGATGTGATCACTGCGCTTAAGAAGCAGCGGCGCCGCGTTGGTCTGCTTGAAGAGCTGTCCTTGCGTGCCTTACTTGAGGATCGTCTCCTTGTGGCGACCCAGGGGGTGGCAGTGGGGCAGGTCAATGCGCTGACTGTGGTCAGCTACGGCAGCAGCGCCTACGGCGTGCCCTGTCGCGTTACGGCCCGCGCCTACGTGGGGCGGGGCAGCGTGATCGACATTCACCGCGAGGTGGACCTGGGTGGACCGATTCACAGCAAAGGGGTGCTCACCCTCACGGGTTATTTTGGCGGTCAGTACGGTATCTCACAAGCGTTGTCGATGGAAGCGAGTTTGAGCTTTGAGCAATTATATGATGACATCGAAGGAGATAGCGCTTCTTGTGCGGAGCTCTATGCGCTGATCTCTGCGGTATCGGAGATCCCGCTGCGTCAGGATCTGTCGGTCACCGGAGCTGTCGATCAATACGGTAACGTGATGGCGATTGGTGGCGTCAATGAGAAGATCTCTGGGTATTTCGAGGTTTGTCGCGCCCGCGGCCTGACGGGCACGCAGGGAGTCATCGTTCCGCGAGCCAATATCAAGCATCTCATGCTGGAAGAGGACGTGATCTCCGCGGTACACAATCAGGAATTCCACATCTATCCCATTGTCTCTGTTGACGAGGGCTTGGCTCTGCTCACGGGCGAACCGATCGGGGTGTCGGATGCGTCGGGTGAGTTCCCCGCGAATACCGTTCACGGACGTGTTGCCCGACGCCTTAAAAACTTCGCCGCAAGCGACGGTGACCGCAACACCGATAATGACTGAGCACGACGCCCATCTGCATTGGCTTAACACACAACGGGACCTGCTTCTTGCAGGTCCCGTTCTTTTACAAGTCTGTCACCTCTGTCAGACGGTCTTGATCTCGACGCCCTTGATCGTGTAGTAGAAGGCCAACGATTCGTCCATACCACCATCAATGCGGCGCATCACCTGGTCCATCACATCAACGAAAATCAACCCTTGGTTTTCTCGTGGGCACACGATTCCCAGCCGAGGCCGCTTGCTCGTATTCTCAATACCCCACTGTCCTCCGTGCCGGCGGCGAAAAGTCTCTCCCAAAAACGCGCCCCAAACGGTTCGAATCTCAGCAGAGGGCCTGGGGAACTGACGTACGT
The DNA here is from genome assembly GCA_007125545.1 of Thermoflexales bacterium. Lineage (GTDB taxonomy): Bacteria > Chloroflexota > Anaerolineae > B4-G1 > SLSP01 > PWVB01. The sequence continues at coordinate 2,109 of SLDA01000258.1, read as the reverse complement.
GGCGCTCGATCCATTCGTCAAGGGTCTGCAATCCTATCGCGTTATATTCGACAGTGATCCCCGCATAGCGTGAAAGGCTCAGCCGCGCTCTGTCTGCGAGTTCGGTCAGTTGTTGTGATCTCTGCGGTGGGATGAATTGGACTGTTCGCTTGGGCATACTGACCTCTGACTTGACGTTACGGTCACATTATAGCATGGTCATAAACCGGCACAAACGTGTCTCCCGAACCGCTGCGGATGCCATTCTGTTGATAAATCCTTTGCCTGTCGTGCCTTTGAGGCTATAATCGGAAACATTATGCGGGGGATCTAGGAGCAACACTACCTATGGAGATTTTCTGGTACGGGCTTGGCTGTTTTAGGCTGGTTGAACGAGGTTGTCCTTCCCTGGTGACCGATCCATTTGACGAACGGGTGACAGGCCTGCACTTGCCTCGTCTGCGAGCAGAGCTGGTTACGATAAGCGAGCTGGTTGAGGACCCTCAAGAGCTTCGATGGCCGGATCTGCTTGGCGTTGAACGCACCATTGGGGGCCCCGGTGAGTATGAGATCGGTGGCGTCTTCATCACAGGTGTGATGTCCGCGCGCGTGCCACAACCGGGGTTGCCTTTTGCGCAGAACATCATATATACGATCAACTATGACGGGGTCACCATCTGCCATCTCGGCAATCCAGCAGAGGTGCCGACACAGGCTCTGGTCGAGACGATCGGACGGGTCGACGTGCTCCTTGTGCCGGTGGGTGTCCCTGGCGGTCTAACGGTCGCCAACATCTCGGAGACCGTGAGCCTGATCGAGCCTGATATCATCGTGCCGATGCAGTATAGCATCCCCGGGCTTCAGATTGACCGTGAACCGGTCGATGCTTTTCTGAAAGAGATGGGAGTTACGGATCCGACCCCGGTAGCAAGTCTGAAGGTGATGACGGGTGCCGAAGCCGAGGAGACGCAGATTGTACTGTTGGAGCCACAGTAGGCACAGTGGATCCGTGGTATGGAGGAGGAGTGAATGCGAAGTCGACAATGGATGCTGGGCATAGTCGTCCTATTGGTCTTGGTCTCCGTCGGAGCTATGGTTATCTTGCAGTCAGGTTCCCGTGCTGAAGACCAGGCGGCGCCCGGCGGGGATGCGATTCCGGCCCAGATCAACACGGGGGCACTTGCGGACGCCCGGGCGGATCTCCAGGGTGTACTTGAAGAGGATGAGAAGAACGCTGAGGCGCATTTCCAGCTTGGTCTGGTTCACTTCAATCTCGGTGAGTACGAGCAGGCGGAGACGCACTTTTTTCGCGCGATGGAGCTCGACCCGGAGCGCACCGGTGCGGTACGTCACAACCTCGGTGTCCTGGCCTATCAAGTTGGTGATATGGACGCAGCACAGGAACAATTCGAGGCCGCCTTGGCGGCTGATCCAGAGGACGCTGACACACACTATCAACTTGGTGCCACCCTCTTGATTCAGGCTTTCCCGACGGGTGCGCAGGAGCCGGATCCCCAGCTGCTGGCGAAGGCGGAGATGCAGTTTCAGCGTGCGCTCGAGTTCGCGAGTGATATGCCCGAGGCCCTGGTCGGCCTGGCAAATATCGCTATGTTGCGTAATAATATGGAGGAGGCTATTGAGATGCTGGAGCGAGCCGTCGAGCTTCAGCCTGCCATGCGCGAAGCTCTCTTTGCGCTGGGGCGAGCCTATACGGTCGTCGGTCGGCTGGATGAGGCCAAGACTATGCTGCAGACGTTCTTGGGCACGGATCCACCGCCGGTGTGGGCACAGCAAGCAGATCTGATGTTGGAGGAGCTGGACTCTGAAACGGGGGGAGTTGAACAGTGAGTGATCTACCGATCAAGCTGCTGATGACGTGGGATATTACCCCTGGCGAAGAGGAAACATGCTTTGCCTTCATCACGCAGGATCTGCCGGTCCGGATGCGCGATGCGGGGTTGGAGTTGACCGATGCGTGGTTCACGGCCTATGGAGACTGGCCCCAGATTCGCATCGGCTTTGTCACCACCGACTTGCTGGCTCTGGAAAGCTTCTTGATGTCGGATGTCTGGCAGAAACTGAAGAACCAACTGCTGACCTACGCACGCGACTATGAGGAAAAAGTCGTGG
>SLDA01000406.1 GCA_007125545.1 Thermoflexales bacterium | reverse complement strand
CGCGGGGTGGAGCAGTTGGTAGCTCGTCGGGCTCATAACCCGAAGGTCGTCAGTTCGAATCTGGCCCCCGCTACCAAATCCAGGCAAACGGATGCGTCATTCGACACCACTCACTCTCCAGCCATGCGGAATGCGACAACCGGCTATGAAGTGCTTTGCAGACGGTGGATTTGCCAATGCCATTCGGCCCATGAAGAAATATGAGCGTGGCCATAGGGCGGGTTCCACCCCTATCCGATCACCCCTGCGAGAGTGAGGACCCCATTTAGGATGAAAAGACCCACGTGAAATGACGCATGAGCTACCATCGCTACCTCCAAGCTGTACCGCCAGAAGAGCCAGCCAAAGACCAGCCCGCCGAGGGCATTAAGCAGGATGGTGCGGATGATGAGAAGGGGCGTGAGCGCGACCATGGAAGCCAAAGCCGGCAGGTGTCCGGCCCCGAAGAGGAGAGCCGCCAACACAATGGCCGTCCAGACCAGCGCCGGGCGGGGCCTCCCCTGACCGCGCTGCAGGAGCCGCCAGCCGATCCAGACCAGCAGACTCATCACGCCCCAGCGGAGCATCAACTCCTCCACAATGCCGCCATAGAAAACACCAAGCAGCAACTGAAGAAAGAGGTTCGCCTCTGCGGCGGTTTCAATGACGTGCTCGGCGTCAGCAAACGGGTCGATGAGGGCATCCAGCCCCACGACCACAACCAGGAAGATAATGCCGGCGATGAAGGCCATGGGGATGTAGGGACGCAATTCCGGCCAAATGGGCTTACCACGCCGCACCTTCTCCGCCACCAACGAGCGCAAACCGACCCGATGTGCCACCAATGTACCTATAGCCACCGGAAGCGCCAATAGGATCACGACATTGACAAGAGAGAGTGCTACCGCCAGCGGTGCAGGCAGAGCAGCCAACTCCGGTGGCAGTAACTCCAACTGGTCGATAACGGTCGGTATCAGGGTTAAAACACCAATAAACCCGAGAGCAAAGAGTGCCAAAAAGGTCTTGCCGAATTGAGTCTTACCCGTTGACTCAATGTGAGTTGAATCGGTCTCCTCGTTCATGAACTCCTCCGCTGAAAGTGTGGGGGATCTGCGTTATCAAGCTACATGGCTGATTTTGCGGTCTGCGTGTATCTCTGTTTGGGGCCCAAGTGGTCGGATTCCAACCGGACCTTCGCCGTGTAAGTGGATTTGGTCTCTCCTTTGCCGATTATCGCGTGTTGATTTGAGAGGATTGTACAGCCATCGTAGCGATGGCGCCAGATAGCGCTTTCGTCCGTATTGTTACCGCCAATAAAATCCGCCTCGTGTTATCCTCACCGACTATCGCGGACTGGAGGCCGAGAACCCAGGTTGAGCTATCCTGCACCATACCCCAGGATGGGGCCGGCATCGCTCCCGGCGGGCGGAGGTAGGGGGTCAGATTAGAAAGTCGAGCCCACTGCCTGCAACGGCCTCATCAGCGTTTGCACACAAGTGCGAAACCGCACCACGCCAGTCGATCCTGACGGGAACATCCCCATGCATCGTGAATCGCCGATACTCCTTGCCGTCTCGCGATTCCACGATGTCCGCGCCTTCACGAGAGAGCAGCGTCTTGCCGATGGTCGAGCCATCGTCACAGGATAGCTGGACATACGTGTACGGTGTCGATGTCACTCTTGGCAGCAGCAGCGGGTAGGCGCAAGCCGGATAATGATCGGGGGGTTGATCGCCAAGGTCAACCCAATCCCCATCACCGTGTTTGCAGGCAAGCACCCTTCCGCCCTCGAGTTTGAGCGAAAAGACGTTGGTATACGTCTCATCCTCCGTGATCAGGAATCGCGTGAAGCTGTATAGTGTCTTATCGTCGAAACGCAGGTACGAGTATCCCCGATTATCGCCATCAATTGTGAAATTGTAGAAATACTGATTCATGAGCATCAGCCTCCTTGACTGTAGAGGGCGGCGGGCGGTGACTACGCAATGTACCGGTTCATCCGACTGCCTCGCGCATCAGGATGACGAAAGGCTGTCCTGTAGATTTGCTGATGAACCGCTGCACCTCTCGATATCCCACTTTGACGCAGACACGCAGTGCCCGCTCATTAAAGGCCGCTACAGTAGTGCGGAAGGCCGCAGGCTCAAAGTGCTCTGTCGCGAAGGCGAAGGCCGCTTCCATAAAGCTGGCACCCAGGCCCTGTCCGGTCAGATTCGGTCTCAGGCCACCGCCCATATCCAACGCATCGGCACTGTAGTCGCCGCCGGGCACGCGCGCATCTTCTCCGAAGCAGCGATAGCCGATCAATTCGCCCTGTTCATTCCAGACGGTGTAGTAATGGTAGTCCGGCGTCAGCAGCTCGGCTACGTTTTCTTCAAGTCGAGCGGGATCGAAGCTGTAGCGATCATATGGGGGATCATATTGCCAGGTGGCAATTTCACGGGCGCTACGAGCGTCCATCTTGTGAAAGGTAAAAGAGGTGGCCATCTTCATGTACTCAACTCATACAAGAGACTTCAAGGAGAATGACGTATTGACCCCAAGATACAGTGCATAGACCTTGTCCACGGTCATGGCTTTTTCCTCAGGTCCCTACTTGCCACTTGTCAGGCTCAAAGGGCCAATCAAGCTGCTCACATACAAGGCGCCATCTTTCAAGCATCTTGGGCAGGTACAAGTAAGGGATGTACCCAAGTCTCAGATAGATTTTCAAGGCAGAAAAACGATAATGCTCGGTATAGAGGTGGATATCACGATATCCAGCTTGCAGCAGCCGTACCGTCACTGCTGCACTGAGTGCCGTACCCAATCCCCGACCGGCGTGAGCCGGATCACCGGCGAGCCACCCAACCTCTCCTCCCACTCTACCGAACTCCGACATATCCTCCAAAGCCATCGCCGTGCCAACGATCCGATCTGTTCCCGAGTGTACCACCATAAACCAACCTTCCGGAAGAATGCGGGGAAGCCAAGGGCGCAGCCGCTCACTGTTCCATCCAGGCCAACCCGCCAGATCCATAACGCGATAGAAGTCCGTTTCATCCCCTGGCTCATAGGTACGTAAAGCATAGCCCGGCGCTAATCGAATAGCAGGGGGTGCATTCAACAGAGCGGGGGGCCATATCATTCGCAACTGTTCATAGGCTACGTTCTCGGTCAAATCCATCTCCGATCTATCATCGTTCTTCCTTGTTCGCTAACGCTACTCAGTGGGCTGCAAATTAGCGTAGATTGACGATGCGCTCTCTGGTCGCGGTCCTACTCGCAAGCCAGCGACAGACAGACAGAAACCCAGCTGTGACGCAAAGCGGGCTATCGGTGACGGTCGACGGCCCAGAGCACCAGTGATTTGTGAGCCTTCACGTTGCGCCGCTTGGTCTGTTCAGTCTTCACCGACCACGCCTTGGATAAACAACCGGCTCTCTTCCGCGATAAGGTCCGGGGCGAAGTTGTGAATGTAGTGGCCCACGTCCAGGGTAACATAGGTACCGTTGGCCTCCTCAGCGAAAGCGATCAGCAGCGCTTCCCAGTTATCCACAGGCAGATCCTCGCCGTTGGAGATGAAGACGTAGAGAGGGACGTTAGACGTACCCTGCGCGGCGACGCGTCCGGCATTGGCGCGAACTATGTCGACCTCAGCCAGCATATTGGCCGTGAGTGTGCGGCGGTAAACGAGTGCACAGTAGGTGTCCACCTCACCGGCGGTTAAGTGCCCTTCGCTAATGGCGGGTGAATCGTGGCAGACAGCGGGAATCAAACGCGTTAGCCCGGTGCGGCTCAAAAAGCGCAGCGCAGCCAATGTGGCTTGCGGCGGGTCAGGCATCACCTCATATATTTCGGGAGTCGTCATATCCAAACCGACGATCGCAGCAACCTCATGAGGGTAGAGACTGGCCCAATAGAGGGCTTCCAGGCCCGCCATAGAGTGAGGAAACAAGACGTAGGGCGGGCTCTCCCCGGCCTCTTCCAGGGCAGTACGAGTCTCTTCCAGAACTGTGTCGATGTCACGCGGCGTGGAGGCAATCTCGCTCCAACCGTATCCAGCTCGCTCCACAACCGCTATGCGATAGTCGTCAGAGAGGCGGCTGTAGAGCGCTCTGAAGTCCAACATAGGTGCGCTGGTGCCACTGCCCGCCAAGAAGACCAATGTCACACCTCCCGCGCCTTCTCCATAGACGTGTAGGTTATGGTCACTCACCGTGACCAGGCGACCAGGCGCTGGATGAGCCGCTTCTTCCCGCGGTAATCGCAGCCGGTGGTTGATGAAACTACCTACAATCAGGGCCGCCGGTAGCGCAACAATGCCCAGAGCCATCCATTTGAGTGTTCTACTCACGATAACCGTTCCCTTCAATTCAATTTCCTGAACTTTCCGCTTCCCGCCAACCGTGGGGCAGCAACTCCCGAAGCGTTACGACCACATCTTGAGCGACCATAACTTGGGTATCCCCATTGAGGTCGTGGAGTTGACTGATGAACTCCCGGCAGCGACCGCATGGTGGCATAATCTTTCCATCCCAACCCACTGCGACCATTTTGACCACACGACTCTCACCCGCTGTGATCATTGCGGCGGCGGCAGCGTGTTCAGCACAGAAACCCATAGAACACGCCGTGTCAATGCAGACACCAGTGTACACCCTCCCACTCTCCGAGAGAATCGCCGCGCCGACCCCGCCGGCATCGGCATGATCGGAGAGCCTGCGGGGGCAGACGACCGACCTCGCTTGCTTGAGTAGCTCATCAAACGTCGGGAGCATCGTACTCATATCTGACCTCATTCCGGAATGTGGAAGACCAAGAGATCCATAGACAGACAATCGGAGCCAAGACGGCGAAGCGGTCGATCCAGGCTTGCTGTGAAAAAGAAAAAAGCCGGCTTCGCTTCATAGAGCACTGCGCGATAGATCCTGACTTTCCCAGGTCCTCGTATAGCGGAGTGTACTTAAGAATCCATTATTGAACAGCGCGATTCCGGGGATCACGCACCATCCCACAGTTGTCCTGTACCCACCTGACAGTACAATCCGAGATAGAGAATTCGTGACATAAACGCTCTCGGGAGCGCGGCTTCTCACATCTTGCTCTTGCCTGCATCAAGGAGCTGACGGATGAAACAAGGCAATGACTTTATGGTCGATATGCTCGACTTCGACCTGCCGGAGGCAGAAGACGACGTGCTCTGGCGCGCCTACAAGCCTACGGCGGCAGCTGCTGTGGAAGGCGATGTGATTCTGACGGTGCCCTTCCAGGCACAGACGAGGGGTACGCGCCCTGCGGTGGCCGCGGACGAGCCCCAAGCCGTCTACCGGATCCGGCTCAGGGCATACGGCGACGTAGCCCTGCGCGTGTCGGTCGCCTTCGCTGGCGACGTGTGGGAGGATAGCGCGATGCTCGATCTCGACCCGGCCCTCGCCCTGCAGCCTCTCGCGGTGTCTGAGACCAACACCGGATGGGAGATCCGGGATGCCCCACCCGCCGGCCAAGAACGCGGCGTCCTCCGCGCTGAGGTAAGAACGGCGGACCCACCCACCCGCACCTGGGGCGGCACCGACCTGCCGAAGCCACAAGAGACACTCGACCTGACCCTTTATCCCGACGGCACGACACCGATCCGCTTCGCCGCACACGATCACTTCTTTCCCCTCAAGATCGAGTCTCTGCCGATCGCGTTCGTCAGTCGTGAGGGCAAGCCGCACCGGGCACTCTTTGCGCTCCACTCAGAGCCGGGCGAGTGTTTCGCGGGCACAGGCGAGCGCTTCGCCAAGCTCGATCTGGCAGGGCGTACACTCGTACTGGAGAACACAGATGCTTTGGGCGTGAACAACCGCCGGGCCTACAAGAACGTGCCCTTTTATCTCTCCAGCCGGCCTTATGGCCTCTTTATGCACACGTCATCGCACATCCGGCTCTCTCTGGCGGACATCTCCACGCGTGCGGCTCAGGGACTGATCGAAGAACCTGTGTTGGACCTATTCGTCATCGGCGGGGGGAGTGTGGAGCGGGTGCTCCACACCTACCGGCGCCTCACCGGCTTCCCGCCGGAGGTGCCGCTATGGAGCTACGGGACGTGGATGAGCCGCATGACCTATTTCAGCGCCGACGAGGTACGCGAAATCGCAGCACGGTTGCGTGAGGGCGACTTTCCCTGCGACGTCCTGCACCTGGATACAGGTTGGTTTGCCAAGGACTGGGTCTGCGAGTGGGAGTTCAGTGAAGAGCGATTCCCCGACCCGGCAGGCTTTATGGCCAAGATGCGGGAGCAGGGGTTCCGGATTACACTCTGGCAGACGCCCAATATCGGACCAGGCAACAAGCTACTGGAAGAAGCGTCGGCCAGACGCTACCTGGCACCCTTGAAGCCGGATGCTGCCGGCGAAAGGGCCGCACTGCCCGAAGGCGTGCCTTCGGACGCCGCCGCTGAGTCGGACTTCTCGGCGCAGGGCGTCGCGGGCCAGATCGACTTCTCCAACCCCGACGCCGTCGACTGGTATCAGCGTATGGTCGCGCGACTGCTAGAGATGGGGGCCTCCGCAATCAAGACCGATTTCGGCGAGGAGCTGGACTTCAACGGCGACTTCCACGATTTGTCCGCCGAGAAACTGCACAACCTCTACGGCCTGCTCTACCAGCGGGCTGCCTTCGAAATCACCCAAGAGGTGACCGGCGATGGCATCATCTGGGCGCGGACGAGTTGGGCCGGATGCCAACGCTACCCCGTCCACTGGGGCGGGGACGCTGCCTGCAGCTGGGATGGGCTCGCCGGGTCGCTCCTCGGCGGCCTGCAACTCGGGCTCTCGGGCTTCGCTTACTGGAGCCACGATGTGCCTGGATTCCACGGCCTTCCCGACTTTATGGCAAGCTGGCCCTCTGACGAGCTATACGTCCGCTGGACTCAGTTCGGCGTCTTTTCCTCTCATCTCCGGTATCACGGGACGACGCCACGGGAGCCCTACGCCTACCCGGCAGTGGCCGATATCGCGCGGAAGTGGCTCAAGCTGCGTTATGCCCTGATTCCCTACATCGTGGCACAGGCGGCAAAGACTATCAAGACGGGCCTGCCCCTGCTCCGTGCGCTGGTCCTGGCGCATGAGGAGGACCCGACCTGTTGGCATATCGACGACGAATACTTGTTCGGAAGCGACTTTCTGGTCGCCCCGATTATGAACGCCGCGGGCATTCGCAACGTGTATTTGCCCGTGGGCGGATGGGTGGATTTTTGGACCGGCGAGCTGATCGAGGGCCCGTGCTGGCTCAAAGAGGTCGCGGTGGAACTGGAGCGGATGCCGCTTTACGTCAGGCAGGGGGCAAAGGTTCCGGTTTACCCGAAGCCAGTCTCCTCCACAGCCGATATGGATCTAGAATTGGCAGAGACCCTGATCTTCGATACCGGCTATCATGGCATATCAGAGACAATCGTCGGAAGTATCACAGGATTATAGGAGACCTTCAATAGCGATGACAATTGCACTGGGAATTGACACAGGCGGCACCTATACCGATGCAGTCCTCCTCGATCACGACTCGGGCCAGGTCCTTGCGGCAACCAAGGCCCTAACCACACACCGCAACCTCGCGCTCGGCATCGGGGCTGCGATCCGGAGTGTATTTGAGCCCGAATCACGACTTAATGGGCACGAGGCGCGAGCGGTCGATGCCGGCGACGTGGGCCTGGTTGGCCTTTCCACCACGCTCGCGACGAACGCCATTGTGGAAGGACAGGGCAGCCCTGTTTGCCTAATCCTGATCGGCTACGACCGCGAGCTGATCCGCAAGCGCGAGTTCACCGAGGAGCTGGTGACCGATAACGTCGTTTATTTGGAGGGTGGACACAGCATTGACGGAGAGGAGCGCCGGCAGTTGGATGAGGACGCGGCGCGGCGCGAGATCCAGGCCCAGATGGGCCGAGTCGCGGCCTTTGCCGTGTCCAGCTACTTCAGCGTCCGCAACCCGTCGCACGAGCTGCGGGTCAAGGCGCTGATCGAGGAGCTGGCCACACGTGACGGGCTGGAGCTGCCCGTGACCTGCGGGCACGAATTGACGACCAAGTTGAACGCAATCCGCCGCGCCACGACGGTCGCACTCAACGCCCGCCTGATCCCCACCCTACGCGACCTAATCATAACGGTACGCACGATCCTGGACGATGCCGGCGTCGGCGCGCCACTGATGATCGTCAAGGGAGATGGGTCGCTCGTCCGGTCGGAGTGGGCTGTCCGCCGTCCTATCGAGACGATCCTCTCGGGGCCGGCAGCGAGTGTCATGGGGGCGTGGCATATCGGAGGGCACAAGGATGTCTGGGTCGTCGACGTGGGGGGCACCACGACCGACATCGCCGCTCTGCGCGACGGCCACCCGCGCCTGAACCCCGAAGGCGCGCAGGTGGGACGCTGGCGCACGATGATCGAAGCCGCCGATGTCCACACCATCGGGCTCGGTGGGGATAGTCACATTCAGCTCACGCCGGCCTCCGGCGCCGTGCAAGGTCGCGGCATACAGGAACCTCTCGCCGTCGGCCCCCAGCGTGTCCTGCCGCTATGCCGCCTGGGGAGTGAGCATCCGGAGATTCTCGAACAGCTGCGGCTGCAGAAGCTCGTGAAGAAGCGCCCGCTGCTTCCACTGCTCGGGCAGTTCCTGATCCCGCGCCGGGCCATGAAGGCGGAGTCGGGGCGGACCGGTGATGTGGATCGGGCGCTGGTCGAACGCCTGTCGCGCGGACCGGTCTCGTTGATCTCGCTGGCGCAGGATCCTGCTTACAAAGCCTTCCTGATGGACCGCGTCAACCGGTTAGTGAACAACCAAGTCGTCCTGCGAGTGGGCTTCACCCCCACCGACGCGCTGCATGTCTTGGGACGGTTCGAGGCGTGGGAGAGTGAAGCATCCCGGCTCGGCGCAGAGTTGTTGGCCGCTCAACTAGGGCTCTCGCCGGAAGCGTTTTGTGAGCGGGTCGTTGACGCGGTGTCGCGTCACGTCTCCACAGAGTTGGTGACCAAGGTGCTCACCGACGAGATTGCGCCCCCCGATTGGGAGGGAGAGCCGGTAAGCGCCGGGCTGCTGGCAAGGGCGTTGGATCTCGTCAACGACACGGACCTGGCCTGCAAGCTCAGCCTTCGTCAGCCGATTGTTGCAGTCGGAGCTCCCGTGAGCGCCTACATGCCACATGTGGCCCAATCACTCAACACCGACCTCATCCTGCCGGAGCACGCCGGTGTCGCCAATGCAATTGGCGCCGTCGTGGGTAGCGTGGTACAGCGGATGCGCGTACTGATCCGGCCCGTGGAGTATGGCGTCCTCTACCGTGTGCACTTGCCGGGCAACTTTGACGGTGCAGAGCCTGGAACGAATGGTAGAAATCGCGACTTTGACACGCTCGCTGAAGGGGTTGCTTATGCTGAGGCCACAGTCTCGCCGCGCCTTCTTATGATGGCGGAGGAAGCCGGCGCGCAGCAGGTGGAAGTAACTGTTGTGCGTACCGACCATTCGGCCCCCGTTCGTGAGAAGATCGATGACGAGATCTATCTGGAGACGAGCCTCGGCTTCACTGCGGTGGGGCGGCCCGCAACGACAGCCGGTCCATCCAAGGTAGCGGATACCCTATGAATGTAGCCGAGGTACGGATTGAACGATTGCAGGTCTCCGACGCTCCGGCGCTGGCCGCCTTCTACAACAAGTTGAGTCCGGCATCAAAGCGCACCTTCCGGCCCGTCGGTGAGACGACGACAGACGAGGTCTGCAGGCACATCGCAATCGGGAATGCAGGGCCGTTGTCAACCAAGTATGACGTGGTGGCGTGGCAGGGAGACGACGTGGTAGGCTGGAGCTTTATCTGGAACCTCCATGAGCCGGAGCCGGTTTTCGGCCTGGCGGTGGCCGATGCCTGCCAGCGAACCGGTCTGGGCACAAAACTGATGACCGCCGTTATGGCGTGGGCACGCGAGCAGGAGCTCCCCCGGGTCGAGTTGACTGTGGTAACCGACAATGTGATCGCCCAGCACCTCTACGAGAAACAAGGCTTCATCGGGTACGGGGAATTCGTGGGCGAGGATGGACTGTCCTATTACCGCATGCGGCTGGATGTACAGGATCTGTAGACAGGGAGGTCATTATGAGCACAGAGGAAGACTCACGGTTGAAGCTGTTCATTCTTATCAATAATCACTTCGATCCGATGTGGCGGCGGTGTTGGGAGCGCCACTTCATCCACGAAGATAAGACGTATATAGCCTATGCCGACCTACAAGCCTACTATATGCAGGACAATCTGGCTCTGACTCAGGACCATAGCGAGTACAAGTTTCAGGCCGAAAGCGCCTTCGTCGCGCGTCAGTTTCTGGAATGGTACCCTGAAGAACACGATAATCTAGTACGGCTAGCAGAGGAAGGGCGCTTCGGTGTCACGGGGGGCGGGGAACAGATCGTTGACAGCAACATGATTCTCGGCGAGAGCCTCATCCGTAACTACCTCGTCGGCCTACTCTGGGTGGAGCGTACGTTCGGACAGCATACTCGGCATGCCGTGCGTAATGATGCCTTCGGGAACTCAGCGCAGCTGCCACAAATTCTGCGCGGCTGTGAGATCCCCTGGGCCACCGGTATGAGCTACACGCCGGCCCGAGGTCGCTACTGGCGCGGGGTCGATGGAAGCACTATCCTGCACGCGAACCCACCTATTGCTGCGCAGGGTGGAGGTAACACCAAATACGCGCCATGCCCGACGTGCCTGGGAACAGGCAGCGCGGACTTAGGGATGGCGGAGGGATCAGACAGCGATCTATGCCCAACGTGTCGCGGTCGCGGCATCAATGATGCAGAGCGTGCCTGGCTGCCGGAGGATCCGAGCGTCGATGCGCTGCCACCTTCAGGGGTGGCCATCGTGCCTATCGTTCCGGAGGAGCTCCTCCCTAACCCCGAAATCATCGCATGGGCAGATTCACTCCGGGACCGCTATGATGTCGCCTTCGCGCTGGAGGAAGAGCTCTTCCCCCACGTTCAGGCCTGGATCGACGCGATCGACGATCCCGACCCCGAGGACATCCATCCCGGAGTCGAGCTGAACCCGAACAACTCGGGCTGTTGGGTGACCCGGATCAGGACCAAGCAGACGTGCAGACGGCAAGAATACGAGATTCTAGGCACGGAAGCGCTTGCCGTGATGGCAACGCTGCGCGGAACGCGCTATCCCGCCGCAGAGATCGATGGGATCTGGCAGTCTCTCTTCTTCACGATGTTCCACGATGCTATCACGGCGACGCACGTGGACCCCGCCTACGACGAGCTACAGGAGATCTGGGAACAGATTGACGTCCGAACCGCCCAGCTCTGGCAGGGGATCGTCTCCGACCTGGTCGTACCCTCCCCGGGCAGTGTGGCGGTTCTGAACCCCCGTGCAAGTGCGACTACGGAGCCTTGCACAGTTCTCCTGGAGGATATTCAGGAGCGGCCGGCCCTTATCGATGAGGCAGGCAAATGGGTCCCGCTGCTCGATCTGCACCAAGACGAAGAGGGGACATGGCAGGTGACGTTCGTCGCGAGAGACGTGCCGGCATTCGGCGCGCGGCACTACCGGTTGATCGGGAGTGAGAGTGCCGTGAAAGCAGAAGCAACCGCATTTCAGGATCTCGCTCCGGGCACGGAGAGCCCCGCGGAACCGGAAGGCCACACCTTTATTGAGAACGCCCGCTTCCGCATCGAGGCCGATGGCTCCGGCATCACCGAGATCTACGACAAGCAACTGGGACGCGCCCTGACGACGACAGCGGCATTCCGCCCGCTGGAACTGATCCTTGAGCATGACGAGGGATCGCCCTGGGCCACCCTCCATTCTGACCAAGAGCGCACCGGGCTGGCACGCTTCACCCGCTTAGTTCCTCCGGATTCCGAAATCGGGAGCACTGAGGCCATACAACGCCTGGTCTTCGAGGTCATAACGCCCCGGGAGATGGGGTTCTCGGGATCGGCTCTCTACGCGGTGGTCACCGTCGCGTTGGTAGAGGGTCTGGATAGAATCAAGGTCGAGGTTGGAGCGTATTGGGACGCCTTCAACCATCGTGTACGGATGGCGGTACCCGTGCCCTTCGCCGGACGGCACGTCTACGAAATCCCCTATGGGATGCTGACGCGTACCCCTTACGAACCTACCTTCGGATGGGCGGGCGCGAACGGCGACTGGCCCGCCCTGAACTGGGCCGGTGTGGAGGGCGCGTCAGCGTCAGTGGCCCTGTTCAACAAGGGCGTGCCCTCTTACCGTATGGAACCAATGGCCGAAACGGAGAGCAGTCCCGGAGGCGAACTCCTTCTGATCTCGTTGCTGAGGAGCCCTGTCATCCCCACGTATCTGCACGAGCCGGAGTTCTACACGATGACCGCCTGGGATGGGATGCGGGACGAGGGAGCCCATGCGTTCGAGTTGGCGCTCACCGCCTACGACCGGCCTTTTGCCGAAAGTAGGGTTATTTCCGATGCCGAGAGCTTCAATGCCGGGCTGTTCGCCTTGGAGGGCAGAGCGGAGCTGCCCACGATGCCGGTCCTTACCGCGGACACCGTCCGCCTTGCGGCGGTGAAGTGGGCTGAGGTGGGACACGCGCTTATCCTGCGGCTGCACGAATACCGGGGCGTGGGCGGGGAGGCGACCTTCGAACTACCCTTCCCCGTCGAGAGCGCAGCGAAAGTCAATATGCTGGAGCGCCGGCCCGAACCGCTTGCCGTGGAAAACAACAGACTCAGTCTGACGCTGAGGCCGTGGGAGATTGCGACGGTCAGACTAGAGATGTAGTGATACCAGTTTAAGGTGCTGGGGACGGACTGCCAAAAGCGGCTGTCCCGTCTTAACAACTAGCCAAGAAGGAGCCACTATGCCATCCGAAATCCGTCACGTACGGGCCGAGGAATTTGAAGACCTTATGCGGTATGTCGAGCGCGCTTTTGGGCACTCCAAACGCTTCTTTGAACGCGCCTATCCGCACCTATATCAGCCCACAGAGAGGGCGCTCGAATGGGCCTACGTTGTCGATGAAGACGGCAAGATCGTGTCCCACGTGGGGCTTTACCCTATCGAGATGGTGATTGCCGGCGTCCGCCTCTCGATCGGCGGCATCGGGGCGGTCTCAACCGCGCCCAGCGCGCGGGGCAAGGGTTACATGACTCAGTTGATGACCCATATCGTTGACGAGATGCGGCGCATCGGCTATCCTATCGGGTGGCTGGGCGGCGACCGGCAGCGCTACAACACCTTCGGTTGGGAGCTAGCCTCCACGGTTTACACGGTGCACTTCTCCCCTCGCTCCCTCCGGTGGCACAAAGTGGAACCCGTCGAGGTCGAGGAGGTGCTGGCCGAAGAAGCCTTGGAGGTGATCCGCCGGTATCAGGAACTGCCCGAGTGCCACGCGATCCGACCGGATCTGGAGCGCCAGCTACAGAAAATGGACCTACGCTTCTGGATCGCTGAGGACGGGTACGCTATCCTTGGAGGTCAGGGCAGGAGCCATATCCACATCCTCGAACTCGTGTCAGCCTCCGGTCGAGAGGCGGGGATGATACACGCTATGCTCGACTGGAACTTCGGCGAACGAGCAACGTGGAAGCTGTCTATGTGGGACGAGGCACGGCTGGGACGGCTGTTGCCGGTCAGTTCCTATTGGAGCGGAGACAGTACCACGATGTATCGCATCAACGACTTGACCCACTTACTGCTCAGCGCGCAGGAGTTCCTCAACGCACGAGCGGCGTCGCTCCGTGACTTTGCCGTCACAGTCCGGATCAAGGAGCACGACCGCACCACCGCCACGACCCTCACGGTGGAGAAGGGCACGGTTCACATCGAAGAGGGTGGGTATGCCAGCTCACAGGTGGAGCTAGACACGATCGAGGCGGCACGCTTGATCCTCGGGGGTCCGCCGGTTCAAGCGCACGCGACGTTGCCTCCAGGGCTGCTGGCCCTCCTGCCGGTCCCCGCGTACGTGATGCCGCTGGATCACGTGTAGGTGATATCGATGAAGTATGGAGAGCGGATGTGAACAACCGTTATGATCTGAGCAGACTGAGCTGGCACGTGGCCGGCTTTGTACCGTACGCGTGGCGGCTCGGCGCAACGAGGGAGATCGGCGAGACGCAATTGGCCGAGATCCCCGCGATTCCCGCGCCGGTACCCGGCTCCGTACAGCAGGCACTGTTGGATGCCGGCGAACTGCCCGACTGGAATCTCGGCTTGAATGCCCGCGCCTGTGAGTGGGTGGAGAACCGGCACTGGATCTACGAAGTGCGGCTGCCCGATGCGTGGATCGGCAACTCGGAGGGAGCGACCGTGCGACTGCGCTGCTTGGGTCTTGATGGAAACGGTCTAATCCGTCTGAATGGGTGGGATATCGCGACCTTCGACAACAGTTTCGTGCCGCAGATCATCGATCTGACACCACACCTGAGCACGCCGGAGTCCGGCCCGGTTGAGGATGAACCTCGGACGGACACGAGCGCCAGCACAAATGTACTCCAGATCATTTTTGAGTGTCCTCCGCGCTGGTTGGGTCAATTTGGGTACACTTCGCGCATGACGGAGTGGAAACCCCGCTTCAACTATCACTGGGACTGGACAGCGCGCCTCGTCCAGATCGGCATTTGGGACGCCCTCTTCCTGGAGATCGTGAAGGGACCCGAAATCAGCGAGCTAAGCGTGACGACGGATGTGAGCCTTGACCCGGAGTCCAGTGGGGAGCTACATGTATGGGGACGCGTGACTGCAGAGAGCCATGTACCGCTCACCCTACACTGCGCGCTGCGCAGGCAGGGCGACGAAGACGAGAGATCCGCTCCGGTGCGCGAGCAGCGAATCGTCCTGCAACCAGAAACGTCCGTATTCGAACTGACCTGGCGTGAGCTGACAGTAGATTTGTGGTGGCCTAACGGACACGGAGAGCAGCCACTCTACACGGTGACCATGGCGCTGTTAGACAGAGAGGGGCGCGCGATCGAGAGGATAGAGCGAACGGTTGGCTTCAAACACGTGGAATGGCGCCCTTGCGCGGGAGCGCCCGAGTCCGCCGATCCCTGGCTCTGTGTAGTCAACGGGCACGAGGTATTCCTGCAAGGATTCAACTGGACGCCCATCCGCCCTAACTTCGCCGATGTGGATGACGCAGCCTACCGGCAGCGGTTGGAGCTCTACCGCGATCTTCACGTTACGGTCCTCCGTGTGTGGGGCGGGGCCTTCCTGGAGAAGGAGATCTTCTACAATCTCTGTGACGAGCTCGGGTTGCTGGTTTGGCAGGAGTTCCCACTCTCCTCCTCGGGCGTGGACAACTACGCACCTGACGATGCCGAGAGCATCGCGGCACAAGCCGCCATCGCTCGCTCCTATATACGACGGCGCCAGCACCACGTCGCCCTGTTCATCTGGTGCGGCGGCAATGAGTTGCAGAACGACCGGGACGGGGCACGTGGACCGGATGCAGGTCCACTCGACACCAGCCATCCCCTGTTAGGTAGGCTGGGCAATATCGTCGCAGAGATGGACCCGACCCGTCGCTACCTACCCACATCCCCATCGGGTCCGACTTTTGGTGCGATGGTGTCGGACTTCGGCAAGGGAATTCATTGGGACGTTCACGGTCCGTGGAAACTGGAGACCGACCTGGAGTCGTGGCAGATTTACTGGTCCGGGGACGATGCCCTGGCGCGCACCGAGGTGGGTTCGCCGGGCCCCAGCTCCGCAGAGCTGATCCGGCGCTATGCTGGGGCCCTCGATCCCTATCCCGGCACCTACGCCAACCCGCTCTGGCGGCGGACCTCCTGGTGGATCGAGTGGCCCCGATTCGTGGCAGAGCTGGGCCGGGAGCCACAGTCACTGGAGGAATATGTGGCGTGGGGGCAGGCGCGACAGGCGGAGGCGCTGCGGATTGCGGCACAAGCCTGTAAGAGCCGTTTCCCCGCCTGTGGCGCTTTCATTGTATGGATGGGACACGACAGCTACCCTTGCACCGCTAACACATCCATTATAGACTTTGAGGGAGAGCCGAAGCCGGCTGCCTTTGCACTGGCGGAAGTCTTCCAGGAGTAACCTTAGTGAAGAGGTGTCTATGTCTGAACCTACGTCGAAGCTGATTGTCTACGGAGCGAGGTGGTGCCCTGGTGTCACGTTGATGCGTGCGCATCTCGATCGCCTGGGCATTGATTACGAGTACCGGGATATCGATCGGGATCCCGGTGCCATGGACGAGCTGTTCGCGTTGCGTGGAAAGGCCTGGGTTGTGCCAACTCTGCTTTTGCCCGATGGAACGGTACTCGATAATCCCTCTCGTCCGGAGCTGAAACAGACACTGGGACTGTGAGGTAGCAAGCTCACACGATGAACGAGAAGAAGAACGCCCGGCAGATCATCGAGTTTGGCAAGCCCGAACGTGTTCTAACCGCGCCCCCAACACACCCCATCTCCTTCTATGGGGCCAACCACGAAGGCTTCGAGGGCGGCGGCCACCATCTGCCGGTGGGGGAGCAATGGACTGACATCTGGGGAGTCCGCTGGCATCGAGAACAGGAGGGTGTCATGGCATTCCCACGCGGGCACCCACTTGCGTACCTGTCGACGTCCCTCGACAGCTATGCCTGGCCCGACCCCGACGATCCCCGCATCTGCAACCAGATCTACGAGCAGGCCAAGGGTTGGAATAGGAAGGCAACTTTTCTCACCGGCTCGCACCGCGACACGCTGTGGGAAAAGAGCTACATGCTCGTTGGAATGGAAGCAATGATGATCAACTTCCACGCCGAACCTGTCGCCGCGAAGGCGCTCCTTCACAGAATTATGGATTTCCACCTGGGCATCGCCCGTCATTACGTAGCAGCCGGTGTGGAGATGGTAGGTATGAGCGACGACCTCGGCACGCAGCGAGGATTGTTGCTTTCCCCAAAGGTCATCGAGGAGTTCCTGATCCCGGAGTATCGGAGGCTATTCGACTTTTACCGAGAGCACCAGGTGCTCATCAACTTCCATAGCTGCGGTCACATTATGCCGCTCCTGGAAACGTTTATCAACCTCGGTGTAGACATTCTGAATCCAATCCAGGCGACCGCGAACGACCTTCCCAAACTGCGCGAAATCACGCAGGGGCGGATGGCCCTCCAGGGGGCAGTCAGCTCCATAACCCTCGTCAGAGGACCGGTGGAGGCTATCCGGGCAGAGGTTGCGGAGCGGATCTGGCAACTCGGGCGTGAGGGTGGCTACTTCTGTGGCCCGGATCAGGGCATGCCCTGGCCCGAAGCTCACATTGAGGCGCTTCACAAGGCGGTGGCAGAGTTCGGAGCTTATCCGCTGAAGAAACGAAAGGAGGCATAATATGGATCCGCGAGTGGTCGCAGATGTCGATTGTGCTACCGGCGAGGGTCCGCTATGGCACCCGGAGCAGAAAGTGATCTACTGGGTCGACATTCCTAATGGCAAATTGTTCCAGTACCATCCGGCAACCGAGGAACACGAACTCGTGTTCGAAGGACCGCCCATCGGAGGCTTCACGATCCAAGAGGATGGTCAGCTCCTCCTATTTATGGCACAGGGCAGAGTGGCGCTTTGGGATCCTTACGGCGATCCAGACCAGGAGCTGGTGGTTGTCATCGAGGAGATTCCGGCGGAGCGCGATAATCGTTTTAACGATGTCATTGCCGATCCTGCGGGTCGCGTATTCTGCGGCACGATGCCGAAGGCTGACCGTGCCGCCCATCTCTACCGACTGGACCCAGATGGAACGCTGGATCTGCTGCTGGATGACGTAGGGCTCTCCAACGGCATGGGCTTTACGCCCGACCGCAAGGGCTTCTACTACACCGACACTCGCAAAGCCACCATCACGCTTTTCGACTATGACGAAGAGACGGGCGCCATCTCACATCCACGCCCCTTTGCTGAGGTATCCGAAGAACCGGGCCAGGGCCATCCCGACGGTATGACGGTGGACGCTGACGGTAACGTCTGGTCGGCTCGCTGGGACGGGCACTGCCTGGTCAAATACAGCCCTGAGGGCGTAGAGCTGGACCGAATCACATTCCCGGTCCCCAAAGTCTCGAGCGTGACCTTTGGCGGGGAAGACTACACCGATATGTATGTCACTACGGCGAGCACCGACAACCGGGAAGAGGAGGGTCCTCTAGCAGGATCGCTCTTCCACCTCAATCTCGGCGTCAGGGGCACGCCCGAGTTCCGGTCGCGGATAAGGATACCCTCATCAACCTTTAGTACCTAGATTAAGACGCGACACCCACTCACTGTGAAGGAGCCATGCTCAATGGAAATTGAAACTATCGACCAGGGCCGCAGCCATAAGCGCGTCATGCGCATTGACAACGAAGAGGTCTGCCACCTTTGGGTCATCGACTACACGATGCGTATCGGCACCGCCCATGTACGCATGGCCGGCATCGGCGACGTATTCACGGAGCGAGAGCACCGAATGAAGGGCTACATGCGGCAGCTCTACGCAGACACCGTGGCCTATATGATCGAGGAAGGGTATGACGTCTCGATGCTCTTTGGCATTGCCAACTTCTACACCAAGTTCGGCTATGCGAGCGCCGTGCCCACGATTCAATTCGAGATCGAAACCCGTGACGCTGAAGACGCGGGCCGGGGCAACATGGGGACCATCGCGTCACGGCCAATCGAAAGTCGGGATATGGAGAACGTCATCGAGCTCTACAACCGGAAGAACGCGGCCCGCACTGGAACTCTAGTGCGGGACCTTACCCATTTCACACAGTTCACCAAGGGCACGCACTGGGGCGTACAGGCGGAGACGAAGCTCTGGGAAGACGACGCCGGGTCCCTGCTGGGCTATGCGGTGTGGGACAAGCGACCCACTGAGGTTAAGGTCGGTGAAGTGGAAGCTGAGAGCCCGGAGCTCTACCCGACGCTACTTGATACGTTTGCTCAACAGGCAATCAAGAAGCGGTGCGAGAACATCACGTTCTTCCTGCCCCAAGACCATCCCTTTGCCGAGTATGTGCAGCGCTTCGGGACCGTCTGGCGGATTGAGTATCCGCGCCATGAGGATTGCATGATGCGGATTATGAACCAGCAACCACTCGTAGAGAAATACCTACCCGTTCTCAAGGTACGCCGGAGCGCGCTGCGCACGCTCGATGCACCTGATGCTCTCAGGATAGAGACGGAACTGGGGGTCACGACCTTGATCTTCAGCGGAGATAGCATCCAGTTGGCAGAGAGTGACGAGGCGTCGGAAGGGGAAAATGACCCCGGAGTCGTGCGTCTGACGCTGACCCAGGACAGACTGATGCAGCTTATGATGGGGTACCGGAGCATCCAGGATGTCCTCAGCGAGGCAGCCGTTAGCTTGGAGCCCGGTGACACAGAAGCGCAAGATGTGGTATCCTTGCTCGAGGGTCTTTTCCCGCGGCATGCCGCGTTCGTCTGGAGACCCGATTATTTCTAGAGCTACACGTTCTTGAACCACTACGGAGGCATTACATGCGAGTTTTAATCACCGGCGGCACCGGCGCCGTGGGCCGCGAGGCTTCCAAACGGCTGGTGCGTCATGGTCACGAAGTAACCGTGATAGGGCGCACTCCCGGCATCGAGATTGAGGGCGCCGACTACAAGCAGTGCGATATCGTTAACTTTGAATGTCTGATGGCCTGTATGGCAGGCATAGATAGTATCGTACACTTGGCCGCCATCCCGAATCCCGCAAATGGGACGGGGCACGAGATCTTCCACGCCAACGATATGGGCACCTTCAACGTCTATGAGGCTGCGGCGAAAGCCGGGATTCGGCGTATCGTCAGCGCCAGCTCGATCAACGCGCTGGGTTATAACTTCGGAATCAAGCGCTTCAGCCTCCTCTACTTCCCGATGGATGAGGCGCACCCGAGCTTCACCACCGACCCCTACTCCTTCTCCAAGCAAGTCATGGAGGAGATCGGATATTACTTCTGGCGCAGGGAGGAGATATCGAGCGTCTTCCTGCGTCTACCGGGGGTATACGAGGTGACCAAGGAGAACGAAGAGCGTATGCAGGGTTGGCGAGGGCGAACAATGGACAGCTACCAGGAACTGCTCTCAAAGCCGGAGGAGGAGCAGCAGCGCATCGCGCAGGAGATCGTCGCGCAACACGACCGCCTTCGTGAGGCACGCGCCTTCGAAGTGGGCGGCAACTGGGGCGATCTCCGCGATCTGCCCTATGCAGGTATTATGTTCGGCTACAGCAACTTTTGGGCCAGCATCGATGCCCGCGATTCGGCGCAAGCTATCGAGCTGGGACTCCTGGCCGACTACCAGGGCAGCTACCCTCTGTGGGTCAATGACAGTCATAACTCGGCAGGCGTGCCCACGCAAAAGCTGACCGAGCTTTTCTATCCCGACGTGCCGCTCAAGGATCCCCTGGAGGGGACAGAAACGCTGGTCAGCATCGACAAGGCTCGAACCCTCCTCGGCTTCGAGCCGGAATACTCCATCAGCCGCTGGTACAAACACGCATGAATAAGCATGAGCTTCAGACCGGCAATCGTCCTTTATGGCTAATAGTAGGCGCGGCTGCAAGTGCTATCGCCGCCGGACGCTGGTGGACCCGCCAACGCGCGCGGCAGCAATCACCACTGCTAACCCAAAAAGAGGTGGCATCAAGCCAACGGTTGACCGCCCTGGTCACGGGGGCATCCAGTGGAATTGGCCTGGCCTATGCGACGAAGCTGGCGCAGCGGGGCTACAATCTGATTCTGGTGGCGCGGCGACGCGACCGCTTGGAGGCCCTGGCGAGGAAACTCGCCCACGAGTACGGTGTCGAAGCGGCAGTGGTAACCGCGGATCTGGTAACCCAGGAGGGCATCGAACGGGTCTCTCAGGTTATCGCCGCTACGCCGGACCTGAACCTGCTCGTCAATAACGCCGGATTCGGGCTCTCAGGCACGTTTGCGAACAGCGATATCGACCGGCATCTGGAGATCATCAAGCTGCACATCCACGCCGTCATCCTGCTGACGCGGGCGGCGCTGCCCGCGATGCTG
Organism: Thermoflexales bacterium; assembly: GCA_007125545.1. GTDB lineage: Bacteria > Chloroflexota > Anaerolineae > B4-G1 > SLSP01 > PWVB01. The sequence continues at coordinate 2,760 of SLDA01000406.1, read as the reverse complement.
AGTCGGGGGCGTGGTGCCGTTGTCAACGTCTCATCGCTGATGGCCTATTACCCAATCTACGGCAGCACGAGCTATGCCGGGACAAAGTGCTATTTACAAGCCTTCACCGAGGTCCTGCACCAGGAGCTGATGGGGACAGGCGTCAGGGCACAGTGCCTTTGTCCAGGCTTCATCGAGACCGAACTGCAGGGAACAGCCGACATCGACAAGTTAGCGATTCCGGATTTTGCATGGATGAAGCCCGAGCCCGTCGTCGAACGGTCGTTGCGCGACCTGGAGCACGATCAGGTCATCTCCGTGCCGGGATTGGGTTATCGGCTGTTGGCAACGCTCCGCCGGATCGTTCCTCGACCGCTGATCTACATGGTCGGGGCTTGGCTCGGCAAGACGAGACTACAAAAGAAGCCCAGCGCATAAGATTACGAAGGAGGAGAGATGTCAGAGCGTGGCGAGTTTCACGAGATTGATCCACTCGAGCTTGAGGAAAAGGTCATAAGTCTGATCGGCAAAGAGTGGATGCTGATTACCGCGGGTAACGAAGATAAGTACAACCCTATGACGGCAAGCTGGGGCGGTTTGGGTTTTCTCTGGAACCGCCCGGTGGCCTTTGTCGTGGTGCGCCCGCAGCGCTACACATACGAGCTGATCGAGGTTAGCCCGACGTTCACGCTCACCTTCTACGATGCCGCGCACCGGGACGCATTAACTTACTGCGGCAGCTATTCAGGCCGAGATGTGGACAAGGTCGCTGAAACCGGGCTCACACCGGTGACGGGCGCGACCGGTGCGGTCTATTTCGAGGAAGCTCGTCTGGTGCTAGAGTGTCGTAAGCTCTACGCCCAGGACCTAAAGGAAACGAGTTTCATCGATACCGGGCTCGTCGACCAGCACTACGCCGCACGCGACTTCCACCGTCTGTACGTGGGAGAGATCGTGCGCGTGCTAAAACGGGAGATCTAAAATCGCTTGTGACGCTCCGCGGCGTCACAAGCGACCTCACCAGGGCTGTAGGCGCTTCAGGAAGATGGTGCTTGCCGCCCGCGCCTCTGCCAGGGTGACGGCACGGAAGCGGATGCTGTCACCCGGAAGGCACTGAGCCAGGAGCGGGAGATCGGCCTGGATGACCGTGGCAATCTTGGGATAGCCTCCGGTAGTCTGGTGGTCGACCATCATTACAATGGGGTGCCCATCCGGAGGGATCTGAATACTCCCCGTAAGAACGCCGTCTGACACAATGCCCGTCGGGCCACTGTGGCGTACGACCGGCCCTTCTAGCCGAATGCCCATTCGATCGGATGCATGGGAGAGTCGGTAGGGGGCATCGAGAAAGCCCTGCACTGCGTCGGACGCAAAGTAGCTAGCCTGCGGTCCAAGCAGAATGCGCAACTCGGGAGTGCCGCTATAAGCGGGACGGCGTGTCTCAGGCCAACGCTCACCGGCATCCGCCCAGAGTTCGTGAGCTCTGCGCCGCAACGGGTCCACGCCGGTCTCGAGCTGATCCCCGGTTTGCAGAGCGCGCCCCTTCAGCCCGCCAAAGCGGCCTGACAGAAAGGTCGATACAGAGTTCAAGAAGGATGGGACTACGATCCCACCTGCAACCGCGAGATAGGCACGCGCCCCGGCGCGCCGCACACCGAAGCGGATGAGGCTGCCACCGCGCACAAAGACGCTGTACCAACCCGGTGCAGCGACGCCGCCGATCCACACTTGAAAGTCGGCGCCACAGATCGCGATGAGCATATCGTGGCCGGCCCACAGCAGAGGGCCTGTAAGCGTAATCTCCAGAGCCCCGGCATCAGGCCCGTTGCCGACAAGCCGGTTTGCCGCCGTAAAGGCGGCTCGATCCATCGGACCGGATTCCGGTATGCCGTAACGCGCCCATCCAGAGCGGCCTCGGTCCTGCACCGTGGTCAGGGCGCCCGGTTCAAGAACCTGTAACATGCTCGTCCGGTTGCGCAGCGATGAATCGGATCTGATCCCCCGCTCTCACGAGAAAAGGAGCACAGCGCGCCGGATCGAAGAGACGGAGGTCAGTGCGACCGATGATCCGCCACCCGCCCGGCGTGCTCAGAGCATAAACGCCGGTTTGATTACCCGCGATGCCGACGCTCCCGGCTTGGACGCGCAACCGGGGGGTCGCGAGCCGTGGTGTTGCCAGTGACTCGGGCAAGTTCAGCAGATACGCAAAGCCCGGGGCAAACCCAAGCATCGCCACCTGGTAGAGAGGCTGTGTGTGCAGCCGGATCACCTCTTCCGGCTCCAATCCACAGTGCGCGGCGACGTCCGGTAGGTCACGTCCAAACTCGCCGCCGTAATATACCGGGATTTCGATCAGCCGACCGGAACCCGAAGCGATCGTCTCGCCGCGAGTCTCGGGAGGCGGCGCCGTTGCGAACAGCTGCACTACTCGCTCCCACAAGGCAGCGAGAACAAGATCGCCCTCGGCGGCCAGCAGGTCGTAGCGAACCAAGAGTGACCTGTATGTGGGAACACATTCAACTACGCCAGGCAGCGGATGCTGCTGCAGTGACCCATCTAGTGCGTGGACGCGACGATTCAACTCGGCATCAACCGCATCGCCGAACTCCACGGTGAAGGCAGCCTCGCCGTTGGGTAGAATGCGCGGATAGGTCGAGGGATATGTCATTTACAGATTACCGTCTCGGGAAGCTGCAAAGGTCAGCGCCTCAGGCCTTGCAGCTCCACGCCGGCACTCTCCAGAGCTCGCCGCAAGTCGCGGGCAATTTGCGGCGCGTGGGG
>SLDA01000294.1 GCA_007125545.1 Thermoflexales bacterium | reverse complement strand
GCGTAGAAAGCGTTGAACCCCAGCCAATCGCCGTAGAGTCTGACATTGCGGTAGAACCACCAGCCGGAGAACGCGAGTGGCGGTGCCAGCAATGCGAGTACCTGCAGCCCAAACTGTCCGAAACGAGTGCGCCATACGACTTGCTGCGGACGGCGCCAGGTGGCCCACGCCAGTGCGGCGCCGGCAAGCGCCAGCAAGGCTAGACCACTGGCCTTCGTCAGCAGCGCCAGGGCTATCACGCAGCCGAGGCCGAGCGTCTGCCGGAGTTCGGCACGCGCCAGGGGCGTTCCGGCCCGCTTCACACCTCTGACCATCAGGAGCAGGGCCAGGGTGCTGAGCGGAATGATTAGGTTGTCGTTGTTCACTGAGCTACTGATGAACAGGTGCATGGGGGTAAACGCATGAACGGCGGCGGCGAGGACGGCGACCCATTCGTGGGTTGGGTAGATCTCGCGAACCAGCATCCAGGTCAGGTAGACCGACCAGATCCCCAGGGCCACCGAGAAGAACCGCACGAGGTGGACGGCCAGGACAGTGCCCCGCCAGGGAAAGCTCTCAGCTTCCGGATTATGGATGACGAGGTTGGCGTTGTCGCGTTCGGGCGTGATCTCGCCCGCTCGCGTGTGCGGGTTGGGTTGCCAGACGGTCAGCAGATCGCCGGTGTCAACCCATGCCGTCAGGGCCGCGGCGAGCGCGTAGTAGAGCGGCGGCTGGCTTCCCTCCTGGCGCCAGGGACCGCTGCTTGCGCCCGGCTCCAGCGGCTGCACGGGGAGCTGCCAGGTACTGGCGATCACCTCGACCATGGGATAGTGCCAGAGCTCATCCGATGCTTCGAAGATGGGTACGGTGACGCTGTAGATGGTGCCCAGGATGGCAAACACGGTCAGGATTGCGACCATAGCCATCCGCGCCGGCCAACTCGGCGGCAGTGAAGGACCAGGCATACGGGCTGAATTGGTGGGCAGATCGTGTGTGTTAGGGTTCTCTGTCATGGTCGTCTATTCTACCATGGTGCCGCGGCAAGGGTCCTTTGGGGAGCGCGACATCCTCCGTGAGATCCGCGACATCCTCCGCCAGCCCGGCGACATCCTCCGCGATCCGCGACCAGGTGAAGCGTCGGGATAGCATTTCGCCGCCACGCCCGAGTTGTCGTCTCAGAGCTTCATTCCCGGCGAGGGTCAGAATGGCCTCGGCCAGCGCGGTCGAATCCTCTGGCGGGATAAGCTTCACGTGCTCGCCGTCCCGGAGCTCCGGCGTCTCGTCGCCCAGGGTCGTTGTGATGGTCGGACAGCCGTGGGTCAGTGCGGCGTGCAGCGTGCCGTGGCGCAGGTTGGCGCCTTCCACATAGGGCAGGGCACAGAGGTCCGCTGCATAGAAGGCGGCCGAGACCTCGGACGGTTCCGCAAAGCCGGTGCGGTGGACGTAAGCGTCGAGGTTGAGGGTGGTGATCAGGGCGTCGACCTCGTCGGCATAGCGTACGTTGGTCACGTCGCTCGTACCGGTCCGCCCCCCGATGAAGAGCAGGTGTACGGGTCTCTGCCCCGTCTCGCGGGTCGCGTTGATCCGGGACGCGGCCTCGAGCAGCGTTTCGATCCCCTTGGTCCGATTCATAAACCCAAAGAAGCTGACCACCAGGTCGTCTCGACCCAGGCCGTACCGCTTGCGCCAGCGCTCCCGATCGAAGTCGGGAAGCGGGTCGGCGACGATGTTGCTACCTATCGGAATGAGCCGGAGGGTAGGGGGCCCTTCGACGGCGCCGCCGGTGTGCAGGATCCGGGCGACGGCGTCTTTGTCCTCTTGATTCGTGACGATAATCCCGGCTGCGCTGCGGGCGAGCTGGGCGACGGTCCAGGGGCGCAGCCGGCCCGCTTTCGGGAAGAGGTACGGTTCCAGCAGGTCGTGGAAGGTGGCGATGACAGGGGGCGTTGCGCGGCCCAGGATGCGCGGGAGGAAATAGATGGCCCCCTTCATGCCATAGGCGGCGGGTTCGAATTGGACGTTGATGACGTCGGGGGCCAGCCGGACGATGGCGCGCCGCACCTGAGCCATCCCCCGCACGTCCCAGCGTTTGATCGTACGGTGAACGGTGACACCCTCTCCTGGGTCTGCTTCGCGTTCTGGTGGCTGGAGATCCGGCGCGCACCCCGTGAGGACATGGTTCTCGTGTCCCAGCGCGGCAAGTGCGGCCACAAGCTGCGCCGTGTAGGCGCCGACGCCGCCCTCCATAGGCGGATATTCGCCTGTTACGTTGAGGATCCGCACGCTACACGCCTCCCGACGCGATGCAGGCCATAGGTGAGATCGGGCTAACTACGATGCCGGGTGCGCCGCATCCCTGCGTTTGGCGCGCGCGCTTCCGGACGGATCGGATGTCTGATTGTGTGTTCATTTCAGCGAGGCTTCATTGTACACGAAATCGACCGATTCTCCACACCAGGCGAGTTCGGTGGCAGGCCTAGAGGACTCGGGAAAGGAGGAGAGGCAACACGACGTCAAGGTACGGTCGCGTGGGGATACTTTCCCACGCGACCGTACCCCTGCTTGATAGGCTTGAGATCAGCGCATGACGAGCGGTAGGTAGTTTCCGGAGAAGAAGGCCTCCGCATCAGATTCGAGTTCCTGAAGGTCCTCAGGTGTAGGATCGAGGGTCGGGTTCGATACCGGCCAGACGACGAACTCGTCCGGCAGCGCTTCGGCGTCCGGTTCTTCGATCTCCGCCTGGGACACGTCGAGCGAACTGATGCCGGCCGTAGAGGCTGCTGCTGCATTCAGCATCACGGCTCCGATGTCGATGCCCAGCGGTCGCGGATCGTGGCCGGTGCGGCGATTTGTCAAGATGGCGATCACGATGTTCTCATCGGGATAGACGCGGATATAGGAGCGGGCGCCATTCTGGGTGCCCCGGTGTGCAACCACCTGGCTCCCGAGATGTGTGCCCAGGCTCCACCCCGGCCCATAGTTGCAGCTGCCGTCGGGCGCCGTCCATAGTTGGGCAAGCGACGCCGGTGAGAGGATCGTCCCGTCGGTCAGGCGCATACCAAAGCGAGCCAGGTCAAAGGCCGAGGATTCCAGGCCGCCGCCCAGCACCTTCCAACTGAGATCGTCGGCTGAGACCTCCTGGTTCGTCCCACCGCTCTGCGCATAGAGCAGGGAGCGCTTGGGATGGGGGATGCTGCGATCCTCTGCGCGCAGACTGGTCAGGTTATAAGGGTTCCGCAGGACACTGTCGATGATCGTGCTGATCGGTGCGTTCGCTGCCGCCTCCATCGACGCACCTGCAAACGTGAAAGCGTGCGTGCTATACGTGCACTGGGCGCCGGGTGCGTTGACCAGGGGTGTGTCCCACAGCTGCTCTGCTGCGTCCAGGGCTGTGGCATAGGCACCCACGATGGAGGGGTGGGCCGAGTAGTGACCGATGCCCGAACGCTGGGTCAGAGTCTGCAAGACGCTGTGTGAGTGCGCGGCCGGCAACTGTGCGATGTAGGTGCCAGAGCCCGCCGACAGGTCGAGCAGGCCCTGTTGTGAGAGCCGCACGCCGAGGGCGCCGCCGACTGCCTTGCTGACCGAAGCCAGCCGGTAGATCGTGCGCGAGTCGGTCGCCACACTGTTGGCGACATCGGCATGGCCGAGACCGCGTAGATACCGGAACTGCCCGTTCTGGGCGATGGCGACGCTCATCCCCGGCAGATCTCCGTCGTCGAAGAACTGCTGCACCAAAGCATCGATCTCATCCTTAAGCTCCCAGTTCAGCCGGTTGCCATTCTGTCGCCATACGCCGGCATAGCGATAGCCCGTGCTCCAGGGATAGACTTCATAGTTGATCAGGCGATATCCGGCATCGCGCAACTCCGACCATCTCTCGTGGAACCCCTTGGAGGTCAAGTTGCGGTACTGGGCCCAGGCGCGCCCATTCCGGTTCTCGACCCAGATGCCGGCGAAGAGCTGCTGTCCCCCAAACCGGTACGATTCGGTATCGATCATCCGGAAGTTGTCAAAAAGCTCCGCGAATTTGTCGGCGAACGCCTGGGAGCTCATATCCCGCCACAGCTGCCAGGCCAGGCCCTCGATGTTCTCCACCCAGATGGCCGCATAGCGCAGCTGCCCATCGATCACATAGGCGTCGACGTCGATGGGCATGTAGCCCAGTCCGGCGTAGTGGGAGAAGAGGGTAGAGAACTCACTGCTCGTTACGTTGTAGTAGTTGGCCCATTGGAGGTTCTCTCTATTCTCCATCCAGATACCGGCGTAGAAGGTGCTCGTGCCCAGAACGTAGACTTCCTGGTCGATCATGCGATAGCCCGCCTCTGCCCGGGTCTGCTGGAGGCTTTCAAAGACGGACAGGGTCATATTGCGCGTTTGCAGCCAGCCGCGGTTGTCCGTATTCCGCTGCCACACACCGCCCACGCGCTGCGTCCCGTCGATCTCATCCACCTCGATATCCACGATCATATAACCCAGGCCGCTGAGTTCGCTGAACCAGTCGCTGAAAGCGCTGCTTGTAAAGTTGCGACCTGAGACCCAACCCACGTTGTCCAGATCAAGCACGTTGACGTAGGGTTCCCACTCGACGCAAAGTCGCGGTGCCAGAACAGAGGAACCCTCACGGCTGTGGAACGTCGAGGGCGGCGTCGCGAGGCCCCTGGACGTTATCGCCAGCCCGTGATTGGGCCGCCTGCCCCGCACCCATTCCGTGACAAGCTCGGTTGCCTGCCAGGACTGCCATCCCGTTGTTCCAACCGGCCAACGGATGTGGTCGTACTCGTTGAGGTCGTGGGAGGGTTGATTTACCCAGGTGAGACTGGACTCGCTCCAGCTCCCCTCCACGGCTACCAGATAGCCGTCGCCCCCGAAGGGCGCGTCAGTTAAGTACATCTCGAGCTGAGCGGACAAGATGACACTTGATATTTATCTTTCTTATGTCTGTCAATACCGCCGGCACCTCGACTTATCAAGAGGCAACCCCTAGACCCTGTGCGCCTGGCGTTGACCCTCAGGTCAGATCCTCTATAATCTGGTGCACGGGGAAAGTGAAGGCTTAGAGGCCCTGCTATGACCGACGAACGAACAAACGACCTATGGTTGCGTGACTTGGAGGGGCAGCCCTCGCCCCAGGCGCTCACGGATCTACGGGAGCGTCTGTTGCGCGGGTTGCGCTATGCGCTCAAGCAACGCTATCATATTACGGAGTCGGATATCGAGGATTTTGTTCAGGACGCGTTGGTCAAGATACTCGACAATCTCGATACCTTCCGTGGGGAGAGCCGCTTCCTGACTTGGGCTCACAAAATCGCGATTCGCGTAGCGTTCTCAGAGTTGCGCCGCAAACGTTGGGAGAATGTCTCATTACAGGATCTCGTTCCCGAGACTCTTGGGAGTGACTCGGCAGATGCTTCGCCGCTTGCTTGGCTACCCTCGGACCAGGTCTCGCCCGAGCAAGATGTTACCCAGCAAAACCTGCGAGCCTTACTGGCTCAACTGATTCAGGAAGAGCTGACGGACCTCCAGCGCCAGGCGCTGATTGCTGTCGCTATCAAGGGTATGCCCCTGGAGGAGGTTGCGCGGCGGATGGATACAAACCGCAACGCTCTTTATAAACTGCTTCACGATGCCCGCAAGCGATTGAAGCAACAGCTCGAAGCGCATGGTGTCACCGTTGAAGAGTTCATGGGAACCTTCTCGGCAGAAAAGTAAGATAGACGCCGGTCTCGGCGTCTAGTGATTGAACAAGGCATGATCTAGCGATGAAAGCGAAATCGAAAAAGCTGACGAACCTGCTCTTAACTATTCTGCAAACCTATGCGCGGGAAATTGGCTGTGATACGTGCTTCGAGCATCTGGACCGGTATGTCGAAATGACCTTGGCAGGCAAGGACGCGAGCGCTGTGATGCCGCTCGTCTACCGGCATTTGCAGACTTGCCCCGCGTGTCGCGAGGAGTATGAGGCCCTGCTGAAGGTATTGAAACGTTCCTAGCCTCTTTCCTCCCAGACTCCTCTGTCGCAGAGCTCCGCTGCAACCTCGGAGGCGAGAAACAGCATGCCGTCCGCGATTCCGTCCGGTGTAACCCAGCGGCCTAAGTCAGCGTTCGGCATTGCTTGGCCTTTGTCGGGGGTGTCGACGGTGCACGGCAGCACCGGCAACCGTGGACACCCGCTTCCAAAAATCAAACACGGTTCCTCCCTATGGATCGGGTGCGGTGGTAGATGCTTGTGAACGACGATAGGCCTGCTACTTATCCGCGAGATCTACCGTTGTCCACGTCGGGGCAGGGCGCGGGGGTGGTTGGCGACCATAGAAGAGGTCGTCGAGCCTGAGGACCACGCGCCGGGCAAAGCCGGAGTGCCGGCTGGCCCAACGTACCACGTTGTGGGGGAGGGTGTCGGGGTGAGCGTACGGGCATACGCTCATGCACCGCCCGCAGTCGGTGCCGATGACGTTCCAGTAGTGGAAACACCGTCCACTGTCGATTTGCCAGCGCAGCGCCCCGTCGATCTCCTGCCGGTCGTCGAAGGGAATGGCGCGGCTGGGACAGTTCTCGGCGCACTTCTTGCAGACGCGGCAAAAGTCGAGTATGTCAGGACGAGGCGTGGGACCGTCCACGACCAGCGGCATATCCGTAGTCACGACGCCGAGACGCACGCGCGGTCCCAGCTGCGGCGTCATCAGGAGGCCCATCCGCCCGATCTCACCCAGTCCGGCGTCGCGGGCCACCAGGGGCGCGATGACCCGATAGTTGCCGTCGATGTGCGCGCGTGCGGTGTAGCCCAATGCGCGGATGAAGGCGGCGAGTTGTACGGCAATCTGCGCTGCTACCGCATACTCCTTGGCCGTCTCCAGCACCGTCGGCGCGTCCGGCGCGGCGCCCACCAGGGCGTGTGCCATTTCGACGGTGAAGGCGAGGGCGTAGCGATCGTCGACCGTCAGAGGGGCGCCGTACTCCCCGCTGCCGCGCCCGACGTGGGAGTAGACGTGATACGGCTGCAGCGCGGCGATGCCGGCTGTCCGCGCGCCGTAGTAGCGGGTCAGGCCTTTGAGGTACGTGGTCGCGGCATCCGGCGTCAGGGTCAGCGCGTCCGCGGCTACGGGACCGTCCACCCACTCCCGCAGCGCGCCTGGAATGAGGAAGCTTGCCTCGGCGGCGGCGAAGTGCAGGGGATGGGCCTTGGGCGACGACGGTGAGAGTAGACCAGGTAGAGCGCGAATCCGTTCGTCGATCGCCTGGTGCTCGGGATGGTGTGTGTAGTAGGCCGCGTACTCGGGACTGCCCGGTTTGAGCCGGGCGCGCGCGAACATCGTCTCCCGCTCGTCCACCCGGTCCTGTGGCGTGTCGTGACCCGCTGCGACGTGCCCGATGGGCAAGGAAACGAGCAGTGCCGCGAGTGCTACTCCAACTCCCAGGAGGAGGGCGAGCACGGTCTGCACCGCCGGCGGCAGCACAAGGGCGAGCGCGAGCAAAGCCAATCCCAGGACCGCCAGGCCCGCCGACCGGCGGGCAGCGCGACGCTCACCCTCGCGCCGGCTCTGCAGTGCGAAAACGGCGAGGCCGGCGACCGCAAACAGCCCCGCGGTGATCAGGATTACCGTGCTCCAATTGTCCATAGGACTCCTTTGCCTCACTGTCAGCCGGTAGACCCGGTGCTGACAGCCATCGAATTATGGCTGACCCTGTCTCCGCTTGATCCAGACAGCATTCTACTCCGAACAGGGTGGCGCGACGAATGTGTCGTTGTCCGCCGGGCCCTTGCTCTGTGGCGGAGCTGTTTGTATAATGGGCCTGGCGTGAGGAGGCCTGTGGTCACGCTGCCCTCGCAAGAGCGCGTCCCTAACTGAGATGGAGGTGAGCTGTGAAGCGGAGTGTG
>SLDA01000326.1 GCA_007125545.1 Thermoflexales bacterium | reverse complement strand
GCCAGCCGCCTCTACGAAGTTCTAAGCTCAGAGGCAGGTAGAACGCCGGACAGCTGGCTGCCGTGGGCTGGGGCCCCGATAAGGGTTGCAGCTTCAGGAACCATTGTGTGCCGTCGTTGCCGGCCAGCCGATAGCAGGCCGAGATCCACCCCGCAGGCACGAAAGCCAGATCGGTAACCATCACGCCATAGTCACGGGCCAGCATTTCACGCAGCTGCGTCTTATCGATTTCCGGTTCCAGTTTCACCATCAGAGCACTCCTATGATCACGTCATAAAGGGAACTGTCCACACCAAGCAGATGGTGGCGCCGCCATTTCAGGCAGGCCAACCATCGACCGGGGCGCAGTATACTCACAGGCGAACAAAGCACAACCACAAAAAGACTGCCGGGTAGGGCCCATTCCCCACCCGGCAGTCTCACTTCCCGCACCTCTCCTAACAAAAAAGGGGTCCCAAGTGACCTTTTCTCCCCTATCGTCCCTTCGGCTCTACGTCACTTCCTTTCCCGCGTACGGGATTGAAAGTACCACATCACCTTCGGACTCTACTGCTCCACTTCCCAAACCAACTAGCGAGCTACCCGTAGGCAGGCTCTCAAGCTGACTAGCAAAGCTATCGCCGTCGAGTACATCGTCCCCTTTGCTATCGTCTATCTGCTCTCCTAAAGTTCACAGCAATCTTGCCGCTGCATACTTTACTTGAGTCGATATCCACTGCTCCGGTTTCGACTACGATAGGTTGTCTCCAATCACTCGGGACTCCCTGGACTTAAAGGAACTGGCCTAGCCTCGCTCCTTTAAGCTGATACTAGTATACCAAATTGCCGGCCCGGTGTCAAGAGTTTACAGTCATTAAATTGATGTTTTTAGCCAAAATGATACAGAACTAGCCATGTGACCAGGGCTCAACTGGCCACATGGCTAGGTCGCAGGTGCCGCAACTCAGCCGGAGTCTTCCTTCCCCGAAACGTTACTTGTTCTGCTCACTGCATACCCCCACGACACCGCCAACAACACTGCGCTGATCCACATCGCTATCGCATAGTACGGTAACAGGCCAACCGCCCAGAAGGCGAGAGGTAACAAGAATAGAACGGCAGTGACAACACCGACTGCGATCACACGCAAGAGCTCACGCGATCGCCGCGACACGCTGTGCTGCCAGATGCGCACCCCCGACACGAACGCCAAGATCACGCTGCCGATCGCAAGCCCCACGCTGGCAAAGAGGCCCACGGTCGTAGCGTAACCGGTCATCAGTGCCGGGCGTAAGATGAGGAGCGTGCCTACGATGCCCAACGCCCACACCACCGTCACAGATCGCATCGGCCACCGAAAGAAACGCCAGCTCGAGAACGCAATACTCACAAGCATCGCGCTTAGCGCCAGGAATACCTCCAAGCCCAGAAGGCCGGTCATCGCCTCGATTGCCGTAAGGCGCTCGTACCGATAGTCGCCTACCGGCATCCAGTGCCACATCCCCGTCCCGGCATCTGGTCGCGCGGCATCGCGGCGCACCAGCATTCCCTCTAGCCCCATCGTCAAGAGAAGGTTTCCGCTTGCAGCGTCAAAAACGGCGTTATGCGGACCGGCACCACCGTCCGCGCTTGAGCGCAGCGATTGTACATATGCTATCCGCGCCTCACTGCCGGGCAGCGCCAGTTCTGTCGTCCAAGTCGTACCCCCATCTGACGAGCGCCGTATTCGACTGCTCGGATGAATCTGGTACACGACATCATCCTCCGGCAGCGCTATCGTCCATGGCTTCTCCTGGATTCGGCACGCAGGCTCGGCGCCATCGGCCAGTTCGAGAGAGCTTTCGATCCAGGTCAAACCACCGTCCGTGCTCTCAAACGTCTCGGTGTAAGCGTAGCTATAATGGGGCCCCGCCAGAAGGCGATCATCGACCTTCTCGACACAGACGATCCCGACATCCGGAGGGCCGCTGTTTCCCAGCGTCGCCAGCAGTGCCAGCGCCAGTCCCGCCCAGCCCCACGTAGTGAAACGAGGGCGTTGCCGAGACTGGGCGATAGGTAAAGCGTACGCCGGCTGCCTCTTCTCCCCCACGCTGTGGCGCCAGATCATCCAGGCGATCCCCAAAGCCGGCAGCGTGAGCAGATCTGTGGGGTCTCGCACCAGGAGCGGCTGCCAGCCGAACACGGCACGAAACCCGCTGTGGAAGGCCTGCGTTGCCGCGGGCACTGCCTTGATCACCGCAAATACAGTACCCACCCCTATCATTGAGATGAAGATTGTGGCGTCCCGTCTCTCGGCGCCCTTCCTGTTGGCGCACGGGAGGACGGCGCTTCTGAACGCCGCGAGTCCGAGCGCCACGACCAGGGGGGCGAACGCTAACCACGCCACATCGCCCAATTTGCCGGTCCACCAGCTAGGCCACCGCCAACGCAAGACTTGATCGTTCAGCAGCAAGACGACCATGCAAACCCACGTCGCGGGATGCACCAGTGCAGCCCATGCTTGGGTCAAGCTTTCCGCCGCGTGAGACTTCGAATATCGAGGCCGAGTCAGGCCAAGGTTTATTCTCATCATTCCGTCTCCTTCACAGGAACGTCTTCGCAGGTACCCTTGGTCACGGATCGGGTGTCCGGTGCGTTGTGATAATAAGGCACCTTACAACAACACCGCCAAGAAGCAAGCTCAAGGATTGGGTGCATTTCACCGTGGGGGCAGGTCCTCGGCAGGACCTGCCCCCACGGTGAAATGCACCTAAGCAGTTTTGGCCCTGGGCACTGCCGTAAAGCGAAGGTGCGACGGGCCAAAACTGCGGCTTGCCCCAGAGTTGGAATGCACCCTCAAGGATTTGGATCGAGCTGCGCTCTATTGTCATTTCGGTCACTCCAATTAAAATATCTGGGTTTGACAAAACTGACTCACGTGTTAAAATGTAATTGTTTCAAGTTAACCTTCCTTATATACAGCGAGTTGCAGCACGGAGATCATCACAATCCATTTTCGGAGAAAGTGTAATGCAAGATACGAGACAACAGATCCTAGAGATTATGAAACGCCACGGTGAAGTCACGGTTCAGGAGCTCAGCAATGAATTGGGCTTGACCAGCGTCACCGTGCGCCACCATCTGGAGATCTTGCGCTCGGAGGGATACATCTCAGATCCGGAAGTTCGTCGTTCGAACAAGCCCGGACGACCCCGTTATGTCTATCATCTCACATCTACTGCGGCGGATTTATTCCCCAACAACTACAGTGGCCTGGCGTCAGCATTGCTGGGATCGATTGAGGAATGCATGTTGCCTGAAGAGCGGGACGAACTCCTGGAACGCGCTGCCCAGCGTATCGCCCAGCGCGCAGGTTCCTTGCCCGGCAAGCCGGAAGAGCGCGTCGAGAGTGTCGTCACCTTCCTCAACCAGCAGGGCTATGTCTCGCGCTGGGAAAAGGATGAAGAGCAGGATCAACGCTATCTGGTCTATGTCAGTAGCTGCCCTTATTTTCATGTAAGCCAGACATTCAGCGAAACCTGTCAGATCGACCGGCACATGGTGCAGCTCCTCGCGGGGCCGAATTCAAGCGTAGAACGTCTCCAGGCCATAACAGATAAGAGTGGGCTGTGCGTCTATGCTCTGGACTGGTCTGGAGATAACGGCGCCAGCTGACCAGATCGCATTTCGCAACCACGAAACACGGCCCGAGAGGGTCCCGGGCCGTGTCAGTTTTTCTGTAGGATCGATCATTCGATGACCCAAACTCCCTCTTGAGGGTCGCTCAAGTACTGAGCGCCCTCATCTGTCACGAGCACATTCTCCTCCCGGCTCACATAACCCCTGCCAGGAACCGCGACACCCAACTCAATCGCGTAGACATTCCCGACTTCCACAATGCCCAGGATCGAATCGCCATACCGCTCCCATTTCGGGCCCAGCACAGTTCCGCCATCGTGAGCGGTACGCCCCACCTGGTGACCGAAGGCGTGCATGAATTCGGGATAGCCTGACCCAACCAGGCTGCTGCGCGCGGCGGCGTCTACAGCCCATCCTGCGGCACCCGGCTCGAGCGCGGCACGTCCCGCTTCGAGCGCCCCGGTTACTGCTTCCCACGCCCGCGCCACGTCCGGCGGCAGCGCACTTCCCGGCTTCTCTGACAGATACCAGGTCCGCTGCAGGTCGGCAGCAAACCCGTCGCGCAGGATCCCAAAATCCACATGCACGAGCTGTCCACGGGTCGTCCGTAACCCCACCGGCATCCCATGGCCAAAGTCGCTCTCCGGTCCTACGGTCACAGCCGGGCAATACTCCCAATCCCAGGCAGTCCCATAGCCCCGTGCCTGTGCGAAGCCGTGCAGAATATCTGCAATCTCCGTATCGGCCATACCAGGGCGCAGCTTCTGATGCAACTCTGCGATGGCGGTTTGGGTGGCGTCCACTGCCGCGCGGATCCGTGCGATCTCTGTTGACGTCTTGCGCCCACGCAGGGTGTTGATGACAGCGCCAGCTGAGATAAGTCGCGATGCGTAAGGTGTGGCGGAGAGCCATCCAGAGAGGAGCCGAAAAAGCCCATAGGTCAGACCATCGGCAGCAGGGTCACTCTCCGAGTAGTTGAGGGCGATCGACCGCGGGTCCAACGCAGCAAGGGTATT
Source organism: Thermoflexales bacterium (assembly GCA_007125545.1). Taxonomy (GTDB): domain Bacteria; phylum Chloroflexota; class Anaerolineae; order B4-G1; family SLSP01; genus PWVB01. The sequence continues at coordinate 3,248 of SLDA01000326.1, read as the reverse complement.
GAGCAATGGGGCCTTGAGAGATTCATCATATAGGATGACCTCGTCATAGACTCCCAGCCGCTGCACGTTCGGCCCATCGAAACGTCCTACAATCGCCACCCGGCGCCCGCTGCGATCCACGAGCAAAGCCGAGGTCCAGGTGAGATCGAACCCCACCAGAAAATCGAGAATCGGATCCTTCACCTGGGAGGTTTCACGCACCAAAGTGAGCCAGAGATCGACATCCTGCTCCTCCAGCACGCCCACTGCCTGCTCTGCCTTCTCACGCACAATCGCGTTCGTCCCCGTCTCACGACTCATATCGCTCCCCTTGCACCTACAGCTCTTCTCCGGTTATACGCCGGAATATCATTTGGAACTCCTCATCCGAGTAGTAATGAATGACCACGCGACCCTTCTTCCGACCGTGTCGCAAATCCACGCGCGTACCCAGCGCCGCCGCGAACCGTTTCTCAAGATCGTCGAGGTTCGGGTCGCGCTGTTGCGTAGAGACAGCCTCGCCCGCTTCGGACTCGTTGGTGAGTCGTTGCACGAGCGACTCGGTTTCCCGCACCGTGAGGCGCTTCGCAATCACGATCTCGAGCGCCGCTTCTTGCGCCTCTACGCTCCCCAAGCCCAGAAGCGCGCGACCGTGCCCCTCAGTGATGGACTGATCCAGCAGAGCCTGCTGCACACCCTCAGCCGCCGAGAGCAGGCGAATCAAATTGGTCACTGCTGTGCGACTCTTGCCCACTCGGCGGGCCACATCGCTTTGGGAGAGCCCGAACTGGTCCACGAGGTGCCGGTAAGCCCACGCCTCCTCCAGCGGGTTGAGGTCAGCGCGTTGGATGTTCTCGACCAGCGCCAATTCGAGCATACCCTGGGGTGCAACATCCTTGACAAGTACCGGCACTTTATCCAGGCCGGCCAGTCTGGAGGCACGCCACCGGCGCTCTCCGGCAATCAATTGGTAGCCGTTGCCATCGGCTGCTGCCGTCACAATCAAAGGCTGAATAATGCCGTGTTCACGGATGGAGGCCGCCAATTCATCAAGCCCAGCCTCCTGGGGATTGCTGCGCGGCTGGTATGGGTTGGGAGAGATGGCGTCAATCGATACCTGCCGGATACCCTCCGCTCCGGAGTTCTCGGTAGGTATCAACGCCTCCATACCACGGCCCAACCCCCGTCTCGGCATAGCGAATCCTTTCATACTTGAGCAATTCGAGTGATTTATGGCGAGCCGACCCACACGCCACCTCAAACATTATAGCAGAGATGCCGTACCTGTCCCAGCCCCGGCTATTTATCTGTCAGCCGCCGTCCCGTACCTGACTCGGGGCCAGCCCCGTCACCCGTCGAAACACTCGTGACAGTTGGAACTCATCACTGAATCCTACCTGCTCGGCGATGCCTTTGAGCGTCAAAGAGCTACTCAGGAGTAGCGATCGCGCAGCCTCGACACGGACTTGACGCACGAAGGCCATCGGTGTGATCCCCATCGCCTTCTTGAACTCGCGACAGAAGTGGTACTTACTGAGTCCCACTCCTTCCGCCAGATCGTCCAGAGAGAACGCACTCGCCATATACCTGTGTACATATGCCTTAGTCTGCGCGACCATCCGTCGCTCTCGGGATTGGGCCAGTTGCCCTACCTCAAAAAGCAGCGCATCCAGCAAGACGTGCAGCATGTGCCGCTCCTCCTGCCGTGTCGGAGGAAAGAGTTCGTGCATCCAGGTCATCAAGCCCCGGGATCGTCCGGTGTGGTCTGTCGCGTGCAACGGCCATGAGATCCCTGTATGCGGAGTCGCCCAGTGCCAGGCCAGAAAAAGCGTCTCCAGCGGATCTCCGCCCACCGCCTGCTCGGCATGCCAGATATGCTGGGGATACGTGAGCAGGTCACCGGTCTGGCCCTGAATCCGCTGCCCTTGGATATGGACCTCCAGGGTGCCACTGACGACCAAAACGAGTTCGTTGAACTCGTGATGCATGTGAGGTGCCATGTGCCACTTCACCTGGGGTGAGACGTGCCCCAAGTGCGTGAGGAGAGCGCGTAGACCGGCATGTTCAGTCATCGGTCAAAACCGCAATAATTGCCAAAGATGCGCAAGCATAGCCATTTACAGGATTGAGATGCTGGACTATGCTTATTATAGTGCAACTGTTCTTACTCCAACACCCAGGATCCGGTGATGAGTTCAACGGCGCTAGCTACTCAGCCTTAGTCGAGGCAGAAGGGGACCCTTTGGGGCATCAACATGAGATCTGCTTCAAGGTGATACCTACATAGCCCAGCAACAGACAGGAACACAACCCTATGAACGATCGAGACCGCTACATAGCCCACGTCCTGGGCCAACCTACGGACCGCGCTCCTTTCTGGCTTTTCTGGGGACCGTGGGGCAGAACCTGGCAGCGCTGGCAGCAGGAAGGAATGCCGGCGCAATTCCGGGCCTTTGGGGATGTTCAGGCGGCATTCGGGACCGATGCTCTACCCCACTCGTTGCCGGTTAACGTGGGGCCCTGCCCGCAGATTGCCCCGACGATTCTAGAGGAGGATGAGGATTTCATCATCTTTATCGATAGCTGGGGCATCAAGCGAAAGGACTATAAGCACGCGGAGTCTATGTCGGCCTTCCTCGAGTTTCCGGTCAAGGACAGGCGCGATTGGGAGCATTTCAGGGCTTCGTATCTCGATCCCGACCATCCCGTCCGCCTGCAGGGCAACTGGCGGGAGTTAGGTCGACAGTGGCAAGCGGCGGGAGTCCCGGTCCGCTTGGGCGCCTATCCCAATGCGGGCATATTCGGTCCCTACCGTTGGCTGATGGGCGACGAAGAAGGACTGATTGCGCTCCACACCATGCCCGACCTCGCCCACGAGATTATGGAGCATCTCACCACCCTCTACCTGACCGTCTTCGAAAAGGTGGTCGCAGAGGTGCAGATTGATGAGATCCATCTGTGGGAGGACATGTGCTATCGGAACGGCCCGCTTATCTCGCCGCGGCACTGGGAAGCTTTCCTTGGGCCGTGCTATCGTCGGATCAAAGCCTTTGCGGACCGCCACCAGATCCCTCTGATCTCGGTCGACACCGATGGCAACCCCGATCTCATCACGCCGCCCATGATGCGCGCCGGCGTCAACCTGCTCTTCCCAATGGAGGTGGCTGCCGGCTGCGACGTAACACGCTGGCGGCAGACCTATCCCGAGTTAGGCATGATGGGGGGCATCGATAAGCGTGTTTTGGCGCGTGATGCCGCGGCGATTGATG
>SLDA01000071.1 GCA_007125545.1 Thermoflexales bacterium | reverse complement strand
GCTGCGCAGTTTTTTGCCCGTCGACCTCCTCGGAGTTCCGTATGCCGGACCTTGGGGACTGTTAAGCATGGTGCCCAAGTTGCCGCTCTTCAGTCGTTGGGGAAGGATCACGCTCGATCAATTTGCTGGCCGCTTCCGCAACCCCGTGTTGCGTCGGGCGTTTCCCGTTCTCCAATACGGGTTTCCCGATATTCCGATGCTCATCCATCTCAACTTCCTGGCCGGATGTCACAATCGTACGCTGGGATGGCCTTCAGGCGGATCGTCGGCATTTGCACAGGGGTTGGCGGATCACTTTTCCGCTCTCGCTGGGCAGCTGCACTACCGCGAACCGGTCAGCAGAATACTCGTGGAGAACGACAAGGCAGTCGGCGTGCGTCTTGGATCCGGAACTGAAGTGCGGGCGGACGTTGTGGTCTCCGCCGCAGACGGTTATGCAACCCTGTTCAGAATGTTGGAAGGGGCCTACCTCGACGACAAGATTCGTGCCTATTACGACGCGGCTCCTGACGGCAACGAGATGAACTTCTCGGTGGCGTTCGGTGTGAACCGGGACATGACGAGAGAGCCTCACGCTCTTAGCTTTTTCCTGGAGCAGCCCGTTCAGATCTTGGGTCGTCCGCACGATCGCTTGGAGGTGGAAATCTTCAACTTCGATCCGGCGATGGCCCCAGCGGGAAAAACGGCGTTGAAGGTGCTGTTCAAGGCCGACTATTCCTACTGGAAGAATCTGCGGGAGACCGACCGTCCCCAATACGCCGAGGAGAAGGAGCAGCTCGCCGCGACGGTGCTTGCGCAGCTCGAAAAACGATTTCCCGGCCTGAGTGCGCAGGTCGAGGCTATCGATGTCTCGACCCCGGTGACGATCGAACGGTTTACCGGCAACTATCGCGGACTGCAGCCGTGGCCTGTGCCCGACGCGGGGATTGCCCAGATGCTAAAGGGATTCACCCGCACATTGCGTGGATTGGACAACTTCCATATGGCAGGCCAATGGGCCGAGGCGATGATTGGCATATCGACGGCTGCGATCTCCGGGCGTAACGCGATTCGTCGTATCTGCAAGCGCGATGGCCGGCGCTTCACCGGGTCTCAGGACTAAGGAGAGGCCATGGTCGAGGATACACTTACTGTGATGGGCCGTACCGGACTGACTCCGGATACCTTGGCAGGCCAGGTTGCCGTTGTGACGGGGGCAGGCCGCGGGATCGGGCAGGAAGCGGCGCGAGCTCTGGCTTGGCTGGGTGCCGGCGTGGTGATCGCGGAGCTGGACGAGGACGGCGGGCGCGCGACGGAAGCCCGGATTCGTGATGCCGGCGGTATCGCGCTGTTCGCCAAGACTGATGTCTCCAACGCCGCGGCGGTGGACTCCCTGGCGGAACGTGTGAGATCTGCCTTCGGCCCTGTGGACCTGCTCATAAATAATGCCATCTTCTGTCCAGTCGTCCCGGCAGCGGAGATGGCTGTGGAGACTTGGGATAGGGTTATCGCAGTCAATCTGCGCGGTGCGTTTCTGACCTGCCGGGCCTTTCTACCCGGCATGCTCGAACGGAGCGCGGGCACTATTGTCAACATGGTCTCGACCGACGCCATGCCGGGATTGGCCGCCTACATCGCCTCCAAGCAAGGCCTCGTCGGCTTCAGCCAATCGCTGGCGGCAGAGGTCGGAGATCGAGGCATTAAGGTCATCGCCTTTGGTCCAGGTATGGTCGATACGCCCGGGATTCGGGATGTCGCTCCCGACCTCGCCCCACAGCTTGGCCTAACGGAGGATGAGTTTCTCCAGGTTCCGCTGCATACGGCATACACCGGGTTGATGCCGGCAACGCATGCAGGCGTCGCGACGGCTTATCTTGTGGGAGCACTGGCCGAGGCTTACCACGGTGAGCTGGTGACCGGCTACACGATCCTGGAGCGGGTGGGGATCATCGAAGCGCCCTTGGTGCCCGTAGTGGGCACGCCGACCACACCACTGGGAGCCGGGGACCCAGAAGAGGGCAGCCGGGCCTCTCTTAATCAAGAGATCGCAGAGCAGGCCCGCGCCTTGCTGCTGATTCTGGCTCAAACTGAACGCGAGTTCGGCGAGTTGCCGGTGTTTGCGCGTCCGATGGCCCGTCGTGGTTTCAAGAGCAAGTCCGGGCAGAGCCTTCAGGATTGGATGCGAACTCTCTCCGAGCTCGCTGATCTGGCTGCCGGCGGGTCGCTATCCGCCACCTCGGTACCACGGTATGCCGATAGGTTGGAGGAGCTCGTGGTTTACTACGAGGCTGTGCCCAAGGAGATGGCGCGCTTCACGAAGGACGCCAATCTGCTGGACCAGATCGCTCAACTGACGCGAGAGCGTGTGAGGGTCATTGCCAGGTTGGTGATGTCACTCCGAGCACTCTCGACGGTCTAAGTCAGACTGAGTCCTGATCGACGCCCTTGCTCCGACTTAAGGACACTGGATCACGCCCTGAGCCCAGAGGCACCCGCCGCATGTCGGGAACGGGTTTCCAAAGCAGTCGGTCTCGTTGTCGGCTGATAGATCGCAGCCCCCACATAGAGTACAAGGTGCGAAGTCGAACGCCTGCACCCGTTGGCGCAAATTAACGTAGTCAGGGTGGTGCCATAGCTCGGCGAAGCCGGTGTCGTTGACGTTGCCGACAGCGTAGGAGCGAGATATACGCTCGTACTTGTCCAGATAACTGCTGTGGTCGTGCATAAGCGGAATACAGGGACTCACATCGCCAGTCCAGGCAATGGCGGTGGCGCCGCCTTCAACAAAGGGACAGCTGCTTCGCTGGTGCTCAAACTTTCGGTCCCCAAGCGTCAAGTTGGGTCTGGTACGCAACAGCCTGTAGAGCGCGTCCCGGGTCGTAGGGTTCAGATCCATTGCCGGGAGCGTCACCAGCGGGAAGTCCGGTGTTGCCGGCATGTCACGTGTGGTCGTCACAGCGGGTGTGTACAGTCGCTCTGCACACAACGCTTCACTGTAGGCCATAACATTGGTGACGATGAACCGGGACGCTCCCAAGTCGTGCCCCAAGCTGAGCAGCCGTGGAAGCTGCTGGATGTTGCTGCGCATTGCCACGAAAGCGATACCCAGCTCCGGATGTGGCGGTCGGCTTGTTCCGCGAGCGTCCCGGAAAGCAGTGATATGGTCGATAACCTGTCGCCAGGCCGCGCCCGTTCGAATATCGTCATAGCTGTCATTGTCAGCACCATCGAGCGAAACCCATAGCGTCCCCAACCCGGCCTCGATCAGATCGTGCGACATGGTCGGTGTCAGCAACATGGCGTTTGTAATGAGCGCTACTGACGGGCTGACCTTATGCGCCCGGGCCACCATCCGGACAATATCTGGATGCGCCAACGGCTCGCCCAAGCCGCCAAAGAAGATCTCCGGAACTGGCGTAAACGTCGACACGCCCTCAATGACCTGCTGGAACGTGGCTTCGTCCATAAAGCCAATGGCTTCCTCCCACCGGTTACGCACGCAGGTCCGGCAGGCCAGGTTACAGTTATTGGTCGCTTCGATATAGACCTTGGCGGGAACGCTTGTGGTCCGGCGCAGATACAGCCCGTTTCGCTCCGTATCCAGGTGGACTCGGGCACCTGGAACGAGGCCGTATTGCTCTCGCAGGCTGTCCGGGAGCACAAGTCGTCCTTCAGCGTCGATCCGAGCCTCACCTTCTGCCGTGATCTCAGGCTGTCGATCTTGGGAGGAGTCGCGAGGAATAAATGTCATAGGATGTCCTTCTCACACGACACCTTCCACGGGGATGGTCCCGTGGAAGGTCGTGACTCTGAGTCTTGTCTAGCGATGTCCTGTTAAACCGCTGCCTGCAGCCAGCCGGTGATCTCCTGGGCGGTGGGTAGCCTCCCCGAGCACTTGACCTCACCGTTGAGAACCAACGCCGGCGTGCTGGCAATGGGGTAGCTCATGATATCGTTAATGTCAGTGACCTTGATAAAAGTCGCCTCAAGGCCGGCATCCTCAGCCGCCTTGCGCGCTGTCTGCTCCAAACGCTTACACTTGGGGCATCCCGTGCCCAGAATCTTGATCTCCATCCTTCAGCTCTCCTTCTTATTGTGAGAATGATTGTGACACAAAATGGCTAGTTGAACACCCATCCGAAGATCAAACCAGCGAGCGTGCTGAAAACCGTGATCAAGACTACATATAGGCCGGTCTTTTTCCTGCCGATTACGGTGTTGGTAATCAGAATCGACTGCAGGCTCAGGACAGGGTCGGCCAATAGATACGCCAGCAACGGCCCTCGCTGCATTCCCAAGGAAAGGAATGTTTGCGCGATCGGCACCTCGACGAGGGTGGGGAAGTACATAAAAACACCGAAAAGTACACCCGCCAGATTGGACCAAACAGTGTTGTTGCCGGCAACGGTCTGGATCCAGGTCGCGGGAATCAACGCGCGCGCCATGCCTGCGACGAACACGCCCGCGATGAGCAAGGGCATAATCTGCTTGACGAACCGCCAAACTTCCCAGAGCCATTCCTGCATCTCGTAAGTTTCGAACTTCGTGACTGCGAGCCACCAGATGGCGCCAATGAGAAGGAGTTCTGCCAAGAGCTTGCCCGTGATGCCGATGGTGAGGCCGCCTGCTCCCACAGTGATACTGAAGGAGGCCACAATCAACGTTACGGTAATCAATCCCAGAGCCCAGTAAGTCCAGTTGTTATAGCCCTCGTCAATCCGGGTCAGGCCCTTCCAGGAGGTGACGCCGATGGAAGCCAGCAGGCCGATGAGAAAGACGCCCTGCACGCTGACGCCCTCAATGCCCATGGAATCGTCAGGGGGAACGATGGTGTCGAGCCAGCCCTGGAAGCGCACCAGTCTGTGCACCGGTGGGGCTATGTCGGTGGCGGTTGCCAGTGCGGTTGCGGGACTACCGAGGGTGAAGCTAGCATAGGTATTGGTCAACACGCCTACCTGGAGTGTGCCCGCAATCAGAATCCCCAATAGAAGGGCGAAGAAAACCCAGGTACGACCGGGTACCCTGGCTTCTTGTGCAAAGGCATCAACTGCGCTGGTGTTTGCATCATGTTCGGCGTCGTCTTTGCGGAAATACCGGGCCATAATGAGCCCAATAGCGACGCCAAAAATGATCGACAGGACGACGCGTGCCAGCGCGATATCCATACCAATCGCTACCCCCGTCAACGAAATTGCCAGGATGTTGACTGCTGGGCCTACAAAGAGAAAGGTGATGGCTGGTCCTAGTCCCGCTCCCTTCTTGTAGATGCTCGCAAAGAGCGGCATAATGGTGCAGGAGCAGACGGCAAGTACAAAGCCGCCCAGCGCTGCAGCTGGGTAGGAGATCCACTTGGGTGAATTGCGTCCCAGGTACTTGGTGATAGCTTCCTTGGGAACGAGAGCTGCCAGGGCGCCCGCGATGAGAAAAGCCGGCAGGAGGCAGAGCAGCACGTGTGCGGCAAGATAAGCCGCCAAGCTGCCCAGCCCGGTTTGTAGTAAAGTACCTAAATATTCTGTGAGGCTCACGATTTACCTCCAAGACACCGTGAATCACTTGTCAGGATCTGGGTTCCAATCGCCGGCTCATAGCGCGGACAAGCACCCTGGGGTAACTGGTCTCGCAACCGGAAGCTCACCTCGCTCAGCGCGCATAGCCAATTATTCATTGGCTGTCTTCAGTTCAGTGCCGATGTGGATTCCGAGCTTTGGCAGGAGACGCCGGTGGATGACCAAGACGAGCAGCGCCGCGACCATCGCGCCCGCGAAGATAAGCAGAGACGTACCCAGCTCGTTCATCATCGTCGGATTGATCAGCATCACACCCGCCAGCATTAGCATCAACATACCGCCGATCAGTTTGAGAACGCGCCCGTGCTTCTCTTCCATTCTATTGGATCTGAGCGTGAAAACCGCGATCACGAAGACCACCAACTCATCAATCAAGTAGATAAGCATGTAGAGGGCGAGGAGTAGGAAGAAGGTGGACTGAGTCACCCCCTGCGCAGTGAGTAGATTTGTCCAGAGAACCGGGAACCCTGCGGTACAGGGCAACTCCACAATCGCGATACCCGCCGACATCACAACCGTGGTTGTGAGCATCGCCCACAGCGAATCTGCTGCCATCACTTTGCGCATCTGCTTATAGATGCCTGGCTTCTTCTCGTCGGCGATGGTGAATGACAGGCCCTGTTTGTACCAGAAGTAATCCTTGATGTTGACTGCGGCGAAGAGGAGAGCCAACACGGCTACCAGAACTTGGATCCACCCCATAAAGCCGATGAATGTGAACATCGTAAATAAGCCGGCAATGAAAAGTACGTAGATGAGCGAGGTTATGAAGAGAAAGGTGAAACCCGTGATGAAGACTTTCTTCCGTGAGCCGGTGCGCAACGTGAGAGATATGAGAATGGAGAGCACCCACAGCGAGCAGGGATTGAAGCCATCGACAAAGGCGATGATTGCCGTGCTCGCCCAAAGAGATTGCCTACCCAGGTTCACAGTACCCAGCAAGGGCAGCGTCAGCGTACTGGCGCTTGTTGGTGGCACATCGTCTGAAACGACCGGTGCAACCGGCGTGGGCTCCACGGTGGGGGTCGGCGTGGGCTCTACGGGCGGCGTAGGGGTAGGCGTCGGATTAGGCGTTGGATCCGCGATGCTTTCTTCAGCGAGCGGCGTGGTACATCCCTCCTCCAAACACTCCTGGACGTAGGCCTCTATCTCAGCGCCAGTCTCCTCGTCAAAGCCCTCCCAATAGCGTTCACCGATGAAGATGGTGGGAAGGCCCCGCGCTGTGAAGTCATAGGCTTCAGCCATAGCCCTGAACCGCGGGCCATTCCGCGTCGCGATCCACACTTCATAGGAGTTGACTTGAATGTCTGGATATTCCTCTTCGAGTAACGCCAAAAATGCGCGCGCTTCTTCTCCCCCATCGCGTCCAAACTGTGAGAAGCCCGTGAGCGTTGCGTGATGTGTCACAACTGCGACACAGTCACTACAACCCGCATCACCCCAGAAGATGTTGATTCGCAGTCCTTCGACAGGAGTTTCGGGTTCCTCCATAGGCACATCTATAGGCACATCATCTGGACGCTCCAAGACCTCACGCCCCGGGACAATGCCGCCGCCCGCATCTGGGCACCAGCCCTCGATGCAAGCCTGCACGGCCTGCTCGATTTCTCCTCGAAGTGGAGCAGAGAAGCCCTGCCAATGTTGGTCGCCGATGAAAATCGTCGGCACATACCGGGGCTCGAATCCTTGAGAAGCCGCCATCTCTTTAAAGATGACCTGGTTATCTGCGCTGGAATAGACCTCGAAGTCCAGGACTTCCAGTTGGGGATACCGGCTCGTCAGCTCCTCCAAGAAGGGCTTCGCCTGCGCGCAGGCCGGGCATCCCTCGCCCCAGAAGAAGTACAGAGCGACCGGCGGCGCTTCCTGCTCGAGTGAGCGCGCGCGGGCCGCCAACGGAGTGAACAGCCCACCGACAACAAGCAGGATCAAGAACGAGACGTTAAGCCAAGGGTACGTCATCATCCTCGGGCTTCCAGGACTGCGTCTACCTAGTCTGAACATAGAAACCTCCAGCACATCGGTTCCATAACGGAGACAGGAGCATTAAGAGAGCTTCCGATTATATTCATTTTGTTGAATAAGATAATATCAGAACCCGTTGAACTGTCAAGCAATTTATCCTTTCATAGCTCATCCCAAAAAAGCAGAAACCCGTGCCGAGGATACGGATTGCCTGGGCTTTCCCCAGGATAGGATCGAGCCAGTGACCGCACCTGGCGTACCAGCAAGGTAAAGGTGCCACAACACGAGCGGCATGCCTGGTTCTTGCGCGAGTGCGCGAACAGCTTGATCGGTGTACAATAGTAACAATGAGTTGCAGCGACCTCCATTAG
>SLDA01000425.1 GCA_007125545.1 Thermoflexales bacterium | reverse complement strand
GAGGTCGCGTCGGGCACCTCCAACCTCTTCCGCGGGCAGATCGTGGCCGGCGCCCGCGTCGCCGGCAACTTCTATGATCCGGATGAGATGATGGGTTCCGGTCCTTATGGCCCCCCTCAGCGGCCTGAACCGCCCGAACTGCAAGATGCCCGTATCACGATGCGCATGATGCGTTACAGCGAGACCGACGGCACGATGGCGGAGAAAGTGATTCGTATGGAAGTAGCCGGTGTCCTGAAAGCAGTGGGCTGGCGCCACGACTACACGATCTACGCCCCACTGCGTGACGTCATCGAATACAACTCCTGGGCGAGAGGCAAGCGCCACGACCCGGGCCGAGATGGGTACCAGGAGGTGCTGGTGCGTGCCGCCTCGTCACGCCAGGCCCTGGAGATCGAGCAACACATTCTGGAGATGGGCTTCAACGTATGGTCCGAACGCCAGGCACTCGAGGAGACGACATCCTTCTTCGTCATCATCCAGGCGATTATGGGCGGGATTGGCGCCATAGCACTGCTCGTCGCCGCTTTTGGTATTGCCAACACGATGCTGATGGCGATTCTGGAGCGCACGCGCGAGATCGGGCTGATGAAAGCCATTGGCGCCTCCAACCGCGATGTTATGATCGTCTTTCTGGGCGAGTCGGGTGGGATTGGCGTCCTGGGCGGGATCGGCGGTGTCACGCTCGGTTACGGGCTCACCATCATCCTCAACCTGATCGGTAAGTCCATCCAGCTCAACCAGGGAGGCTACGGTCCCACCGATCCCTCAATGATGAGCAATATCACGCACACACCCCTCTGGCTGCCCATCTTCGCTCTCATCTTCGCCACCCTCATCGGGCTCGTCTCGGGCGCCTATCCGGCCAGCCGTGCAGCAGGGCTCAGTCCAATCAAGGCTCTGAAGTACGAGTAACAGCTGTCCTGCGAGAAAAATGTCCTCCAGACCCGCAAGACCGGCGCGTCGCGGTTGCGAACTCCTGCATGTCTTAACCGCTCCGGCTCCATCATACTCCAAACGCAACCCAACCCCAGCCCACCTTCGATCTGCTTCCTCCCATGTTACGGTTACTGTGACGAAAGGAGAGAGCTATGATCGCTAAATGGGCAATGTTATGGGCCCTCATCGGCGCATTGCTGTTAGGCGGCTGTACCGAGATGCTGGCACCCCCGGAGACCATAACGGAAAGTGTAGAACTGGCCGACGCGGAGCGTGCGCGCGTACTGGTGCAGATGATTGTGGGAGAGCTGACGATCAGTGGCGGCGCCACCGACTTGATGGAAGGCCAGTTTACGTACAGCGCCAGCCGCTACGCACCCGAGATCAGCTACGCCGTCAGAGAAGAGGGAATCGGCGACCTTGAGGTACGACAGCCGACCGCAACCCTGCCGGGTGTAAGAGTAGAAACCGACGACAACATCTGGAATGTCAACCTATCCGACGACGTACCGCTCAATCTGCTTGTTCAGATGGGTGCCGGCAACACGTGGCTCGATCTGTCGTCGCTGAGCCTTGAGGCGCTGGATATTGAGGCCGGCATAGGTGAGTCCGAAATTGATCTGTCCGGTACCTGGCAGAGCGATATCAGCGGTCACATCGTCGCAGGCCCGGAGCGGCTCCATCTCCTTCTCCCGGCGCAGACCGGCGTGCGGGTCAGCATCACCGGCCCAGTCATAGAAGTCAATGTCGTGGGTCTGCAGGGTGAAAACGGAGTCTGGGTGAATGAAGCCTTCAACGATGACGGCCCAAATCTCTTTTTGGACATTGAGGGGGGCGGCGGGCAGATCGATCTGGAGGTCGTGCAGTAAATAAGCTCGGCTACGTGGTCCACCTGGCCGAATAGCGAGCGGACCGGGGCATCCTACGCTGTCCGTAGTCCGTAGTAAGCGAGCGTCCCTCGGGCATTCCGAGGCGCGCGCAACGCTCAATGGCGCGCCTATCTATCTGCTCGCACGTGGCCCGGGGAGCCAAATTGACGTCCGCCGTATATTGGCGACGGCCATGCTACGTCTCCTTTCGAAACAGGTTATACTCACGCTTGACTGGAGGGAGACAGCTTGTGAAATACGATTTGGCAATCTTCGACTTCGACGGAACATTGGCGGATACTTTCCCCTGGGCCGTGAGCCTCTACGAAAATCTCAGCGAGCAATTTGGGCTGCCCAGAGTAAAGCCGAGCGACTACCAGCGGATTCGCGGACTGAGTGTGCGCGAGATGATGCAGGAGTTTCATATACCTGCGCGACGGCTGCCGGTCATTGGCACCTTCGCGAAGAGAGAGATGGCACGCAACCTCGATAAGCTCACCCTCTTCGACGGTATCCGCGAGGCGCTGCGCGCGCTCTCAATGAATGGGGTCCGGCTCGCCGTCGTCAGCTCCAACGACGAGCACACAATCCGCACCGTCCTGGGCCCGGCGACAGCAGCGCGCTTTTCCCACTACGAGTGCGGTGTGGCCGTCTTCGGTAAGGCCAAGAAGTTACGTCGCACGCTCAGAAAGACCGGTGTACCGGCGCCGGCTGCTATTTACATTGGCGACGAGATCCGCGATGTCGAAGCCGCGTACCACGCCGGCATCGACTTTGGCGCCGTAGCCTGGGGCTACAACACCCGCGAATCGCTTGCAGCCCGCTCCCCCACCCTGCTCTTCGAGAACGTCGGCGATCTGGTAAAGAAGCTCAGCAACAACCGGGGCTGACGCGGCGCTGAGTTGAGCCTGCGCGCTCGTCTCCCCTCCCCGTCGTCCACAGACCGCCCCCGTGGGAGTCCCCAATGCTCCCAATGCAACTCCCGCTCTGACCAACCCAAGCCATAGGCTATCGACTCTTTCAAGCTGTACTCTGATGAGGGAGGCAGCGCGCGTGCATATGCGCGTTAGGATGGGCTCACACCGGCGCCACTGCCCACCATAGTCACTTGATGCTGAAAGGAGTCAGCGTATGGCAGAGAAGGAGCAGCAGTTTCCAGGTCAGGAACAAGAACCCCCTGGGGAAGAAAAGGAGATGCACCCTACCCCGCAGTCGGAGATGAAGGACTATAAGGCGGCCGACAAGCTCAGGGGCAAGGTCGCGATCATCACCGGGGCGGACAGCGGTATCGGACGCGCCGTCGCCATCGGCTTTGCCAAAGAAGGCGCCGACGTCGCCATTATTTACAAGGAGGAACACGAGGATGCGGAAGAGACCGAGCGCCTGGTGCGCGAGGCGGGTGTCCGCTCTTTCTGTATGGCGGGAGACATCGGCGATGAGGCCTTCTGCAAGGAGATCGTCCGCCGCACCCTCGACGAGTTCGGCAAACTCGACATCGTGGTGAATAACGCTGCCGAGCAGCATCCCAAGGACAACCTTGAGGAGATTAGCACCGAACAGTGGCACCGGACCTTTGCCACCAACATTCACGGCATATTCTACCTGACCAAGGCAGCACTGCCCCATCTCAAGGAGGGCGCGGTCATTCTAAACAACACCTCGGTCGTTGCCTATCGAGGATCGGGCCATCTGATCGACTATGGCACGACCAAAGGTGCCATATTGGGCTTCACCCGCTCTCTGGCCAAGAATCTGGCGGAGCGCAAGATACGGGTCAATGCCGTCGCTCCCGGTCCCATCTGGACCCCCCTGATCCCCTCCACCTTCAGTGCAGAGCGGGTGGAGACCTTCGGCTCCGATACGCCGCTGGGCCGCGCCGGGCAACCGGATGAGGTTGCCCCGAGTTTCATCTTCCTGGCTTCTGACGACGGTGCCTATATGACGGGCCACGTGCTTCACCCGGACGGAGGTGATTTTATCGGCGACTGAGCGCCGCCGGCCTAAGGCTGAGCGGGCTATGGACTTGAGCTTTCACGCACACCCGGACTCCGGTGCCGGGCTATAAGGTGAACGTATGCAAAGACCTGACCGTATCCGAGCAAGCATGAGACTTGCTGTCGCTGAGCCGGCGCCGGTCGCTAGCCGGCGCGCCCGCTTTCAGCGGGACATGCACGCCGCGCAGGCACGGCTCAGCACGCTGGCGGCGTGGACCGCGACCCCGGGAGGGCAGATAAGGACGCCTGCCGGGGAGCTCTGCCTGGCTGTCCGTGGTGAAGGATATCCGGTGCTCATCTCGCACGGTGCGATGGGCGGTTTTGATCGCGCGCTCGAGCTGGGCGAGCAGCACCTGGGTCCCGGCTACCAGGTGCTGGCCCCTTCACGTTACGGCTATCCGGGTAGCTCCATGCCACCCGCCGCGACCCCGGCGAGTCAGGCGACCGCTTTCGTCACCCTCCTCGACCATATGAAGATCGACCGTGCCGCCGTGATTGCGCACGGCACAGGCGGCGTCGCCGCGGTACAGATGGCACTGCGGTATCCGGACCGGTTGTCAGCTCTGGTGCTGGTCGCCGCCCTCATCGGTGAGACGGAGCTGCGGTGGCCGTTCAAACCACTCCTGCGGCGTGTCGTACGCTCAAACTTCCTCTTCTGGCTTCTGATGAACCCTAGCGACGGTCCGGGACGGCACCGCTTCACCCAGCGCGGCTACATACCGGGCGCATATGAGACAGGCGAGCTTGCTTCTGCACTGCTCGGCTTTTTGCCTGTGCGGTCGCGGCGCGCCGGCGCGCTCTTCGACATCTACGTGAGCAATCCGGATCCCATCCACCACCCCAACAGCTACCGCCTGGAAGAGCTGGATGTACCGGCTCTCTGCATCTATGCACGCGACGATCCGTTGATCGCCTATGCAGATGCCCGCATCATGCACGAGAGGCTCTACGACGCCCGCCTCGTGACCGTGCCCGCCGGTGGTCACCTGATGCTGGGCCATGGGGGTCTCTTGCGCGCCGAGATCGACACATTCATCCAGGCACACGCATAGCGGAGGAAAAAAGGAAAGGGCAGGCAGGGCGAAATCCGCCCGCCATAGCGAGCCGTGCAAGCGCAGCCGCCTACACCGGCAGATGCCGGCGCCACGGGAAATCGGTGCCTTAACCGACCCCTATCCTGCTGCCTCCCCGTAAATCGCGCGCATATCAGGCTCCTCGGTGCAGAACAGGTGGACCCAGATATACGCGTGCTGGAACAGCGCGGACGCGAGAGCGGCACGGGAGCCGGTCAATAACGCAATGGCCCAGAAGAGCAAGAAGACGAAGGCATACATAGCATTCGAGCTATACTTGAACGCACCCTGCTTCACGAGCGGCATCTCACGGTATCTCTGCCGGAAATGGTCGCCCCCCAGGGCACGCGCCAGGCCAAAATACCGGAACACGGACCACAACGTGGCCGCCACGGGAATGAGCAAGAGGAGGCCCACCAGAATCTGCAGCCACCGGAGCCCGTCCAGCGAGCCGCGATCGGCCAGCCCGAGGCCAACCGAGGTAATGGGCCGTAATACCAGGAACGGCATAAACAGAAACCCCCACACGACCATATCGTACTTGCCGAAAAGCTTCGTGAAGAGCGAAAATATGAGCTGCGCTCGAAATACGAGTCCGACCATAAGCTGGTGCACGATGGGCACAGCGATGGCGGCACGGAACCACGTGGTATCGGAAATGCCCCTCCAGGACGAACCGTCCAGGGCCGGCTGCGCTAGATGAATGGCGCCAAAAACCAGGCCAACCAATAGTAGAATGTGTTGGGGCTGGCGCTTAAAAAGGAACTGTGGCGGTAGATTCAGTCGATCGTTCATTCCGTCTAGGCCTCTCCATGCAGCCGGGGTGTCTGTGCCAACTGCACCAGTGCGATCCCGTGCACCGCACCCACGACAGTGCCGCTGAGAACCAGGGCGACAACCGTCGTCGCCAGGGCGAGGATAGGACTGGGCGTCGCCTGCGCCGCGTTGAAGCCCGCGAAGATCAGCGGCATGCCCAACGCCCAGGCCAGGCTATTGACCGGAATCCAGAAGCCCGCGCGCGCCACATGGCGCCGCAGCACACGCCATTGCGGAAGCGCGAGCACGAAGCCGAGTACAACCCCCATCATAGCGGCCAGCAGCAGAGTCTGCCCGAACGACGGTGCGGGCGTAGGCTCGACCGCTCCATTGGCAGGATCGGCCATAAGGCTCGTCAGAATGCCGGGCAGCGCGCCCAGGAACCAGGCAATAAGAGCGCCACGGAGTGTGGCCGCCCACCAAATACGGCGTGGGATTGCAGATACCGTCGGTGGAACGGGCTGGGTAGCGGTCTCTGCGATCGGCTCCGCGTGCTGCAAGGCCCACCATTGCGCCAAACCTACCACGGTGCCCTGGATGGCGCCCATCGCCACCACCAGCGCGCCTATGCCAAGGGTGGCCCTGAGCCCCGACTGCCCTTCCAGGAGGGCGAAGGCACCAAAGCCCACTATGAGCGTCAATCCAAGCCCGACCAGATGGCCGGCGGCGTTGGCTGCCACCCATCGCCGCCAGAGCTCTGTTCTTGTGGCGCTGAGCATACGTCCCTCCCCTCGATACCTTCAGGCTATACAGTTGGGAAGTTCACGGTTAGTCCTGATTCCCCGCCGCCTCTCGCGCAGGGCTGCTGCCGAAAGTCGCGCGCAACCGCTCGACCACGTGGCCGCTTAGGATGTCGTCCGCGGCGCCCGCCACCTTCAGGAGTGCACCAAGGACGTTGCCCGGTCCCTCCCAGTGCTCGGCCAATATATCCGCACCCGCGCCCTCCATAAGGACAACGATCCGGCTCAGGACAAAGGCAAGCGCGACGGTATCGTCGACGAGGCCCAGGGGCACGAGAAAATCGGGGATAAGGTCGATCGGCGAAATGACATACGCGCTCGCCGCGGCAAGCTGCACCTTGGTCCACGTCGGGAGACGCGGATCTCCCATCAGCCGGGTCGTCAACGCGAAGAGATCGGGCAGGAGCAGCAGCACCTCCCCCACGATCCCGCCGGCCCGCCCTCCGCGGCGGCGGAACCACGCTGCGATCGCACGTCGCAGCCGCGTGTAATGTCGTTCCGCGCGTTCGACCTCGAACGCCACCTCAGCGGTGGGTTCGGCCTCAGCCAGAGCATCGGTTTCTGTCATCGGTTCACCTCGCTGTATGCTGCGCGCACTGGTCTTATTCTACCGGGTTCGACACCGAGAAGCAAACGATCTCAACCGTGATTGCCGGGAGGGACGAAGAAGCTGTCCGTCTTCGGCGGCACGCTATCAACGCTCAGAGCGCATCGGCCTACAACACCATTTCGAAATACGTGTCCTCTCCCTCCGTGTGCGTGATGTGAAAACCGAATCCCTCGTAGAACGCGATCGCCTCGTGCCAGGTACTTGTGGTCTCCAGGACGAGGCGTCGCACGCCACGGATGCGCGCCTGGGCACAGAGCTCATTGAGGATCAGGCGACCGATGCCGTGGCGTCGCATCTCAGAAGCAACCGACATTCGCACGATTTGGGCAGAGCGAGTGCCGGCTAGGCGGTCTTGGTCTGCGCGACACTGACACAAAGCACCGGTGCCCACGATACGGCCGCCGGTGCAAGCTACGAGGAAAACATCCTCGCCATAGCTCTTCGCGATATCATCGAGATCGGGGTTCAGGCTCGGGTCGAGCGTCCCCCAGTGCTCCTCAAGCCCGGCCAGGATCAGGGCCTTGACGGCGTCCTGATCCTCCGGACGGAAAGCACGGACTGTGATGGCATCTGCTGGGTGAGGGTCCATAGGTCTTGGAAAACAACGCTCCCGGTCTGGCACAGCACTGCGAGCTGCGGCCAGTCTACGCCGCAGCCCGTCGATGTCAACCGCCCGCGGCAAGCCCCCTCTACGGAATCCCCATCTTGGCCTTGCCCCAGCAGACGTCGCTTTGGCGCATCCCGCCGTGCCGGTCTATAATAGAAACGGTCAGGCTGAGTGGCAGGCCTATCCGGGCTTTCCAGAGAGGAGTCGTATGTCAGTGCAGTGGCAGAACCAGGAGCTGGAG
>SLDA01000090.1 GCA_007125545.1 Thermoflexales bacterium | reverse complement strand
GGGCTACAATCGCCCAACCTATCACTCACGGATCTCGTCGGCAGAGACTACACGGATGCAGTCTGCCGTGCCCGGACCTTGCTCACCGGCGAGCCTCTGGCCCAGCTGCAGACCATCGCCGACCAGAAAGTGAGCTTCGCCCCGGATGCATACCAGCAGCGGCTGGACGCGTTGATCGACCTCGTCGGGCAGCCCGTGTGTGAAGGGATGCCGGATTCCGCTAAGGGCGCGGGCACACACGCGTTCGACGCAGCCACGCACGTGGTAGCAGCCCCGTTGTCCGGTCTAGGATTCATCCGGGTCGGCGAGGACGGGCGCGCGTACCTCACGTCAAAAAGCGAGCACTATCACGCGCCGATGGGCCACAGCTTCCCCGGGTACCGGCTGGTCGATAATGCCCGGCAGTTGGGGATTCCCAACGCGACGCACAATAACACACGCGGGCATATAACCCGAACCCTGGAGGCGGAGTTGGTGCGCACCGCTAACGGCATTCCACAGGGCGATGACGAAACTCTTAACCGGCTCCTGACGGATTCCGCCCCCCATATCCTCAACCGAGTCATTAACCTGGAGACCGGTAGCCTGGCCGTAGAAGCTGCACTCAAGATGATGTTGGCGCGATTCTATCGATTGGAGACCACCTTTGAAGCCCCGCAGTACGAGGGCCGTACGCCAGTGTTTCTCGTGATCGGAGACCATGCCGGCGGGCGGAAGGCCAACTATCACGGCACGACGGTCCTGACCCAGGTCATGCGCGATCTCTGGCCTGAGTTGGGCGACGGACTCCAGGATGCGGGTCTGTACAGCGTACAACCGGTTCGCATCAACGACATCGCGGACTTCGAAAGACAAGTCTTGGTCTACGACCGCGGCAGCAACAAAATCGCAGGCTTCTTCCACGAGATTGTGCTGATGAACTACGGCGGCATCCGGCTGGAGGAGGACTATTTGAGGCGCGCCTACGATCTTTGCCACGCCCGCGACATTCCGATTCTAGTGGATGAGATCCAATCCTGTATGTGGTCCCCGGATCTATTTATGTTCCGCGAATACGGCCTGAAACCCGACTTCGTCTCCATCGGGAAAGGCTTCCCCGGCGGCGAGTACCCAGCTTCTCGTATTCTCGGTGCCGCCGCGCTGGATAACCTCAACCAGTTCGGAGCTCTGGTCACCAACGGGCAGGAGGAACTGGCGTCGCTCTCCTATCTGGTGACCATCGCCTTCGCGGAGGCCAACCGCGACACCACGCGCGAGATCGGGGAGACTTACGAGCAGGAGATGAGGGCCCTGGCGCAGAAGTATCCTGACATCCTCACCAGAGCGGAGGGGCGACGCCATCTCTGTTCGCTCTTTTTCCATTCCGTCGAGGCCACGGTCCGATTTTGCGAGGAGCTTGGAAGCGCTGGCATCGACATCAGCGCACACACCTATAAAGCAGAGTGTCCTCCAGCTGCGCTAACCAAGATCCCACTGATCTCGACCTACAAAATGGTCGATTTCCTGATTGGTAAGATGGATGACGTGCTTAGGCGATTCTAGGAGGGGAACGTTGATGAAACAAGTCTTAAACTTCGGGCTCATCGGCTGCGGCCTGATGGGGCGGGAATTCGCCAGTGCTGCCGCTCGCTGGCTCCATCTCGATAGTGGGAGCTCGTCCGGGGGCCTGGGCGTCGAACCGCGAATCGTCGCCGTTTGTTCCCGCACGACTGCCTCTATGGCGTGGTTCAGGCAGAATATCCCGGATGTACGGCTTGCGACGACCGACTACCGCGAGCTGCTCGCCGACCCGGAGATTGATGCCGTCTATTGCGCCGTGCCTCACGACCTACACGAGCAGATCTATATCGACACAATCGAGGCCGGTAAGCACTTGCTCGGGGAGAAACCCTTCGGCATCGATCTGCCGGCCAACGAGGCGATACTGAATGCCATTGCAGCACATCCAGAGGTCTTCGTGCGCTGCGCCTCAGAGTTTCCCTTCTATCCGGGCGCCTATCGCGTCGGGGAGTGGGCCAGAGAAGGGCGCTTCGGCACGATCATCGACGTCGAAGCAGGGTTCTGGCATTCGAGCGACCTGAATCCCCAGAAACCGATCAACTGGAAGCGGCGGATCGAGACCAATGGCGAATACGGGTGCATGGGTGACCTAGGACTGCATGTGGTGCACATGCCCTTTCGGTTCGGGTGGCAGCCCAACAACGTTCGCGCCCTACTCTCGAAGATCGTCACAGAGCGTCCCGATGGTCAGGGCGGCATGGCACCCTGCGAGACCTGGGATAACGCACTGCTCGCCTGCCAGAGCGGGACCGATATGGAGGCCTTCCCCATGCTCCTCTCTACCAAGCGCATCGCACCGGGACACGGCAACACCTGGTTCATCAAGGTGACGGGAACGGAGCTGTCCGCCGCCTTCAGTACTCAAAACCCAAAGCAGCTCAGCTATCTGCCCTACGCGCCGGGGGATGAGCAAGCTTGGCGCACACTCGACCTGCCCCACACATCCGCGTATCCCACCATCACGGGCTCGATCTTCGAGTTCGGCTTCTCCGACGCACTACTGCAGATGTGGGCGGCGTTCTGCGACGAACTGGTCAACGGGGAGACCCGCCAGCCTTTCCACTGCGCCACCCCCGAGGAGACCCACTTAAGCCACCGGCTGTTCACGGCGGCTCTGGAGTCGCAACGGACAGGCCAAACCGTATCCGTAGAAAGGAGTCGCCCTTGAATGTAAGGAGACGTAAATGACGTTAACAGGCACCGCACCACTCTGGAGCACCTTTGAGACCCTAAGAGAAGGTCTCTTCGATCAGTTTCAGGCTTCAACCTTCGATCCTGAAACCGGCTTAACGCCGGACGAACTTGAAGCCGAGATTCGCAGTTACTTAGCCGCACACCGCGACCAGCCGCGGATCCTGCAGCGAGCGCATATGTTTCGCATTGCCGTAACACGCGCCCAGATCGGGATCGATCCGCGGGACTGGTTCGTGGACAAGCTTAACCACGGCGGCATTGTCCGGAGGGTACGTGATGAGTGGGTGGCTGCGGCGAAGGCAGCAGCCGATATAGAGGAGAACCACTGGTCCGATCGCTTGGAAGAACTGGGGGCATTGCGCCTCTACTTCCTGGATCTGGGCCACATCTCACCCGGATGGGAGCGGATGCTGTCGGGCGGGCTCTCGGGGCTGATCGAGGAAGCACGCGGCTACCGTGAAGCGTTGGGCGATACCGCAAGCCCGGACCAACGTGCCTTCTACGAAGCGGTTGAGATCGTCTATTCAGCCATCATTGAGCTGGCAGCGCGCTTCACGCGGCAGGCGCGGGCTATGATCTCCACGCATCCTGACGCCGCCCCACGCCTGGAGGCGATCGCACACACCTGCACCAGGGTGCCGGCGCACGCGCCCGAGACCTTCCACGAGGCGCTCCAATTCGCGTGGCTGATGCACGAACTGATCGAAATGGAGGGAGAGTGGGTGCGATCTATGGGACACTTCGACCGCACCTTTTACCCCTACTTCAAAGCTGATATTGATGCCGGGCGGCTAACAACGGTACAGGCCCGAGAGCTGATCAAGTTCCTCTGGTACAAATACTATGCCCGCACGCGAGGTAAGCACAACGGTAAGAACTTCGTCTTCGCCGGTCAGTATCCCAATGGCTCTGAAGTGGTGAACACCCTGACCTATCTGGCGCTGGACGCTTACGAGGAACTCAACACACCCGACCCCAAACTTTCCATCCGGTTCACATCCCGGACGCCGGACGAACTCTATCGCCGGGTAGCTGACCTGATCCGCAAGGGACACAACGCATTCGTGTTGCTCAACGACGACGTTGCCGTCGATGCCCTGGTCAAACGGGGCAAGACGCCGGAAGATGCGCGTTTCTACCTGCCGATCGGATGCTATGAGCCCGCCGTGGAGGGCAAGGAAGTCGGCTGCACGATGAACTTGGTGATGAATTTGGCCAAGAGCGTGGAGTTAGCCCTGCACGATGGACGGGATCCGTTGAGCAACCAACAAATCGGTCCCCACACGGGAGACCCTCGCGCGTTCGCCAACTTCGATCAGCTCTTCGAAGCCTATGCGCGTCAACTGCAGGCGATGCTCGCACGCAGTGCCGCGTATATGGCGAAGCACGAGCAGGTCTGGCCCGAGGTCAGCCCCTCTCCGGTGATTGCCGCTACCATCGACGACTGCCTGGCGCTGGGGAAGGATATTAGTCAGGGTGGCGCGCATTACAACTCCGTCGGGTGCACCGGCGCCGGTCTCGCAAACGCGGCCGACGCCCTGCTCGCCATCAAGCGCACCGTGTACGATGAGGGACGTTTCACGATGGATGAACTGGTGGAGGCGCTCGATCATAACTTCGTCGAGCGCGAGCCGCTGCGCCAGTATCTGTTGAACCGCGTGCCCAAGTGGGGCACTGACGACGCCGAGTCCAACGATCTCACCAACCGGATTGTGAACACCTACTGTGACACCGTTCACAGCTTCCGGAATGGGCGCGGGGGCGGCGCCCAGGCATCGCTTTTCACCCTGGACTATCAGTGGTCCATGGGGGCAGCGACAGGCGCGCTACCTGACGGGCGCCGCGCCGGAGATGGGCTGGCACCAGGATGCGGCGCGACCGCCGGACAGGACCGCGAAGGCGTGACGGCGCTCATCCACTCCATCAGCACGCTAGACTTCACCAAGACCCCAAACGGGGCGGTGCTCGACATCACGTTGCACCCATCCGCGGTGGCAGGGGACGATGGCTTGGAGGCCTTCGTTACCTTGATCAAGACCTTCTTCGCGCAGGGAGGCTACGCGCTGCAGTTCAATGTCTTCGATATTGAGATGCTGCGCGAGGCGCAGCGGCATCCAGACCGTTACGCGACTCTACAGATTCGCGTGACGGGCTGGAGCGTGTACTTCACGACGCTATCGAAAGAGATCCAGGATCAATTCATTCTGCGGCATGCACATCATGCCCTGTAGCCAGGCGCGGTGATCGTTCGCCGCGGCTGAAACTGTAGCGAATCACATCCTTGGGGCAAACATCAATTCACGATACCCTGGAACGCCCCATCGATGATCAAATAGGGCGACATGTAGTTCATCGTGATGGGAAAGAGCAAAAGCGCAACGAAGAGAACGGCGCGGCGTACGGGTTGGCGCCTGGGATGACGTATGACCTGGGCCATAAGCAGCCTCCTGAACGTTTCACGCTCCGACTACAGGCTCTTCAGACGCCTTTCAATGTCGCCTGCGCCAAAATGGTCTCGGCGACCTCCATAGTCTTGACGGCATCCCCAAAGTGCGAACCGGGTAATGTCCCGGCTTTAAGGCAGTCGATGAATTCCCGATTTTTGGACTCGAACCCGCCGTACGTGTGGAAGGCGTCGCTGCCGGCGACCTCTCGCGTGTCGTAGGTAATCCCCTGTGTATCTCCATCGATATAGAGCATGCCCGTGCCTTCATGCTCAGCCTCGGCACAGATACCCGGCGCGTGCATCTCCACATCAAAGATACGACGCCCGCTGGTCCAACTGTTGATCATCAGGCCGGTGGCGCCGTTGTCGAACTCCAGCAGCGCCGAGAAGAAGTTGATGTCGGGTACGCCCACTCGTTTGACCACGCTGTGCACGTTCACGACTTCACCGCCGCACATCCAGCGCAGGGTATCGATAGCGTGCACGCCGTCGTCCATCATGTGGTCGCGCGCCTCCAGATAGGGATCCATCGCGCACTTATAGAAGCGGCATACGGCGTGCACGATAGGTCCTCGCTGCAGGCATGCCGCGTGGAGCTTGCTCACCAAAGGAGTGGATCGTCGCTGAAAGCTCACTTGCGTGATACACCCGTGCTTCTCCGCGAGATGGGCCAGCGACCGCGCGTGGTGCAGCGTGATGCCCATCGGTTTCTCAATATAGAGATTCTGTCCCTGCTCCAGGCACCAAGTCCAGATATCGTAAAAGATGTGCGGCTGCCCAATGGCATAAACCGCATCGGGTGCGATCTCCTCGACCATAGTCCGATAGTCGAGATAGCGCTTCTCCACCGAATATTGATCCGCTGTCACACGCAAGCGCTCGGTGTCGATATCGCAGATCGCCGCGATCTCGACATCCTCAAACGACGCCAGCGAAGGGTAGTGGACGCGATTCGACATCACGCCCGCACCGATCATCGCGACGCGCACCTTTCCGTCGGAGCCGGTCATAATGCGCCCTCCTCAAACAGAGAACGAGCAAAAGCAATGTCCAGGGCGATCAACCGATCCACAGCGTCCTCCTCGGTATACTCCGCCGTGAGGCAGACCACCCCCTCATAGCCACGCCGCTGCAGCTCGTGCACCACGCGAGGCCACGCGGCCCTTCCCTGCAACCCGGTGGTCCAGTAGACCTCCCACTCCGCGACATCTACAGCAGATTCAGAAGTAGCGGCTCTCTCCACCCGGCGCCAGAAGGCATTCTTAAGATTGACCATGCAGAGTTGCGACCAGACCATATCCAGTGCCAGATCCGGCTCCATCCCATCGAGCGCCTCGTGCGCGGCATCCCAGACGATTGCGATGTGGCGTGGGTCGTACCCCTCGACGAGACTGCGCAATCCGGCGGCATTGGCGACGAAACGCCCATAGTGGTTCTGCACGCCCACCTGGACTCCATACTTCTCCAGCAACGGCACCAGGGCGTCGAATTCTCGCCGGTAGCGGGCCTCCGCCTCCAGGTATGTTTCACCTCGGTCTACCGGCGCCATGATCCGAATCGTGGGCACATCCGCGGCAGCACACGCCGCGATGGTCGCCTCATCTGCTGGACCGGCAACACTCAGGATCTTGACTCCGAACTCAGCAAGCTGCCGCGCCGCTTTCGGCAGGTCGCCGACTTGCTCGGGCTCGACCTGATAGCCGGGGCGCACCGGCAGCTCGATCCCGTCGAAGCCAAGCCCGGCAACGAACTCACCCAATTGCTGCAGCGAAAGCGCCTTCCAGGGTTTCGTGAAGACGGAATAGCTAACTCCAGATGTCGTCATCGGTCTGATCTCCTTTCAGTCGTGCTTAAGCTAGGCCATGATCTTCAAGCGGTCCCACACCACCGCCAGACGCAGCGCCTCTCCGGCATAGAAACGCCGGATGTCGTCGGCTATCGCCTCTACAAGGCGCAACCGCGACTCTGTCGTATGTCCGGAGACGTGCGGCGTGAGAAACACGTTGCCCAGATCGCGGAGCGGGGAGTCCGCCGGCAACGGCTCCTGGTCAAAGACGTCCAGCACGGCACGGATGCGCCCCGTGCGCAAGGTCGCCAACATCGCGTCCTGGTCAACGATCCAGGCGCGCGCTGTGTTGACGAATAGGCTACCCTCCGGCAGCAGCTTGAAGTGTTCTGAGCCGATCATTTCCTTCGTCTCCGCCGTTACAGGAGCATGGACCGAGACGATGTCGCTGGTTGAGAACAACTCGTCTAGCGAAAGGCGGGTAACACTCAAGGATTCCGCCTCCGCATCGCCGAGATAGGGATCATAGACAGCGACCTTGCACGAAAAGGGACGGAGCAATTCGATCACGCGCCGTCCGATCAGGCTCGCCCCCACAATCCCCACCCGCTTATAATACAACTCCTGTCCGAAGCCGCCCCCACCGTGCATCCAAGAGCGCTGCTCTTTCATGATGTCCATATAGCGATAGAGACTGCGCTGCATACTCAGCATCGCCCAAAGCGTGTACTCCGCTACAGCGTCTGCGATGACGGCAGCGGCGCTTAATACCACAATGCTACGGTCGTATCCCTCCTTGGGCATCAGGTTCTTGACACTCCCCGCGGCATGGCCGACGATCTGCAGCCGATCGGCTAGAGCCAGTAATTCCGGTGTGAAGGCGGGCGTCCCCCAGGACGTTACGACCACGTGGGTGCCCGGTAACAGTCCAGCTAGCTCCTCCGGCGTGAAGT
>SLDA01000183.1 GCA_007125545.1 Thermoflexales bacterium | reverse complement strand
GGCATGAGTGCGGATTAACCTTTGCATGTTTTGTTTGACTACGGCCTGCTTTCCGTTACAATGCCGAGACCCGTTTTGTACTTGAGTGAGGAGAATGCATGAGCGCAAGCTGGACCAGCAACAAGATCCGACAGACCTTCCTCGACTACTTCAAAGAGCGAGGGCACACCGTTGTCCCCAGTGCCAGCCTGGTGCCACAGGACGACCCGACCCTGCTATTCACAAACGCCGGCATGAATCAGTTCAAAGACGTATTTCTGGGAACCGGCACCCGGCCCTATGCCCGCGCAACAGACACCCAGAAAGTTATGCGCGTTGCCGGAAAGCACAATGACCTCGAGGACGTCGGGCGCGATGGTACGCACCACACCTTCTTCGAAATGCTTGGGAACTGGTCCTTTGGTGACTACTATAAGCGCGAAGCGATCGAATGGGCGTGGGATCTTCTGACGCGTGTCTACGGGTTCTCGAGCGATCGCCTCTCGGCCACGGTATTCGAGGATGACGTCGGCGACCTGGGTCTGGATGAGGAAGCCGCCGGCTATTGGCGAACCGAAACCGACATCGATCCCGATCGCATTCACTCTTTCGGTCGCAAGGATAACTTTTGGACGATGGGTGACACCGGTCCCTGTGGTCCATGCAGCGAGATCTTCTATGACCGGGGCGTCGAAGTCTGCGACAAGCAAGATGAGCCCGGCCATGTCTGTGCGGTCAATGGCGACTGCGCCCGCTACACTGAGATCTGGAACCTGGTCTTCATTCAGTATAACGCGCTGGAGTCCGGCATTCTCGAGCCGCTGCCCGACCAACACGTCGATACGGGAATGGGCTTCGAACGGGTAGTCTCCTTGTTGCAGGGCAAGACATCAAACTACCGTACCGATCTTTTCTGGCCCATCATCGAGCGAACACGGGACATAGCGGGACATACAGAAACCGACCGCGAGGCGAACCTTGTCGCCTATCGGGTCATTGCAGATCACATTCGCGCGGTGACTTTCCTGATCGGCGATGGCGTGATGCCCGGCAATGAGGGACGCGGTTATGTGCTGCGGATGATTCTACGCCGTGCGATCCGATTTGGCCGCACGCTGGGGCTCACCGAACCCTTTATGGTGGAGCTGGCAGACCTGGTCATTGATAAAATGGGGCACGTCTTCCCCGAGCTTCCCGCGCGGGTCGACTTCATCAAAGCCACAATCCTGGCCGAGGAGCGACGCTTCCTCCGAACTCTGGATCAGGGACTCGAGCGCCTTGAGGTGATCATCGATGACGTGAAACGCAAAGGCGGCGACGAGATTTCCGGTGAGCAGGCGTTTTTCCTCCACGACACACTCGGACTGCCCTTTGAAGTGACTCGCGACATCGCCCTGGAGCGGGGAATGGGAGTCGATGCGGCAGGTTACCGGGAAGCCCGTGAGAGTCAGCGCGCCCGCGCCCGCGCCGCCGGGACCTTCGAAATGGAAGCTGACCGGCGCGCTCAAATGTACCCGCTGCTTCACGATTGGATTCAGACCCAAATGCCCGCTTGGGAGCTGTCCTATGATCCCTATGGGCCGATGCAGATAGAGACCCGGCTTGCCGGGATGCTGCACAACGACCAGATCGTGATAGAGGCAGAGACGGGGGACCTCGTTGAACTGGTACTCGTCGACACGTGCTTCTACGTCGAGTCTGGCGGCCAGGTCAGTGACACGGGCCGGATTATTGGCCCTGATTGGGAAGTCACCGTCACCGAGCTGCTGCGTCCGATCGAAGGCATGGTCATCCACCGGGGCAAAGTCGTCACCGGGACACCCCACGTTGGCGATGAGGTCAGCGCGATCGTAGACCGCGAGCGGCGCCGTGACATTATGCGCAACCACACCGCTACCCACCTCCTGCACCGCGCGCTGCGCGAGGTACTGGGCAGTCACGTCCAGCAGGCAGGCTCGGTCGTCGCGCCGAACCGTCTGCGGTTTGACTTCAACTATGAAGCCGGTATGACAGCAGAACAGCGCTCGCGGATCGAGCGCCTCGTGACAGAAAGCATCGTCGAGAACTACGAAGTCGTCCCCCGCCAGGAGAGCTACCGCGCGGCCCTGGCCGGCGGCGTGATCGCTCTGTTTGAGGAGAAGTACGGGGAGGTCGTACGCGTGCTGCGCATCGGTGACGCCGAGCATCCGTTCAGCGAGGAATTGTGTGGCGGTACTCATGTGGGCCGCACCGGTGACATCGGACCGTTTCTAATCCTGTCGGAAGGTGGGATTGGCGCCGGCATCCGCCGTATCGAGGCCGCAACCGGGCGAGGCGCGCTGGAGGCTGTGCAATTACAGCGCAAGCGGCAGGAAGAGGTCGCTGCGATGCTGGGTGCACCGGTTGAGGAATTGCCGCAGCGTGTGACACGCATCCAGGAGGAATTACGAGAAGCCCATCGTGAGATCGCGCAACTCACACGCAGATTGGCGCGCGCAGACCTACAGTCTTTGCTGAATGACGTCGTCGAAGTCGAGGGCGTGCCGGTCCTCGCAGCCCAGGTCGAAGCACCCGATGCGGATACGCTCCGTGATATGGCGGACTGGTTCCGCGACAAGGTACAGGGCGGCGTCGTCGTGCTGGGCACCGTGATCGATGAAAAGCCCATGCTGATCGCAGCAACCACCCGCGAACTCGCCAACGAACGCGGCATCCATGCAGGCAACCTGGTCCGGAAATTGGCTCAGATAGTTGGTGGCGGCGGTGGCGGGCGTCCGGATATGGCGCAAGCAGGCGGGCGTGACGCTGCGCGGCTGCCCGACGCTCTCGCCAGCGTCCCGGAGTTCGTCAGGGCTATGCTATCCTGAGTTTCTGCGCCCCTGACATTGCCGGGTACTCAGAAAACACCCCGACCGGGCTTGGTCGGGGTGTTTCATCTTATGCCAGTGCCGCCGTGCTTTCCTCAATCACCTCAGCAGCGAGATCATAACGGTTGAACGCGGGCATCAGATAGATCCCGCCGGCCCACGATCGAAGCTTCTCGATCGTCTCCACGGCGATACGAACCCCTTCCTGCGAAGCTCTCTCTCCGGCACGTTCCAATCGCCGGATAATCGCGGGCGGCACGGAGATACCCGGAACTTCATTGTGCAGGAAACGCGCGTGCCGGACGCTGTAGAGGGGAAGCACGCCCACGAGGATAGGCGTCGTTAGCGGACCATAGCGATCCCTGTACGTCTCCAGCAAGCTATCAGCGGTGCCCGGGTCGTAGAGGGGCTGCGTGAGGAAGAAGTCAACCCCGGCCTCGACCTTTCGCCGAACCACCTTCACCTCACGCCGCGTATCTTGAGGCGCCAGGTTGAGCGCGCCGCCCACAAAGAACGCAGTCGGTTGCCCGATGTCGGCACCGGCATGGTCGACGCCGGCGTTGAAACCCTGTTTGATCAAGCCGATCAAGCCGGAAGGTACCACATCGTAGTCATCCATCGCATCAGGATAGTCGCCGATCGCAGTCGGATCGCCCATCACCACGAATACGTTACGAATGCCCACAGCGTGGGCGGCGAGCAGGTCGCCCTGCACCCGCAGCAAGTTGCGACCCCGGGTGGGGAAGTGCAGCGTCGTCTCGATACCGAGCTTGTCCTGGAGAAGTGCACACACGGCCCAGGGGCTCATGCGCATCCGGGCCATCGGGCTATCCGCTACGTTGATCACGTCGGCGCCTGCTTCCTTGAGCAGAGCCGCGCCCGCGAGAAGCCGGTGCGTCGAGAGCCCGCGCGGCGGATCGACCTCCGCCGCAAAGACAAAGCGGCCCTCGCCAAGCTTGCGAGAGAGGCGCGAAGGCTGATCAGGCGAGATATCGATACCCACCGGCAGCGGCCTGTCGATCTGTTCGCGCACGCGAGATTCAGCCGGTGGGCCGGCAACCAGAGCGGCGCCCATGGCGGCAATGTGCGCGGGAGTCGTCCCGCAGCACCCACCCACGACGTCCGCGCCCGCTTTTCCAAATGCCCATGCGTAGTCGCCGAAATAGTCGGGGGTGGCGGGATAACGGATACGTCCGGCAACTTGCTCGGGCCATCCGGCGTTGGGCTTGACCCACAACCGGGTGCTGGGTACAGCCGCGCGCATTTGCTCCACGATACGCAGCAGTTGTGCAGGACCTCCCGAGCAGTTGACGCCGATGACATCGACACCCACCTCGTGAAGGCGCTCTGCTACCCGCTCCGGGGCATCGCCGAGAAGCGTGCGGTCGTCCCGCGTGAAGGTCATCGAGGCGACAATAGGCAGATCGCACATGTCACGGGCGGCGCGAACCGCTGTCACTGTCTCCTGAAGATCGGTCATCGTCTCCAGAACAATGAGGTCTGCGCCGGCTCCCGCGAGCGCAGCGACTTGCTCCGCAAAGGCTTCTCGAGCCTGAGACTTCTGCACGCGCCCATAGGGCACCAGACGCACGCCCAGGGGCCCTACGTCGCCCGCGACAAAGACATCACGAAAAGAGGCCAGGACAATACGCCGCGCCAGCTCCACGCCTGCCCGATTGATCTCTGCCACCTGCGTGCTCAGTCCATGCTCCGCCAGCTTGTAGCGGTTTGCGCTGAAGGTATTGGTGAGGATGATGCCGGCGCCCGCTTCGATATAGGCGCGATGGACCTCGGCAACCAGACCCGGCTCGGTTAGATTGAGCGCATCGAAGCTGGCGTTGAAAGGCACGCCGCGCGCGTGCAGCATCGTGCCCATGGCGCCATCCGCCAACTGGGGCTGGGTCGCTGCATCCAACCACGCCAGGAAGGACATCATCTTACCCCGCCTCGCGGATGAGCTCGCGGCGCAGTCGTTCGACCGCCTCCATCATATTCCGGAGGGACGGAATCACTTCCTTCCAGGCACGTGTCTTCAGGCCACAGTCGGGATTCACCCATAGACGATCCGCGGTCACGTGGTGGAGGAAGGAGCGCAGCTTCGCTTCAATGAAGTCGGCGGTAGGCACTACCGGACTGTGGATGTCATAGACACCCGGGCCCACCTCGCGTGGATACCCATACGCACCCAGCTGACGCAGCGTCGCGTCGTCGCTGCGCGCGTTTTCTATGGAGATCACGTCGGCATCCAGCCGCTCGATCGCTTCCAGGATATCCCCGAACTCGGAGTAGCACATATGCGTGTGTACCTGGGTCGCGGGGCTGGCAAGAGCGGTTGTGAGCCGGAACGCGTCCGTGGCCCAAGTCATATAGGCGTCCCAACGCTCACGCTTCAGGGGAAGGCCCTCGCGTAGTGCCGGCTCATCGACCTGAATGGCCCGGGCACCCGCTTCCTCGAGGTCCGCGATCTCGTCACGCAAGGCGAGCGCAATCTGGAACGCGATTTCCTGCTTGGGAATGTCCGTTCGCGGATACGACCAGTTCAAAATCGTGACCGGACCCGTCAGCATTCCCTTGACCGGCTTCTCAGTGAGGGCCTGGGCGACAGCAAACTCGCGCACCGTCATTGCAGAAGGACGCGCGACGTCTCCGTAGATGATGGGCGGGCGCACGTACCGACTTCCGAAGCTCTGCACCCACCCGTGACGGGTGAAGGCAAATCCCGTCAGCTTCTCGGCAAAATACTCCACCATATCGGTCCGCTCGAACTCACCATGGACCAACATATCGAGTCCCAAGCCATCTTGAACGCCGACCGCATAAGCCGTCAGGGCATCGATGCCTGCCTCATAGGTCTCACGCGTGAGTTCGCCGCGACGATACTGTGCCCGCAAGCGACGCACCTGCGCGGTCTGTGGGAATGAGCCGATAGTCGTAGTGGGAAAGAGTGGGAGCGGAACCTGAAGCGGACGGCGATCTCCGTAAGGCAGGGAACGGGTAAAGTCACCGGCTTCCAGTCGGCTGACGCGTGCCTGAACCGATGCATCCGCTGGGGCAAAGGCGTAGAAATCAGTCCAGATCTCCCCGCGTCCCTGCAGATCACCGGTCGCTATGGCCCGGAGTTCCTCGAGCTTCTCCTCGGCAAAGGCCAGAACGCCCCGCAGCGGTTCTGGCAGCTCGCGCTCGCGGCCGGCCGTATAGGGTACGAATTGAAGCGACGAAGATGCACCGATCCGCAAGCGATCCCGCCCTCCCACGACTTCCCGCAACGCTTCGACAAGTTCGGTCATCTGAACTGGGTTGATCCGCCAGACGCTCCTCCCATCCACAATACCTGCCCCGAGCACCTTGTCCTCCGGCCATCCGTGGGTTCCGATCAGCGATAGCGTGTCGCCGCGTGTGAAATCCAGGGAAAGGATGCTGACAGGCAGTGCGCTGACCCAGGGATAGGACTCGCCCAAATCATCGAAGTAGCTGACCAGGTTGATTGCCAAGCCAGAACCCGACAGTGCCATATACGCGCTCTCAAAGTAGGGGCGAAGCTCACCGGCTTCACTCAGTACCAACGCAGGCTCGTGAAATTGCACTTCCTCAACACCCATATCAGAGAGCCTATTGAGCAGCGACAAATACAGGGGAAGCAAGGCCTGCAAAGTAAGCTCAAAATCTGTACTACGGCGCGCCAAAAAGAGCAGCGTGACCGGACCCACGATGATCGGCACGGCGCGCGCCCCTAAGATGCGCTGGGCGCGTTCGACCAGGTCCAGAAAATCTCCGTAATCGGCTTCAGGTGTCACACCAGCGTCAATCTCGGGTACGAGGTAGTGATAATTGGTATCGAACCACTTCGTCATTTCGAGAGCCGGAATACCCGGCTCTCCCCGCGCCATCGCAAAGTAACGGTCCAATCCCTTCAATGCAGAGAAGCGCTCGGGAATAAGACCGAACCTGATCGACCAGTCCAGCATTTGATCATACAGTGTGGCACTTCCCACCCCCACGCGATCTATGCCGGCCGCAAGTTGCGCGCGCCAACCCTCCTCAGCAACCTGCCGGAAAGTCGTCAGCAGTTGGTCGGCATCCCCTGTCCCCTTCCAGTAAGCCTCCAACGCACGTTTCAACTCCCGGTCTTTGCCAATACGAGGATAGCCCAGAGTCTGTGTCAGGAAGTCCGTCATCATCCTACTCCTTGTCCCTAACTTATACGCGGCGCACTTGGAGAGCGCAATAGTACGACTCACATCTTTAAAAATGCAGTTTACCCGAGGATCAGCTCCTGTCAATTGGTTATTGTCAGAAGCACGCTGTTGGCTTATACTGAAAATCAGGTCATGGATAAAGGAAGTGAAACGTAGACCGGTGGAATCACAGGAACAGGAAGCGGCGGAGATAGAACCAGGCGTCTTGATCGTCGATGACTTGGGCGAGAATCGGCGTATGCTGGCGCGTGCGCTCAGCCCACTCGATATAGCGATCTATGAAGCGGCGTCGGGCGAGGCTGCTCTGGAGATTGCGTCGCGCGAAAAAGGCTTGGTGGTCGCCTTGCTGGATGTGCGCATGCCAGGCATGGATGGCTACACGCTGGCACGCGCTTTGAGGCGTTTGCCTGAGGCTGCGACGCTACCCATCATCTTCATCAGCGCTCACGATGCTCAAGCATATCCAAATCAGCGGGCTTACGAGATAGGCGCGGTGGATTACCTAACTAAACCCGTCTCCGCCCGAGTGCTGTTGAGTAAGGTGCGTGTCTTCCTGGAGCTCTACCGCCAGCGGAGTGAACTCCAAGCTGTAAACACCATACTCTCCAAGCAAACCCTGCGGCTCGAAACAAGCGCGGAGGTGATTCACCAGATTGCGTCAATTCTCGACCTCGATCAGTTGCTGAAGGAAATTCTGAGCCTCATCCGTGCGCAGTTTGGATACTGCTATGCTGGTATTTGGATGTTGGCCGACGACGAAGAGACCATTGTGCTTCGCGCCGGGCAGTATGGAACACCTGACCCCATCGTAGAACCGGGCTATACCATCCCCCGGAGTCAGGAACGCAGCATTATTGCCCAGGTGTGCCGGACCGGTGTCCTGTATCTTACGAACGATACGCGTCGCGACGAGCGCTATTTACCTGCCGAAGAGTTGGGCGCCATCCAGTCAGAACTCGCGCTGCCCCTGCGGTTTGGCGATGACGTGTTGGGTGTTCTCGACATCCAGCACGAGGCGCTGAACGCCTTCTTGCCTGAAGATGTCAGCGCACTCCAGATGCTGGCCGATCAGATCGCCGTGGCCATTCGCAATGCCCGCCTCTATGCAGAAGTGCGCCGCCTTAATGAGGAGCTAGAAGCGCAGGTGGACGAGCGAACGCAGGAGCTCGAGACGGCTTACAGACATCTGGAGCTGCTCGACCACAGCAAGTCAGACTTTATCACGGTTGTCTCTCATGAATTACGCACGCCACTCACCCTGATCAAAGGGTTTAGTCAGATGTTGCTCAATGATCCTTCCATCCTCGAGGACCCCGAGCGACACCGTGAAGTAGCTGGTATTGTAAGAGGTGCACGGCGTATGCACGGAATCGTCGATCGCATGCTCGACATCGTCAGAATTGATAGCCAAACTCTCCAACTCAACTATTCACGAGTCTCGCTCGCACAGTTACTGGAAACGCTGGCCTATCTGTTACAGGACGTGCTTCGCGAGCGCCAACTCACGCTTACACTACAGGGGCTGGGTGACCTGCCCAAGATAGAAGCTGATCGCGACGAACTGACCAAGGTGTTTGGTGAGCTACTGACCAACGCGATCAAATACACACCCGATGGCGGAGAGATTCGGATTGCGGGTCAGGTGTTAGCGGAACGCCGCCAGGAGCGCCGTGACTATGTTGAGATCACCCTGAGCGACACCGGCATAGGTATACCGCAGAACGCGCACGATCTGATCTTCACAAAGTTCTATCGCACCGGCGAAGTCACTTTTTACTCATCGGGAAAGACCAAGTTCAAGGGAGGCGGGCCAGGACTTGGATTATCCGTAGCTCGTGGAATCATCGACGCACACGATGGCCAGATATGGGTGGAGAGTCCTGGTTACGATGAGGCCAAGTTACCTGGCAGCACCTTTCACGTCATCTTGCCGGTAGATCGACACATACCCGATCGTACTGTGTTGCCGGCTGAAGTTGATCCAGACAGTTACTCAGATTCCAATGGCGATATCCACGCCCAGACCTGACAGTCGCCTGCCGAATCGCGACGCCCGATGCAGACCCGACCTTCCCGCCTTGGCAAATCACAGAGTTATGGCATACTGCCCGCCGTGAAGACGATAACGATCAAGCCAACGGACGATCGATATACCGTTCGCGAAGCCTTGTTCCGTGTGGATGATGACCGTGTGCTCGTCACTCTTCCCTGGGATGTGGAGATTGGATGGTCTCAACCGTTCGATTTCGAAATCCAGCGCCGCGCCGCTGAGCACCGCCACATCGAGATGGCTTGGGTCATCGAGGATCCCGATCGGCGCCCGGTGGCACGGTTGAGCGGATTACCCGTTTTCGGATCAGCGGAAGCAGCGGAGGCATATCTCGCCCGGCACGATCGCCTTCCCCCCTTCAAAGCCCAACCCAAGCCCCAGCAACCGAAGCTGCCGTGGTACGCAGCCACGCCACGGCGGCCGAAGATCGCTGATCACAGGAGCGCGGCTCACAAGCCTCCTCCGCTATGGCTACTCCTTATTGAAGGCGTACTGCTCATTGCCGTGCTCGGCATCGTCGGGGTCGCCTTTGCACTGAGCGTCCCGTCGGCCAAGATCACGCTCCAGCCTGTCAGCGTGAACTTGAACCGCATTGTGCCCATCTCGGTCGATCCGACCCTGGAAGCGCTGGACATGGTAAATGGCGTAATCCCGTCCCAGCGTATCGGAGAGGAATTCGAGAGCTACGCAGAGGTTGTAACGAGTGGGCGTGGACAATCCTTTTCCGGAAGAGCGGCAGGTCGCGTGCTCTTCTCCAACTTGCTCGGTCAGGAGTATGTCGTTCCTGCGGGCACGGTCGTCCGCACCTCTGCCGGCTCCTATCCCGTGCGGTACGAGACGACCCAGTCAGTGACCCTGCCTGCTTTCGGCCAGATGGAGACGCGGGTTGAAGCGCTGGTTGAGGGACCACGGGGTAATGTAGATGCATACCAAATCAACTTCATCGAAGGCGTCATAGGCATCGCCGTGCGTGTAACCAACCCGGGACCCATTGCCGGTGCCAGGAGTGACGCCATCAGAGTCGTTGCTGATGAGGATCGCGAACGGGCGTGGGATCTCGCAGCCCAGCAGATTATGGCCAAAGCACACAACGGTCTCCAGGAGATTGCGGCGACGCAACCGGGACGCTTTCTGCCCCAGCAAAGCCTCACCATCCAGGCGGCGCCCAGGACCGCCTATACGCACGTGGTCGGAGAACAAACCGATATTCTGGGGTTGTCGCTGCGCCTTCTAGTGACGGGTGAGTCCATCACCGCACGTGAGGCTCAAGCGGTCGCGTATGGACACCTGTTGGCGCAGCTTCCTCAGGGCTACACACTCACCGATGCCCAGTTCGGGTACGGGGAGGCAGCCGAAGAGGATATCGGCCCCGGCCAGTTCGCTTTCTTCGTTACAGCATACGGGTATGCATCAGCGGAGATTGATCCGCAAGAGGTGCAAGAGCTCGTACGCGGGATGCGTATCGAAGAGGCAGATCTCAGGCTGCAGCAGGAGTTTCCGCTGGCGCGACCTCCAACGATTAGTGTATCGCCGGCGTGGTTCCCCTATCTTCCTTTCCTGCCCATTCGGACGCAGATCGAAGTTGTACCGCAACGGATGTCTCCGTAGCCCGGGAGCGTGGAGAGTCTGCGTATGGCTGAACAAGCGCGACCGACATCGGGCCGCCCACGTATGAGATTCAGACTGCACCACTCCGGAGATACTTATGCGCTATCTGGCCCTTGATCTGGGAGATCGGCGTATCGGTGTCGCCGTCAGCGATAGCCTGGGTATGTTAGCCCGGCCCGTTGAGGTCTTTGAACGCCGCTCGCGCGTGGCGGACTTCGAATATATTCGCACGCTCATACAGCACCACAAGGCTGAGGCACTCGTCGTGGGCCTACCTCTGAACCTCAACGGTACTGAGGGACGACAGGTAGCCTGGGTGAGAGATTACACAGAAGCTCTGAAAGACACGTTATCAGTTCCAATCATACTGTGGGATGAACGACTCTCGAGCGAAAAAGCCATCGATATTCTTCGCCAACAGGGCCGCAATCCGCGCACCGAACCCATCGATGCAGTGGCTGCCGCCGTCATACTGCAAAGCTATCTGGACAGTGAAGTGTGAGCCTGTCCCCCGACATGCTCTGCGGCGTCTAAAGTGGAACGCACTCCGGAAAGGAACACGGGTCATGAAACACATACCGAAACTGTTACTGTGCATCACCGCCCTGCTGTTGCTGTTGGGATGTGGGATCGAGCAGCTCTACCTGGAGACCTATATCCAGAGAAACAGAGCGGCGCTTGAGAGCCCAGCAGGTTCGGACGACGCCCCGGTTACCTTCATCGTGGGATCAGGGCACAGCGTCGCTACCATCGCAGGTAATCTGAAGGCCGAGGGCCTGATCACCGATACGGAGCTCTTTCGCCGGTATGTGCAACACAAGCAGCTTGATGCGGGGATCCAAGCCGGCTCCTACACCCTCCGCCAGACCATGACCATTCCCGAGATTGCTCGAGCGTTTCAGACGGCGCAGGCACCGGAACAGCAGGTTACCATCCCAGAGGGGCGCCGGATCGAGGAGGTAGCAGAGCTTGTCGGCGAACAGACCAGAATCTCATCCGCAGACTTTCTGGCATGGGCGCAGACAGGATGGCGTGAGGCACAACTGATCATAGACTATCCTTTCCTCACTGAGATCCCAGAAGGCGCCACACTGGAGGGCTATCTCTTCCCTGATACCTATTCCCTATCCCTGAACGCCACAGCGTTTGACTTGATCACCCTGATGCTGCAGAACTTCGACCAACAAGTCACGCCCGAGATACGTGAGGGCTTCAGTGCGCGCAACCTCAGCCTCTATGAAGGGCTGATCATTGCAGCGATTGTGGAACGCGAAGCGGTGGTGCCCACCGAGCGACCGCTGATTGCCGGTGTCTTTCTGAACCGCGTCCGCGACGGCTGGCGTCTCGGTGCCGATCCCACGGTGCAGTACGCGCTCGGCTACCAGCCGGAGGAAGGGACATGGTGGAAACGTGGCCTTACGTTCGCAGATCTGGAGGTCGACTCGCCCTATAACACCTACCGGATTGTGGGTATGCCGCCCGGACCGATCGCCAATCCGGGTCTCGAAGCCATCCGCGCGACGGCTTACCCGGCGACGACAGACTACTTCTTCTTTTTGGTGGAATGCGACTTGGATGATGGCAGCCACGTCTTTGCCGTGACGGAAGATGAGCACTTCGCAAACTACTATCGCTGTATAGCCAATTCGCCCTAACCGTTCAGCTGTACAACCTATTTGGAGAAGCCCGCACCTGTTAGGGAGCGTCGGGAGCCGGTGGCTCCTCCGCGTCCGGCACGTCGCTATCCGGGAGTTCGCCCTCAGGGTTCTCGACCTCCGGTTCCTCGAGGTCCGGAGTCGGAGTTGCGGTTGGGGACGGCGAAGCCGGCTGCCAGAAGATCGTGTTGGTCCCCAAGCAGGGATTATAGTTGCCACCCAGGATAATCTGAAAATCGACGGGGCTATCCTCGGTGGGCTCGGCCTGCACATCGCGTGGCTGAAGCCCGTAGAGGCTGTTGAGCTTGTAGAGTGGTGATCCTTTTGGCGTCGTCGTAAAGTCGACAACTCGGGTTCGCGGCTCATAGGGAACGGTCTCGACACTATCTACGGCAAGTCCTTCCAGGCCGAGGCGGTACGCCGCCACGTCGCCCAAAGCCGCCCTGCCCGTGCCATTGAGAACCGTCACACGGTAGACCCGTTGAGCAGCGCGGCTGGCCGACAGTGGCTGCATAACCGTCTGGACAAACGCCTGCATTGCCTCAAGATCGGGAACAAGCACGTAGCCTCCGTTTGGCGCCGTCCACGAGGTGATCAAATGGCTGCCACGGATGAAATAGTTATGGACGTCCCGTGTATCCAAACGCGCTCCTACGGATGCCAGGTAGAGTAGCTCCTTCAGCCCCAGATCCGTCTCGACGCTCTGCTGATACGCATCCCAGAGCTCCGGCACGCGCACCAGCATATTCTGACTCCGAGCCTGTTGGAGGATGGCCAGCAGCACCTGCTGCTGGCGCCGGTGCCGGTCGAAGTCCGACGTATTCCAACGGGAGCGCACATACCATAATGCATACTTGCCATTGAGATGATGAATACCCGGGCTCAGAGATATATCGGTCTGCCCAATTGGCGACGTCACATCTGGAAAGATGTCACGGAAGTGGCACTCTACCACGATGTCCACCCCGCCCACAGCATCGACAATGACCGGATAGCTGCCAAAGTCCACCATCGCGTAGTAGTGAATCGGGATGCCGAGATTGTACTCAACTGTCGCCTTGGTCAGCGCCGGTCCGCCGCCGGGATAGCCGACTGCATTGGCCCGCACGTAAGCCGTATTGATCTTGTCCAGCCCCCACCCCGGGATCCACGCGTAATAGTCCCGGGGAATGGAGAGCAAGCTCACAGAGGGCCCGTCCCCGAAGATTGAGGCGACCAGCATCACATCAGTCCGCGCGATGCCGGCTCCGGCCTCGCGATCCATTCCCAACAAGAGTATATTCACAGTGCCCGCAGGCTGCCGCACGTAGGGCAGCGGATCGGGCTGGGGAACCGTAGATGTGATGATGTACCTACCGGCGATCTCGGGTGGGAGATGCATGCGGGGCAGCTCAATGCTCAACGGTGTTGCAGTGGCTGTGGGGGTGGGCGTTGCGGTTGGCGTCCACGTGGGCCTGGGCGTAGCGGTCGGCGTTTGCGTCGGTGTGGGGGTCGCCGTATGCGTTGCAGTTGCAGTCGGCGGCACCGGCGTGGCGGTCGGAAGGTCAATACTTACTTCGACTGCAGTCACGGTCGGAGTCGGAACGCTCGATGAGGCAGAAGACTCCGTGATCCAGGAAACGACGCCCACAATGGCGAGAAGCGCCAGCCCCGCCACCAGGAACCACTTATACGTGTTGACCGACTGTGCCATACTTCCCCCACCCTCCATCCAAACTCGCGGTTGACGACGCGCCACATCCATTGTAGGATGATTGCATCGAACCCTACCTGACGCTTATCGCAGACCTCGCCTGCGGCAGCGAACGAAGAGACTAACCAAGAACGGACCTACAGCACTATGGGCAAGGCAGCAGCGGGCAAAGCAGGTCTCGGACAGCGGGGTGAGCTCCTCACAGCCCAAGCGCTGGAGAAAAACGGCTTCTCACTGATCGCAAGCAACTGGCGATGCCCCTATGGCGAGGTCGACCTCATAGCACGTCGCGGCGAAGACCTGTACTTCATCGAGGTGCGAACGCGGCGCACGTTGGGCCTCCCGACACCTGAGCACAGCCTCACACCACGAAAGCTGGATCGCATGGAAACGGTGGCGCGCGCCTATTTGGGTTCCCAAACGACAGGCGCGGTAGAGACCTGGCACTTAAGCTTCGTTGCAGTGGCAATGGATCGAACAGGTCGACTGCACCGTATCACCTTATATCCTGACCTTGCCGGTGAGCCCGAAGACCTTCTGAAAGGGCCTACGCAACCCGCTGTACCGTAAGCACGACGCTCATTCGCCGTAAGGCTGATAAGTGTCGAGACCCTCCTGCACGATGGCTCTTCGCGACGGACTCACTGCCGGGAACTCTACCTCCGTCTTTTTGTACCTGTAGATCACCATCCGGTAAATCGCCCGCGCCGGAGTATCCCATGTCGGCAAAGCATATCGCGCCATCAGATAGCTTTGCTGGGACGATCCGGTAATCCACGGGTCCATCACCTCGACATCATCATCATACCACTCCACGGCGCGCACCCAGTGCTGTTGCACCGCACCACCGGGCTTGAAGTCAACGTGAAGCACAACGAACTGATCCTTGAAGCCCAGCGCTTCCTTGAGGCGATCTGTGGGTGCCGGCTGGTTTCGCGCGTCGATGTAGGCTACCATCTCTACACCCAGAGCAGCAAGCGAACCAAACACGAAGAGGCTGCGCTCCCTGGGGCTGCCACCCGGCGCGACATAACCCCGATGCCGGGCGAGCCACCGGTTAAAAACTGATGGGTCCGGAGGCAAACCTGCGATGTGAACCCCGGTATCGATGAGACCGGAAGCCAGGGAGCAGATCAAACACCCGTTAGCCCCAATCGTGGTACTGCTCTCTCCCAACATCACGCGCTGCCAGCGGTCATCACGCTGTGAGTACATCGTATAGGACATTCGCCATTCTCCTGCCTTGCGGTGCTGAATCTTTGGCCACGTTCCACTCAGATGATAGCGCATTGCCTCCATTGCGCAAGCC
Source organism: Thermoflexales bacterium (assembly GCA_007125545.1). Taxonomy (GTDB): domain Bacteria; phylum Chloroflexota; class Anaerolineae; order B4-G1; family SLSP01; genus PWVB01. The sequence goes on along the minus strand of SLDA01000183.1, from coordinate 8,744 downwards.
GCCGCTTGATCAGAAGTGCTAAGTTGTTCTGAGTTGATGATCCGCTAGAATGAGGGATGTGAACGCAGCAGAGGACACGCCAGAATCTGACACGCCAATCGTTGCCATCGTCGGTCCAACCGCTGTAGGCAAGACGGCGTTGGGCATCACCCTAGCCAGGACATTCGATGGTGAGATCGTTTCAGCGGACTCGCGCCAATTCTATCGCGACATGGAGATTGGCACGGCAAAACCCACAGCTGAAGAACGATCCCGCGCGCCCCATCACCTTGTCGACATCGCCGGTGCCGACGAAACCATAGGACTGGCTCAATTCCTGCGTCTGGCCCGAGAGGCGATAGAATCTATTGCGGCTCGTGGCCGGCTGCCGCTGGTCGTCGGAGGCACAGGTCAGTACGTTCGGGCCCTCTTCGAGGGCTGGCAGGTGCCCGAGGTGCCCCCCGATCCGGCACTCCGGAGGACGTTGGAACGCGAGGCCCAGGCTGACCCTCAGGCCCTCTGGGAGAAGCTGATGGCGCTCGATCCCAAGGCAGCCGAGTTCATTCATCCTAACAACTTGCGCCGCGTAATCCGTGCCCTTGAGGTCAGTCTCAAATCCGGCGAACCCTTTTCAGAACTGCGCCGTCACGTGCCCCCGCCCTACCGCACTCTCAAGTTGGGCTTGACAATGGACCGCCAGGCACTCTATGCGCGTGCTGACGCGCGCGTCGATGCGATGATCGCCACCGGGCTCAAAGATGAGGTGGCCTATCTGCTGTCACAGGGATATGGCTGGGACTTGCCTTCTATGTCAAGTCTCGGATACATTCAGTTCCGCCCCTATTTCAAGGGCCAGGCGACACTTGAGGAGGTGATCGAGCGCATCAAGCTGGACACGCACGACTTCATCCGTCGCCAGTATGCCTGGTTTCATCCCACGGCTCCCGATATCGTCTGGCTGGATGCACAGCAGCCGGATATGGAAGCGCAAGCGATACGGCTGACGGCTAATTTTCTCAAGGCAACGTCAACAACACCTTGACAGCCATCCCGGTCGCGGTATGATTGGCTTTGTCTAAATTCCGTCTAAACTAACGCAGTGACCACAACCTGTGGGGATGCACATCATCGGTCCCCCATATCTATGGGTGAAGGGGGCTTCTTGAATACTACGTTCCGGGTGGAAGTCTTTTGGCATAGCGGGACCGACGGTCGTGCTACCGAGCTCCTGAGCCAGATGACACACTTAGGCATACAGAGTGTCACCGACCTGGCGGTTATCAACCTCTACTTCCTCCGCGGCACGCTGACAACGGCGGAGATGGACACGCTCGCGCAAGCCCTCCTGGCAGATCCTGTCGTGGAGGGTTTTCGTTGGGATATCCTGTCGGCGGAAGGCGAGACCTCTGGGGACGCAGAGTCAGCCTCGTCGCACGCCATTGAAGTCACATTCCATCCGGGAGTCACCGATCCCGTCGCAGGTCACCTGCTCCACCGTGCGCAGCTGCTCGGCATCACGACCCTGGAAGCCGCGACCACCGGCACCCGCTACGTCTTGAGCGGCGATCTCGCGCCGGACGACCTTCAACGTATTGCGGCGGAACTCCTCTGCAATCCGGTGATCCAGTCCTATACTCTCGGCAGGTTGTCACCCGCCTTTGTCCCTGAAGCGGCGCCAAGCAGCGCGGTGGAGATCGTTCCGATTCGTGAGCTCGATGACGTCGCGTTGGCCGAGCTGAGCGTCGCGCGTATCCTCTTCCTTTCCCTACCGGAAATGCAAGCGATCCGGCAGGAATATCGGGAGTTGGACCGAGATCCCACCGATGTGGAGTTGGAGACGCTGGCGCAGACTTGGTCCGAGCACTGCCTACACAAAACCTTCAAGGCGCAGATCAACTACCGCTGGGAAGGAGGTATGGCGCGCGTGCTCTCTGTCCCACAGGACGCGTTGTCACCGAACGGCTCCGAGGTTATTCACAGCCTTATCCAGACCTATCTGCGCGAGGTCACAGACCAGCTCGCCAAGCCGTGGGTACGCTCGGCCTTCGTGGACAATGCCGGCATCATCGAGTTCGACGATGCGTTCGAACTCTCGTTCAAGGCCGAAACCCACAACCACCCCTCAGCCCTGGAGCCCTTTGGTGGCGCGAATACAGGCGTAGGGGGGGTGATCCGGGATGTTATGGGCGTTTCGGCGCGCCCTATTGCCAACACCGATGTCCTCTGCTTCGCGCCCCTGGATATGCCGGCCGAGAGGATACCGGGCGGCACGCTGCACCCGCGGCGCATTGCACGGGGAGTTGTGGCCGGCGTTGAGGATTACGGTAACAAGATGGGCATTCCCACGGTCAACGGTGCCATACTCTACGACGAGGATTATGTCGCCAACCCCTTAGTCTATTGCGGTTGCGTGGGGATTGCGCCCACGGGAACACACCGCCGCAACCCGCGCCCCGATGACTACGTCGTCGTGCTCGGCGGGCGAACCGGGCGTGATGGCTTGCACGGCGCCACCTTCTCCTCCGCCGAGCTGACGCATGAGACCGGCACGACTGTGGGCAGTGTGGTCCAAATCGGCGACCCCATCACAGAGAAAGCCACACTTGAGGCCATCATCCAGGCACGAGACGAGGGCCTCTATACTGCCATCACCGACTGCGGCGCCGGCGGGCTCTCCTCCGCCGTCGGCGAGATGGGCGAGCATGTCGGGGTCGATGTGGATCTTGAGCACGTGCCACTGAAGTACCCGGGGCTGCGCCCCTGGGAGATCTGGCTCTCCGAAGCGCAGGAACGGATGGTGCTCGCCGTACCGGAGGCCAACCTGGGACGCCTGGGCGAGATCTGCCGGACCTACGACGTCGAGTGGACGGCGATTGGCCGGTTCACCGGCGACGCGCGCCTGCACGTGCGGTACGGCGACAAGCCTGTCGCGGATCTGCCTATGCAGTTCTTGCACAACGGCTGGCCGCACTGTACACTGGAGGCGGTCTGGTCACCGCCCGAGCTTCCCCTACCGAGCCTCCCGGATACCGGCTTATCGAGAGTGCGGGACATGGCGCCCCTGCTGCTGCGCGCGCTTGCGCATCCCGACGTTGCCAGCAAGGAAAGTGTGATCCGCCGTTACGATCACGAGGTTCAAGGTGCGACCGTCGGCAAGCCGATCGTGGGCATTGTTGCCGATGGCCCCTCCGACGCCGCTGTGCTCAAGCCATTGATGACAGCGGGCTACCGGGGCCTCGCACTCGGCTGCGGCATTAATCCCCACTACGGACGCGTCGACCCCTATGCGATGGCCTGGGCCACCATCGATGAAGCGATGCGCAATGTCGTCTGCGTGGGTGCGGACCCGGACCGGGTGGCGCTGCTGGACAACTTCTGTTGGGGCAACCCCGCACTTCCTGATCGGTTGGGCGGGCTGGTCCGGGCGGCGCAGGGCTGTCACGATGCCGCCCTGGCCTATGGCGCCCCCTTTATCTCCGGCAAAGACAGCTTGAACAATGAGTTCGTGGATGCTCAGGGTGCGAAACGCACCATTCCGCCGACCTTGCTGATCTCATCTATCGCCATCGTACCCGATGTCCGAAAAACAGCGACGATGGACCTCAAGGCAGCCGGAGACGCCCTCTACTTGGTAGGGGAGACGCGCGCCGAGCTGGGGGGCTCCCTCTATCATCGCCTTCACAATGGCCTAAGCGGTACACCTCCCGCACCGGTCGCCAATGCGCTGGAGACCTTCCGCGCGCTTCACCGGGCTATTGCGGCAGGCAAGGTACGCGCCGTTCACGATCTCTCAGAGGGCGGCCTCGCCGTCGCAGCTTCCGAGATGTGCATAGCTGGGCGCATGGGAATGAAGCTCTCCCTCGCCGGCATGGTGCGGGCAGATGACGTTCAAGATGATGCCACCGCCCTCTTCGCCGAGAGCAGCGCCCGCTTTCTCGTTGAAGTAGCACCTGAGGCAGCTTCGGAATTCGAGTTCCTGCTGAAGGGATGTCCCTGGGCAGAGATCGGCACCGTCAGCGAGCAGCTGACACTGGAGATCAAAGGCATATGGAACGAATCCGTTCTCGAGGTCCCGGTCCTGGATCTCGTCCAGGCGTGGAAGCACACGGAGATCGTGTGATGCCCGGCAGAGTCCCTGCTGTTAAGGAGAGAGATAGCGCGTGACCTACCCTGAAGTCTTCATCCTACAAGCGACAGGAACCAATCGCGACCCGGATACGGCCTACGCGATCGAGGCAGCCGGAGGTCGTCCGCGCATCCTCCACGTCAATGAGTTGCGTGCGACGCCTGCAGAATTGGACCGGGCCCAGATGCTGGTGCTTCCGGGCGGTTTTTCGTACGGCGACGCCCTGGGAGCCGGACGACTATGGGCCACGGATCTCCGCTGGCTCTTCCAAGATGTGCTGGCGGCCTTCATCGAGGCTGGGAAACCGGTTATCGGCATCTGTAACGGCTTCCAGGCACTGGTCAAGAGCGGCTGGCTTCCTGGCCCCCCCGATGGCACCGCAAGGGCGACGCTGACACGCAACCTCTCCAATCGCTTTGAGTGTCGCTGGGTTTGGCTGGCGCCCAATGCGGAGAGCCCTTGCGTCTTCACACAGGGGCTTACAGTCCCCATCACCTGTCCTGTGGCACACGGCGAGGGGCGTTTCGTCACACGGGATGACGCCACCCTCGACGAATTGACCTCAAAGGGACAGGTTGCCCTGAGTTATATCCAGGCTGATGGAGGCTCACCGACTTATCCGGACAACCCCAATGGTTCCATAGCGAACATCGCCGGAATCTGTAACGAAAGGGGCAACGTATTCGGGCTGATGCCCCATCCTGAGGATCACGTAAGGCCCATCCAAAGTCCGAGGCGGAGCCAGAGCTATCAGGAAGGCCTGACGCTGACCCTCTTTCAACGAGGCATTGCATTCGCAGCAGAGGTTTGAGTCCAAACTACGGGAATAGATCAGACAAGCCTTATAGGTACGAAAAGGAGATTCCATGCTAGCTGAAAAAGAACTGAAAGCCGCCATTCCTCACGCTCTCCGCGACCTGCAGATCGAATGGCCTTACGACCATAGCAGCGGCAAAGTGCGCGAGTCATTGAGCCTGCCCGACCGCCGGCGCTTGCTGGTCACCACCGACCGCCTGTCGGCCTTTGACATCGTCCTGGCCGCCCTCCCCTACAAAGGGCAAGTGCTCAACCAACTGAGCGCCTTCTGGTTTGAACAAATGGCCGATGTCTCCCCCAGTCATCTGCTGGCGGTGCCCGATCCCAACGTCAGCTTGGTCCACGAGTGCGAAGCACTCCCCGTGGAGGTCATCGTACGCGGTTATATCACCGGCTCCACGAAGACCGCGTTGTGGACGCTCTACGCCGACGGCAATCGTGAGATGTATGGCTACTCCTTCCCTGATGGCCTACAGAAGAACGATCCGCTTCCCGAGCCGATCATTACACCCACAACCAAGGCTGGTCCAGGGGAACACGATGAACGTTTGACGCGCGCAGAGGTCGTAGACCGGGGATTTCTGGACCCACAGACCTGGGATACCGTCCAGGAAGCGGCCCTGGCGATCTTCAAGCGCGGGCAGGCTGTTGCGCAGAAGGCCGGCTTCTGTCTCGTTGATACAAAGTACGAGTTCGGACGCGGCCCGGATGGCACGCTGATGCTTATTGATGAGGTACACACCCCTGATTCCAGCCGTTTCTGGAAGGCTGATACTATGGACGAGCCTCAGCCTGACCAGTGGGACAAGGAATACGTGCGGCTTTGGTATTCGAACCAGGGCTATCGGGGAGACGGCACGCCGCCGGCGCTACCGGACGAGGTCATTGCCGAGACCGCGCGCCGTTACATCGCCCTCTATGAGGGGCTGACGGGACGCGAATTCGAACCGGCACCTTATCCGGCGGAATCGCGGATCACCAATGCAGTGCGGGGCTACCTGGACTAGATTCCAGACGAGATCGGGACAATTGCCGGCAGTCGGCAACTCGCGCCGCCGTTTCTGGAGCCGGTGCCGGCTCTGCCGGCTTAGTTTTCAGTCATCAAGCGTTTGAATAAGGAGACCTCTGATATGTTCACCGTGATAATTATGGGATCACCCGCAGATAAGGATTTTGCCGACCAGATTTCGGCCGCCCTGGACAGCTATGACATTCGCTGGCAGCTGCGCATCGCCTCTGCTCACAAGACACCGCAGGCACTGCTTGACCTGCTGGCCGAGTATGAAGCGGATGCCGAACCCAAGGTCTACGTGACCGTTGCAGGACGTAGCAATGCCTTGAGCGGGATGGTCGACGCAGCAGTGACCGCCCCGGTCATTGCCTGCCCGCCCTACTCCAGCACCTTTGGCGGTGGTGACATCTACTCGTCTCTGCGCACGCCCTCGGGCGTCGCACCCGCTGTCGTGCTCGAGCCCAAGAATGCGGCCCTGCTCGCGGCCAAGATCCTCAGTCTGCACGACACGAACCTCCGCGAGAAGATCGAAGCGGTTCAGACGGAACAACGGGAACGCCTCCTCGATGCCGACCGCGAGGTACGGTGAGCGACATTCAAAGATCGCACGCCAGCTGTCCGCCGGAGTACGATCGCCAGGTTCAGCGCGACGACAAAGCTCGGGAAGCTTGTGGGGTCTGCGGCATCTATGCGCCGGGCCTGGACGTGGCTCGCCTGACCTTCTTCGCGCTCTATGCTCTGCAGCACCGGGGTCAGGAGACCGCCGGTATCTGCACGGTCGACCGCGGGGTGGCACACCTTCACAAAGGGCTGGGGCTTGTTTCCCAGGTCTTCAATGAGGACATCCTACAGGTCCTCCGCGGCAACCTCAGCATCGGTCACAACCGCTACTCCACCACAGGAAGCAGCGTTCAACTCACCAACGCGCAACCCTACCTGATTGAGACCGCTCTGGGGCCTTTGGGCATCGCCCACAACGGCAACCTGACCAACACTGCGCAACTACGCCGTGACCTGCTCCAGCGCGGTGTTGGCCTGACCTCCTCTTCAGACAGCGAGATCATCACGCAGATGCTGGCGGGCGCCGAGGGCGACACCTGGGACGCGCGCATCATTGACTTCATGAAATCGGCCCAGGGCGCATATTCACTGACGATCCTCACTCGTGATGCCATCTACGCCGTTCGCGATGGGTCCGGCTTCCGTCCGCTCTGCCTGGGCAGACTCAATGGTAGCGGCTGGGCCGTGGTTTCTGAGTCCTGTGCGTTGGGTACCATCGCGGGCACATTCGAGCGCGAGATTCGCCCGGGCGAGATCGTACGTTTGGACGAGAATGGCGTCACTTCGTGGCAAACGGAGCCTGCGCCACGAGCAGCGATGTGTATCTTCGAGTATGTCTACTTTGCGCGTCCTGATTCGATCCTCGAGGGTCGGTCCGTACATTGGGTGCGTCGCAAGATGGGCGCCCGGCTGGCACAGGAGCACCCGGTTGACGCGGATATGGTTGTCGGTGTGCCGGACTCAGCAACCGCCCACGCGATTGGCTATGCCAATGAAGCGCGTCTGCCCTATGGCGAAGGGCTGATCAAGAACCGCTATATCGGCCGCACGTTCATCCAGCCGGATGATCGACTGCGGCAGTTGGGGGTAGCTCTCAAGTACAATCCCCTGCCTGACCTGGAGGGCATGAAGATCATTCTGGTCGACGATTCCATCGTGCGCGGCACGACTAGCGGTCCCATCGTGGCCCTGCTTCGTCAAGCCGGCGCCCGTGAGATTCATATGCGGGTGGCCTCCCCACCCATTCGGCACCCCTGCTTTATGGGTGTCGATATGGCAAGCCAGACGGAGCTCATCGCCGCCCGCATGACCACCGAGGAGATCGCAGCGCATATCAATGTCGACAGCCTCGGTTTTCTCTCCCTGGAGGGGCTGCAGAGTGTCGTGCCCTTCGAGGGGGAAGCGCACTGTCAGGCATGTTTTAGCGGCGACTATCCTGTTGCCGTCGATAGGGACGTCGCCTAGGCGACCCTGGTGTGGTAGCGCGGGTCGAAGCAGCCCGTGAACGAAGGTGGGACCGGCAGGGCGCGCCAGTAACAAGCGTCACGCAGAACACGAAAGGAGTTCAACCCCTATGCGCATACTCGTAGTCGGTTCCGGAGGACGGGAGCACGCCCTTGCGTGGAAACTGAAGCGCTCACAACGGGTGGAGAAGGTCTTCGTCGCGCCCGGCAACGCAGGGACAGCCGAAGTGGGACAGAACGTAGCGCTGGACACGGGCGATATTGCCGGAGTGGTGACCTTTGCGCGCGAGAACGCCATTGATCTGACCGTCGTCGGCCCTGAGGCGCCTCTGGTTAACGGGCTGGTGGATGCGCTACAGGCTGCAGGGCTCCGGACCTTCGGGCCCAGCGCGGCAGCGGCGCGGCTCGAGGGCTCCAAAGCCTTTGCCAAGACGTTTATGCTCCAGGAAGGCATTCCCACCCCGCCGGCCCGGATCTTCGACGACTACGACGAGGCGCGCGAGGCGCTAGCCGAGTGGCCCGGTCCTGTCGTCGTCAAGGCCGATGGCCTGGCTGCCGGGAAAGGGGTCATTGTCTGTGATACACAACAACAAGCCCAGGCAGCGCTCCACCAAATCATGGTAGTACGAGCCTTCGGCACCGCGGGCGATCGGGTGCTGATCGAGGAGCGCGCCGAGGGCGAAGAGGTCTCGCTGCTCGCGTTCTCCGACGGATCCGCCATCGTGCCCCTGCTCCCTGCGCGGGACTATAAACGCGCATTGGATGGCGACAGGGGCCTCAACACGGG
>SLDA01000532.1 GCA_007125545.1 Thermoflexales bacterium | reverse complement strand
GCGGTATCGGCAACAGCACCATTCCAGCCAGAAGCAGCACTGCCAGCCAGATCCGGGTACGGATCGCGAGCTGTCCGACAAGGTGTTGTAGCAAGGAATTCATACTTTGTCACCCCACCCTATGACCATTACCTGGATCCGGCCGATCAGAATCGGTCTGCCGATCAGAATCGGTCTGCCGATCGGAATCGGTCTGCCGATCGGAATCCGGGACCTCCCAGCCCTCGCCCAGTCGCACCTCGACCTCGTTCAGATGTAACATCGCCTGCAGTTCGCGGACTGCGGTCTGTAGGACTGTGTCGACACTCAGCGTCTCGCGCAACCGGCGGCTTATATCGCCGACGATCTGCTCCTCGAGCGCACTTTGCTGAGTCATCTCATAGAGACGCGCGTTCTCCAGCGCCTGACCCAACTGCATCGTCAATGCTCGTAACTGATCGATCTCGCCGGCGGTCCAGTCTCCCTCTCCGACGAACTTGGATACTTCCAAGACACCGATGACGTCAGAGGACTCAGACCCGGACTGTTCACTCCCGTCGCCACCCCGAATCCGGATGGGAAGCGCCATCGGAAACGTTTCGACTTCCGCAAGCGGGGGCTTATCCCCCCGCTTCACCGACACGCCGAGGGGAGCATCGTCGATCCCGTGCCAAGCGTCTCGCGCCTCCGAGGGCCAATCGTGGGGTGCAAGAGGTGCCAAGGGACGCACCCCGGTTATAAGGGCCTCGTATCCTCGGCCAACCCGGCGCCCGACTGCCTCACGCCAGGCTGCGCGACTGAGTTCCTGACCTTCCCGGGCCAGAGTGCGCTGAAGTCTGTTCGTCGCCGCCTGACTTTCAGTGTAGAGCCGAATACTGTCTATAGCGACGGCCACCCGATCCGCGATGATCTGCAAGATCTGCGTGGCGGATTCGTCGAAAGCGTCCGACTGGTAGCTCAAGGCATTGATAGCCCCGAGCACAACACCTCGCGAACGCAACGGCACTGCGATCTCGGAGCGGGCATTGGGCAGGACGTCACTGTCACTGCGATGTCGCCGAGCACCGAGATCGCACGTCACCTGCACCCGCCCGCTTGCCACACACGGTCCGACCAACTCCGGTTGCTGTTCATCGGCCAGCGCCGTCTGTCCGCCTGCTGGGGTCGAGCTCTGAATCAGCACTCGGTGTCCGCGAGCTAGCAGAGTCTGCCCGGCCTCGCCTGTACCGGCGTGCAGTACTGCCCAGCGCCTCGTCCTGCCAGTCACCTCGCCACTCGATGCCGTCGGGCGTACTGGGCCTGAGGGATCGGCAGCAGATGCATCCGCGGCGAACGTGTTTGAGAGGTAGAACCCCACAAAGTACAGATCGTAGTGGTCACGTACCAAATCAACCACGCGTTGCGCCAACGTAACCACATCGCCGGCAACTGAAACCACATCCCCTATTGACGTCGTCAGCAGCTCATCTCGCCGGCGGCGCTGCCGCTCGCGCTCTTGAGCCACATCGTGTGCCTGAAGGATTGTCAGAAGCGCCTCCTGCTCATCCAGCAACCGATTGAAGGCCTGCGCCAATACCCCGGCCTCAGCTTGAGGATACACGCCCAAACGTTCGGGGCCGTGACCTCTCTGCAACTCCTCCAGTGTCAACTCCCGCGCTGCCCCCTGCTTCGGCTCTTGTGAGGCAACATCATCCGTATCGTTTAGCCATGGGACGACATTCGCCAGAGCGAAGTCCGCGACTTGCTCCAACGGAGTCAGTTCAGACTTAGACCACCCGTAGGTAGCTGCGATGAGTGCGGCCAACACCATCAGGCCCAGCGCCAGGATACGCCCTCTCACCGGAGCGAGATCTGCATAGACGCTACTGATAGGCTCAAAGACGTATAGGGTCCAATCCAGCTGATTCAGTAGAGCTGCTTCATCCTGACCTGAGGTAACTAGCTGTCCCATGGAAGTGTGACCGAGAAGAACCGGCACATTCTCCAGACTCGCCTCGTGATAATTCCGCTGCCGGCTGAGTGTATCGTCACGTCCAATCCATGACTCTGGCACCTGTCCCCAGTCCGTTCTGAGCCGTGGCACTGTCGTCACGAGAATCTTGCCCTGCGCATCGCTGATCAGCGTCTCCTGTAATGGAGAGACCTGCGTCGACCTCATTGCGCGTTCCAACACGCGCAGATCAAGCCGAGCGCGCACAGCACCTGAAAACCCGCGTTCGTCCCCGGGCACGAAAATCGGTAGGGCGACTTCGAGATAGGGCGCCGGCTCTACGGACGTGCCTGTTACGGAATCTTGCCCAACCGCTACATACACAGCTCCCTGGCCCGGTGTGCGCACCGTCTCCCACCAGGGTGAAAGGGACTGGTTGTGGTCGGCTGGGCGCGCGGTCGAACCGATCAGCGTCCCCCGGCTGTCCGTGACTAACAATTCCACAATGTCAGGCGCTTGGGCTTGGTACGCCAACAAGCGGGCGGTTACCGGATTGAGCTCCGGATCGATGATCCCCTGGATCAGCTCATCGCTGTCTTGGGCGTTGCGCCACACTGCATTCTGTGTCTGTATGGTTAGGGCAGGCGAGTCTGCGTGCAACGCGCTAGCGCGCTCACCCGCCTCCATGATCAGTGAATCTCCAGCGACGCCTCGCAGCAACACGAACTCACGTAGCAGGGCATCAGCGACGGATTCCATCTTCGAGACGGCAGCAAAGGCGAAGCGTGACTGCACCTGCGACCGGAGCACCTCTCCGACGCTGACCACGCTGTTAGCCAACAAGGCGACGGCCAGGAGAAGCAGGCCGGCAAGGATAACCATCAGGATCCTGGTGGAAAGCCCCCAGGACAGACTCCAGCGTCCGCGCCTGAGAAGGCGTCCGCGCCTCGGACGGCGTCCGCGCCCCGGACTACCTTCGGGCTTCGGAGTGCCTTCGGCTTTCGGACTGCGTTGTGAAGCCTTCATTCCTCGTCACTCCGTGGCGCCAGGCGCACCGAGACCCTGAACAGATCCATTGCATCACGAATCTCACGCACGGATCTCTGCAACACCTCATCTACCTCCAGGCTCTGCCGAATTCGCCGCGAAACGTCTCCGACGAGCCGCTCCCGTTCCGCGGTCCTGCGCGACTCCTCCAACAAGCGGGCACTCTCCAACGATACAGCCAGGCGTTCGGAGACCTGCTCAATCATCTGCAACACCTCCGGAGCGACGGTGTCCCCTTCGAATCGAAGGTTAAGAGCCCCCAAGACCTGATTACGCAGGCGAATCGGCACGCTGACACCGGTCGCGGATGGCTCAGCGGGTGGTGGCGCTCCTTCCGCAGGCCGCTCAGACGCCAGCATCGGCGTTCCCCCGACCATCACAACGGCGTCTTGCTCCATTGCGGCAAGAACCTCGGGTCGAGGCTCGCCCGCAGCCGTGACATCCACGAGGCGGTACCGGTAGCCCAACGGACTAGTGCGCTCCCGTATGAACTTCCGCCAGGTCTCTTCCGTATAGCGACCCGTAGCCAGCTGCAGCTCCCGCAGTGTGCGCTCCATCTCCTCCAGGAGACGCGCATTCTCAATCGCGTTTGCGAGTTGGTCGGCCATCGTCTGCAGTGTGGTGATATCCCCTTCTGTAAAAGCGCCGGGGTGTTCGTCTTGAATCGTCATCGCTCCAATAACAGTGCCGCGGCTGACCAGAGGCAAAGCCAGTTCCGAGCGGGTGCCGGGTAACAAGGAGTTAGGACGCCACAAGACCTCCGAGTCAGGGGTAATTGAGGACGTATCCGACACGATCTGCGCCTCACCCGACGCCACACAGCGACCAATCATCGAATCTCCGCCTACGTCCAGCCGGTGGCCCCGGTCCAGCATCACCGCGCCCGCCTCCCCCGTACCGGCGGTCAACACAGCCCAAGTTCGACCGCGATCCACCAGGAAAAGACCTGCATAGTAGAGAGCGAAGCGGTCTTTGATCAACGCTACGGCTTCCGTTAGCAGCCGGTCGAGATTGGTCATCGACGTCGCCGCGCTCGACACCTCTGCCGCGGCTGCCAGTCGCGCTGCCCGTCGATGGCTATCGGAGAGCAGCCGTTGCGTCTCCAATGCCTGAGCCATCTGGTTCACCACGTTCTCTACCAGCCGGATCTGCCCGTCCGACCACGACGACGGCTCACCCCCGGGGCCGGTCAATGGACGCCAGAACCCGAGTGTGCCAATGACCTCCTGTCCATAGAGTACAAGGGGCAGGGCCAGAGTCTCACCCTCCTCATCCCTCTCAATGACGGTCTGACCCGTCGTCACCGCTTGCGTCATCGTGGGCAGCCAGGCGCTGTCCGTTCTGCCCTCGCCCTCAGGCGTACGTTCATATCCACGCAGCGCACCCGACCCCATAGAACCTGAATCGAGAGCAGGGTCCAACCACGCTTCGCTTACATATCGCTGTTGAGCGATAAGCGCATCGCGGAGGGACTCCTCAGCACGCTGCATCGCGCTCTCGGCCTCACGCCGCGCTTCGGCTTGCGCGCGAACGAGTTCAGAACGCTGCATCACAGTGATGAGAGCCTGCCGCAATCGCAAGTAGGTGTCAGGAAACTCAAAGTCGCCGTGGAAGAGGCTGACACCGAGGCCCTGATCGCTCAGTGTCAACGGCAGGATGATCCAAGTACGCCTTCGTGCTGCCAAGGCGTTCCAGGCGGCCTCGGGCAATAGCTCCGACAGAGGCACCACACTTCCTTCGCCCGGGACACGGTGGGCATCCGCACCACCTCTCCCGCCCGGCGCTACTTCGAAAGCATACGCCCGCTCCAGCCTAACGAGCGTAGACGGTGCCGTTCGTGCATCGGGATGCGGGCCGGCCTGGTCGATATCAACACTGACGTTCGGGGCCCCGGCTTGCAGCAACCTGACCACGCAGTGTGCATGCACGGAAAGAGCCGGCAACTCCTCCTCCATGCGCGCCAAGGCCGATCGCAGATCGTCGGCAGTGCCGGTCACCGCAAAATTGGCGATGCTGTCCGTCAACGCGCCGATCTGGGCCGCACGATCCTCCACCTGGCCGTGCCGGTGGGCTTCGACTTGGGTGAGTGCCTCACCGATGAAGGCGCGCGCCTGTTGTAGCAGGTCTTCGGCACGTATGGCAAGACTTCGGTCATCCAAGAGCAGTATCACTCTGCGGCGGAGAATGGAGATCATCGCGTGCCAATCCCAAAGCCCCCGTTCCGGATCGTCGTGACGCATAAGCGTCGCCAAGGTTCGCACGAAACCGGAGTCGCCCGGCCGGGAAGGCGGCACCCGCAACTCGGCCCAGAACGCATCGAGCAATGCTCGTGGAACAGCCGTGTCGTCGCGCGACGAGGTTTCCTCGCCGCAGGCATCAACGATCACATCTGTGCCCGAGAACGCTCTGCCGAGAGATAATCTGGCTTGGGCAACGATTTCGGCCACCACTTCCGCCCTGAGCTCCTCGAACATTACCAAGGTGGTCGAAGAGGTAGAAAGATCGCGCGGAGCGGACGCAGGCAGAGCCGGCGCGAGCACTGCCTGGGTTACATGCTCGGGGAGACAGCCACAGGATCTGCGCACCACCATTCGCGTCGGTATGACCAGCTCTTCATCCCGGTCACCCGTAGGGGTTGCTTCCACCAGCGTGGGCGAGCCGTTCTGAATCATCTGCCACAAGATGGCGGCGGCTTGATATCCTATATCGTACACGGGCTGGCGCACCGTCGTCAGCGGCACGGACGCTCTGCCGGCCTCCTCGCTGTCATCAAATCCAATCACCGCGAGATCCTCGGGAACGCGTAGGCCGTGCTCTTGCAGAGCATGAATCGCCCCAATGGCAATGAGATCACTTGCACAAACCAGGGCATCCACGGGAGGCGGCTCCGCGCGCGTCTGTGAATTGCCAAGGCCGGTGAAAAGCTTCATAACAGCCGCCTCACCCGCTTCACGTGTGAACTCACCGATCGCCTGCCACTTGGGATCCGCTTCCAGGCCGCGGCCCTGGAGGGCATCCGCATAGGCCCGATAGCGGTCCTGGGCCTCGCTCGAGTGTTCGGGCCCCCCAATGAAGCCAATCCGGCGACAACCGTGACCATCGATCAGGTGCTCCACCGCCTCCCGCATACCCTCGTAGCTGCTCGGCACGATCGAGCGCACGCCCTCGAGCCATAGAGATGTACCGACCAGGGGCACGGGTCCACCGCGAGCGGAAAAGCAACGATCCCGGAAGTCGGCGAGTTCATCCTGCGCGTGCGACCCATAGTATGCCAGCCCTCCACTTAGCACAATCCCATCCATCAACTCCGGCTGGACAATTCCGTAGGTGCCCTGCTCCGGAACAATAGTCTCGCGTGGGCCAATCAAGTAGACCAGCAGGTCGGCCTCTACCGACTCTGCAAATCCGGCGACGCCCCGTATGAGCGTGCTTGTATACCCGTCTTCCAGTCTGGCGACGAGCATTCCAATCCTCGGGCGAGCGCCGTCGTCGCGATGCGGCTTATGGTTCGTCCGCGGCAGCGTGCTCTCCATCCGATCTGGCGTCTTGATTACCACGATTGGACCTCTGATTGTTTGCTGAAGATCCGACCGGGCGTGCGGGCGCCCAGGGTTCCATCTTCTGGTCTGTTGCTAAGCATCGTTCGCATCGTCAGCCTCCCGATCCGGTGCAGGCGCGATGTCAGTGAGCGCAAACGCCTGTGTTCCCAGTCGGGCAACCGCCCGCGGCGCATCCAGCACCCCACTCAATTCCTCCAGCGCCACTCGCAGAATGGCCTCCGCATCTGGAGCACGCCGCACTCGATCGGCGATCTCGCGCGTCCGGCGGATCTCGGCCAACGACACTTCAGCCTCGCGTCGGGCCGTCCCCGCTTCTACCAGGAGCTGCAGACGATACAGAACACTGCTCAACTCTTCGGCGATCCGTTGATAGACCGCATTTCTGGAATTCCCAGTTTCACCTGCAGGCGCGGGACCCTGTTCGGAATGTGATATCACCATATAACCCAACAGTCGATCGCGGAATACCAGGGGTAGCGTAACGATAACAGGGGACGTAGGCCCATGAACGAGATCCGGGAGCAGATTAGGCGCGGCAAAGGCGATGTCCGAAATCTCTGCTCTGCCATCAGAGTAGCGCAATATGAGACGCCGTTGCCGCGCGAATTCGGGCAGATTGAGGTCATCAGATCCTGTTGCGCGACTGGTCGGGGTTAGCACCGACCCCCGATCCTCGTCGTACCCTTCCTGATCCTGTACCACCACGTAGAGCTCGCGTATCAACGACTCGGAGAGAAACGCCTCCAGGGGCCTGGCCAACCCGGGCAGATCGACCACGCTCGACAACTCTGTGTCGAGTTTATGCAGCATCTCCGATCGTCGGATTTCGCTACGTGCTCGTGCCGCCTCGATCCGGCGTCCGATGTCGCCGGTCAGGATGCGCGCTTGGTGCAGGAGATCCTCCGCTTGGATCAGTTGTGCGGGGGACAACGCAGTAGCCCCGGCGACCGGGGATGGTCTAGGGGCAAGCAGGTGTCGACGGAGCAGCGAGAGTCGATCCTGGAATACGTCAGAATCGCCCGACCTTGCATACAACTCGCGCAATTGCCCATCCACCGTTACGAGGAAGTCAGGGGACGACCCTACCGCATGCGAATCGAGGTTGTCGGATCGCGCCCCGATGGTGTGCAGCAGGGCGAGCCACAGCGCCGATTCGACTGATGGTTCACCTTCACACCTGAGAGTCCCATCCGCAACCAGTTCTTCGCTGAGGGCAATGGCACGCGTTACGGCAAGCGGCATACAGCCACAAGACCGGCGGATCACGACTTCGGAAGGCACCCGCTGGAGTCCAGATATTGCGGTGGGATCGGGATCCGTCCCAGGAGTGGGATCCGTCCCAGGATCGGGACTCGTTCCCCCTTCCAGCAGTCGAAGCATAATCGACACAGCCTTCTGGCCCACCGCCTCACGTGACTGGCGCACCGTTGTTAGCGAGGGGACGAGGGACCACCCTTCCTCCGCGTCGTCAAAG
>SLDA01000311.1 GCA_007125545.1 Thermoflexales bacterium | reverse complement strand
GATACTATGTCATCCAATGAGTAGCGGTTTATCAGCTGTGTGACAAGCTCCGTATCATTTTCTGGGAGGGGGTCGACGGGGTCGAGTAGTGTTGCCAGTTTGTTCCTATTGTACAGACACCCATCGATAAGCACCTGGTAGCGACCATCGGTCGACAAGACAGAGTGATTGCCCGAGTAGACATCCCCTGCTACGCTCCCAAAGGCCACCGTTAGATCGTCTGAGGTATGCCAATCTAGAGACAGCCACGGTTCCACTGCTAGTTCCTCCACACCACGTTGCAGCTGGTTCGGAGTCGATAACCCGTTAGCACATACCGCCAATATCCCGGTCATTGTGTCCCTATCGCGTCCGTCCGCGACCAGAAGCTCGTGTCTGAAGTCGATCGCTCCAGGTTGCCAGTACTGCAGGGGTCAAGTCACCGAAAAGCGGCCCATTGGCCATCTGATGCAGGTTGATGCCTTGCTCTTGAACATTTACTTCGATGAGCACGACATTCTCTGCCCTATCAATCGCGACATCCCACGAAATCAGTTTTAGGAAAGGTAGTCGCGCATGTCTGTCCGTGCAGAACGATATAACCTTGGAAAACTGAGGGATAACGACACTGTTGAATGCCACATGGGTGTCGGGGTGTGTGGCGTGTTGGGTTCCATACCGGTCTCTGGCTGTTGCCTGCAAACGTCCCTGCGGCGTGATACCTGCGCAGACGCCACCTGAGGACAGGTTGTCGACTCGAGAATTCCCTGATCCCATTCGGAGAACGGCTGATATCATCTTCGGCCCATCGTCAAGATGGACGGTCATGCAACGTATCGTATTGACTGAGTGTCCGTAAGCTTTGCTCAAACAATCTACTTGGTCGACCTTTGTTTGGATAATCCAGTCATCTTGACGAGATAGGTGCGCAACTATGATCTCAGGGCTGTCTACGATTACGCCTTTGCCGCCCGTCTGCCGAGCCGGTTTGTAAACGACCTCCGATTCTCCCGACATAAGCAAGCGCTGTCGCGCAGCTGACATCTCTACCGGCAGGTAGTCAACATCACACAGTTGCCCTCCAATGCGCCTCAGAATCGTCTGGGGTCGCTTGCAGTCTGCGAACAGATAGTCATACAGATTTTTGTCACTGAAGAAAGATGCTAGCAAAGGATCATTGAGTTGTTTCTCGAGATACCCGTAGAAGAAGTCTTCTGGGATGAAATGCGGTTCAAGCTTGCCGGTTGCGCCGGCATAGAAGAGATGCCACCTCACGTCGCTCCTGCTATGTAACTGCTCTTGAATGAACTCCAGCGCCTCCCTCTTGTAGCTAGCATTCCCACGGACTTCACGATGTAGCTCGGGCTGTTCGTGCAGCAGACCGTTGATCTTTCTGCCATAAGCTTGATAGCTTTCCCAATTGACAAGCGTTGCCAGAAGACGCCTGAGCAGATGAGTGGCGGGCGATAGAAACGGTTGGAGGATGAAGAGTAAAGCTTTCTTCATCAGTATTCGCCCCGGTGTGTCGAGCAAGTGGTGTTTCGCTTCGATCTGGTCTGATCTTAGTTTGCTCACAATGTCTTCCAGGTACTTGGTATTAAGTCGCGCGCGTCGTCCTTGCTGCACCGGAACCATCGACGGGGTGCAACCACCATCTTCGCAGGATGCTCACCCAACCAGGCCCCCCACCAACTGAAGGTGCTGTTGGCAATAATGTGGTGTCTACATTGGCGCAAAAGCCACAGATCCCTGAAATCAGCTTGCGCTCCGTTATGATCAATATACCTATGCGCTTGCTCAATCTGCAGATTGGCTTTCGCCCATTCGATGTCATCAGAAAACACAAAAAACGTTGGAGCGCTTGTATTCTGGCAGACCCAGGCAATAGCCTGTGTGTAGTAATCTGTGCCGCACGTTCCATGGATTCGGTGAGTCCTGGGATTCGTGACGTAGTCAGTTCGTCTCACATGAAGGCTAACGGCCTCCGTGACTCGTATCTGCTGCGCTACATCTAAGTCTGCCTCACAGAGCTCTGTCTTCAGGTCTAGTTCATCTAGCAGGATCTGTCGGATATGCCGAAAATACTTCTCATTCTGCCAATAGCCTATAAGGTGCACCTGTCTACGGCATTTGAAGACCTTGGGGTCGTAGACGAACACTCGTTGCTCACTTAAGGTCGATCTGCGATGATAGGGAAGAAGGGATTGTAGATGCTCGTAGAAGGGCTTGCGGACGCAATGTGCCCCTGTCCTATCAAAACGCTTGATCTCAAGAGCCGTCGCCACCTCTCCTTGCACCTTAAAGTGTTTGAGCCGATAACTGCGAATCCGGTCCTTGTCGAGGATTGATAGGTCGAATTTCAGCGGGGCCCGTTTGTGCAGGGCCAACGCACGCGCAGTGGCATACTGAAAAAGTTGGTTACCTAGCCCGCCACTGATCTGTACGAGTATCATCTTGAGTCTTGCTCTCGGCGTATTGAGTCGTCCGGAAAGTGCACTACTTTCCACCACGTTTGATCACGATAACCACACAGATAAGGAGAAGTACGGGTAATAGACCCAGCAGTACGGGGGTCGTCGCTGGGACGATTTCTCCATCGACACTTCTCGTGACCGACAAATCACCCCCTGGAAGCGCGGACAGTGCTGGTATCTCAGGTGTTGGCAGTGCTTGGCTTACTCGGCTCTCCGCGTTCACAGTTGGATTCCCCGACGCTGAGATGCGAGGCGCAGGGAGCTGCCGGGACGTGGTCCAGATGGTGCGGTTGGCTTCTTCGAAGAAAAGGTGTAGCTGATTGCCATCACTCACGACAATCGTTGCATTCTCGGTTGTTGTTCCCGGGGTATGACAGCAGGACTCGATGAGGCTCGCAGAAGCAATGAAAGCAGGCTTACTCCACGTTCCATCTGAGAACTTGGAAATGGTAGCGAAGTTCATGGACGCTTCTACGACGAAGTGCCACGTCCCGGTGCTGTCGACCGCTATCCGAACCGCTTGCATGCCTTCGCCGGCTCCGGCACCGATATTCCTCGCTTCTGTCCAGCTCTCGCCGCTATCGTAAGAAAAGCTGATGTAGCGCCCACCTGTTCCGGTGCCTCCGACCACCGTTCTCACCATAATACCTTCTCTAACCTCAAAGTTGGCAGCGTAATATCCTTCTGCCAACCCTACCTGAGCGGACCAATCCCTACCCAGCGACGCGGAGCGTACATACACAGCTCGCTGGTGACCAAATCCTGTCCCCTTGGGATCAAGCTCGTGCCACCATAGCCATATGTCTCCATTTGGCGCCGCCGTAATGCCTGGGTATGCAAGCCACGTATCGTCAGTCGGCGCGGTTGCCACAGCGGTCTCTGGTGCGCAGCTGTTGAGATCTTCCGAACAAGTCATTGTACGTATCGAATCCAGTTGCCGGCTCGCATACACAAAGTGCCATTGACCTACCGGGTCACGAGCCACTCCCAGCCCTGCCCAAGCCTGCCTTGACGTAGGGATAAGCTCCGGCGGGAGCCACGCATGTGCATTGTCCAGTTGATCGAGGGAGCATGAGCTATACATAATTCCTCGTCCCGTCAGCCAGAAAACGAACAGCTTCCCATCGTCTTCCTGCAGAATGAACGGATAAAGATCGTCCCCATCTGCAGAAGCGAGAACATCAATCGGCGAGCTCCAGACTGGGGAATCCCAGAAGCTATAATACAGAGCATACCGGGCGTCATCCGGAGAGGCAGACCAGAAAGCATGGGCTACACCGAATGCATCCAACAATAGCGTAGGAGACTGTAGGTCCCCCGCCTCTGTCACCCTGAAGAACTCCGTAGGTTGGTCCCAATCAAATGATTGCGCAACCACGGGGCCAGAGACCGTCACCAGCACGAGAATGCAGGTGGTGAACCATATGGATACCAATTCAACAGTCGAGCCGGGTCTGTGATTCATGGGCGTTCTCGATGTTGCGATGATAAGGCTGCGCCACGCTGGCACAGATACTATCAGTGCTATTGGACTTTACAAATGTATCCGAATGATGTCATCCTTGATATAGTACACATAGTCTCGACGTCTCGCCCGGACTAACTTCTCTAAATCGTCCAACGAGGGCCAGTACTCGTCGAGTATGGGGTCCTTTTGGTCGTGCCTAAATAAGCGAGCATCATCAACTAAGATGACGGGCTCGACAGACCCGCAAGCGAAAATACATTCCAGTTCTTGAACCACTGGAGTGTCACGATTCGTTCGTGCTGTTATCCCACCCGAAAAATGTGCGTCTAGCCAAAACAGACAGGGTCCCTTCAGCCTTGGAAGGATCTGGTTCAATATAGTGCTGCTATCACCCTGAGAAATATGCACTTTTGGCGACGCTGCGAACTTCGCCCGTGCTTGAGTATAAAGGGACATATCAAGTTCGATGGAAAAGATCGTCTCAAAGGTATCGTATACGGCGGTGACCATGTCTCCCAGATATGTGCCCGTTTCAATGAAGGTCGAAACGCCAAATTGCTTGGCATACTTCCTGACAGTATGTGCTTTCAAGGCATGAGGAGGGGGGAGTGGACCTCCCTTGAGCCGCCACTGTTGGACGCTGTAGGCGTCTCGCACCGGGAGTGGCACGCTGCAAGCCCACCTGGTTTGCACACGATCGACGCTTCTTAACATCCTGTGGATCACTTGCACGATAGCTAACCGCCTCTCTTCGACACAGTGGAATGCTCGTCACCACTTGGGCACGGGACGGTCCAGGCCCAGCTCTAGGGTTCCGTTGTTAGGTGTTCGGGCTTCAAAAAACCCAAGCGAACGCCTACAGGCGTACACTCGCTGTCCGGATCGTATATCTGTAATTCACGATACTTCACGACACGCGCAGGACTGCCCACCACAATGGCTTTCTCGGGTACATGGCGTGTAACAACGGCACCGGCTCCGATAACGGCGTAGTTCCCCACGCGAACCCCCGGCAGGATAATGGCTCCCGAACCTATCCAGACGTGACAGCCAATCTCAATGGGTCGGCTAATTCGTTCCTTCCACATTGGGTGGTTGTTGTAGTCATGTGTAGCAGTATTGATAATCGCGCCGGATGCAATCATAGTGTCATGGCCCACAGTGATGGGCGAGTCCGCTGACAGGAATGCACCGGCAGCAATGGACACGCGCTCTCCAATTGCCATGTTCTCTATTCCCGCTAGCATCACCCCCGGGTATGCTAACCTCATCGCTCTATAGGGATCTGCGGAATCATCTTCAGTAAGGCGCCGAATGAAGCTCTGTAGCCGCAAAAACAATCTGTTCAATACGGTTCTTGTCTGAGTGACCATTTTTGCACCCCCTACGGCTGAACAGAGCCTGGTGTGTTTCTGGAGGCGGTGGTTCTCATAATCTTCCCTTCTTGTCTGCCGAGTAGGAGTCCTCCCCCCTTGGCACGTAGTGGCTGCTCACCGCTGGCGACGTCACTGATGCGCACGTGGCCCAGATCACTAACATAATACAGGGGGCGCTCATAGCTTGATAGCCCGACAACGAATGTGATGTCGGTGCTGCTGAGCGGAACGTCAACACGGAAATCGATGGTGTACCTGCCTGGACCTAGATCAGCAGGCTCAGACCAGAAAGTGAGGATGGGCACCATATCGAAGTTGCGTAGTCCGACAGATGCTATGAAGTGTTCAACCGGCCCGAACACCTCAAAATCCAGTCTTATATACCAAGCTTGGTCGAGATGGAAACTGGCCTGAGGATCACGCTCCGCACTCATAAACTGCAGGCTGATTCCCATAGCGATGGACTCCCGGCTGGGCGCCGGAAGTTTCACGAAGCTATCGAAGCCGCATGCGGTCCTCGCGATATAAGCATTGACAGTCTCATCAATGCTCCCCGTGGCAGTCACCCGGCCCTCGTCAAGGAGAACCCCTCTTGTACAGAGTTTCCGAACAGCCGACATAGTGTGACTGACAAAGAGGACCGTGCGTCCACTTCTGGCTACGTCGCCCATCCTGCCCAGACACTTCCTCTGAAACGCGAGGTCCCCTACGGCCAATACCTCGTCGACTAGCAGAACTTCTGGTTCGAGATACGCGGCAACGGAGAAGCCGAGTCGTACGGACATGCCACTTGAGTAATGCTTCACGGGCGTGTCGATGAACTTCCCTACTCCGGAGAATGCGACGATCTCATCAAACTGACGCTCTATCTCCTTCTTCTTCATGCCCATAATTGCGCCGTTCAGGAATATGTTCTCTCGGCCCGTCAACTCAGCATGGAAACCCGTTCCAACCTCGAGCAGACTACTCACACGTCCGTTGATCAGCGCTCTTCCCGAAGTCGGCTCGGTGATGTGGGAGAGGATCTTGAGCAGGGTGCTTTTGCCTGCGCCGTTGCTGCCGATAATACCCACCACTTCGCCTCGCTTGACGTCAAATGAGACATCCTTAAGTGCCCAGATGACCTTATCCTCTTTGGGCGTGCCGTTGCGTCGGAAGCTGGCGACAAGCGCGTCGCGCATGGTGTCGTGTCGCTTCTTCCTCGCACCGATCTGGTAGAGCTTGCCCAGGTTTTCGATTCTAATGGCGATGTCGTTCATAATCATCGTTTGTGCGACGGATTAATATGAAGTAGAAGCACACACAAACCCTGGACAATTCGCGGCCGGCTTTCTCATACAATATCCGCGAAGGTGCGCTCGGTGCTGCGGAAGAAGAAGGCGCCCGTTACCAGGGCTAGCAGCGAGATGGCCATGGAAATACCCAGCAACGGCGCCGACAGATAGTCCTGCACCGCCGCCGTGCCCAGGAGCGCCCAGCGGAATCCTTCCACCACCCCTGTCATCGGATTCAGGCTCAGAAGGAACCGGAAGCGCTCGGGCACCAAATTGGAGCCATAGACCACGGGCGTCACGTACATCCAGATCTGGATCAGGAAGGGCAGCAGGTAGCCCACGTCTCGATAGTGCACATTCAGGGCCGCGAGCCAGAGTCCGAAACCCAGCGCCGTGGCCATCGCCAACAGGATCAGGGCGGGCAGCAGGAGCAGGCCTGCGGTTGGCACGATGCCGTAGCCGATCATCAGCACGATCAAGGCGATAAACGCGATTGCAGAGTCCACAAGACTGGAGAGCACCGCCGAAATAGGGATCACGAGCCGTGGGAAATAAATCTTGGTGATCAGGTGCGAGCTCTGCACCACGCTGGTCGAGGACCGGTTGAGGGCTTGGGAGAAGTAGTTCCAGGGCAGCAGGCCCGCGAAGGCAAAGATCGGGTAAGGCACGGTGCCGGAGTCGACCTGGAGTAGGATGCCGAAGAGGACGGTGAAGATGATCATGCTCACCAGCGGCTGCAGCACGACCCAGAGCACGCCTAGCACCGTCTGCTTGTAGCGCACCTTCACATCGCGCCAGACCAGAAAGTAGAGCAACTCGCGGTAGGCCCAGACGTCCTTCAGCCCCAGGGCGGCGAGGCCCTGGGTGGGCTCGATGGTGGTGGATGGAAGTGCGCTGGAGGAGTGCGTGGTCATAGGGCTTCCTGTTAAGTGGGGGCGATTAACGCAAGGACACCATGGGGCACGGATCGCAAAGAGAGACTACTTGCGTCGGTCGTGCCGATCTTGTGTGCCATCGTCAGTTGGCGTCCTTTGCTTTCTTCATCCTTGTCCTTGCCTTGCGGTCTGTGCGTCTCTGTACCTTTGCGTCACGCTCGTCCGCGTTGCCCGAGCGCATTGCGGGTGTCCACGACCAGGCGGGCCTTGGCGCGGACCGTGGCCCAGTCGTAGTCGGCGTGGTCGGTCACGATCACCACACAGTCGGCGGATTCCAGGGCCTGTTCGAGGGCCGGGACCGCGTGTAGCTCGATCTCGTCGTGCGTGAAGACCGGCACGAAGGGATCGTGATAGCTGACTTCGGCGCCTTTCTCGCGCAGAAGGTGGACGATGTCCAGTGCCGGCGACTCGCGCAGGTCGGCGGTGTTCGGCTTGTACGCCACCCCCAGCAGCATCACGCGACTGCCCTTGAGCGGCTTACCGGCCT
>SLDA01000541.1 GCA_007125545.1 Thermoflexales bacterium | reverse complement strand
TCACGATGCCGAGCCGGATCAACGACCACACGATTGCGCCCGTTGCCGGCTTTCGCTGGGGCTACACCGAGTACGATCTGGATGGCAGGCGGCACGTGGAAGTCCATCCCCTCGTGGTGCCGGACGTTTCACAGTGGCAGAGCCATCTGCCGTTGCTGAGACGTGACTGTGGTAACTGGACCTTCGCCGATTGACGTACGCGCCCGGCTACATGATAGCGCGGATTGTCCTCTGAAGTCGCAGAGCAACATAGCGATAGGAGATAGAAGCATGAAGATGCGTCAGGTTGCCTATACCTGTATCGTAGTGGGGGCGTTGATGGCGATACAATGGCTCTTCTTTCTGGCGACCGGGAACGTCCCCGAATTGGAGACCGAGCCGCTCGCCATCGGCTTTCATCTTGCGGCGGAGTTGGCCACCGCCATCGCCCTGATCCTCGCAGGGGTGGGCCTGCTGCGGGGCGCGACCCGGGCGCTGCCCGCCACCCTGCTGGCGCTGGGGATGCTACTGTATACGATCGTCAATAGCGCCGGTTACTTTGCCGAACAGGGTGTGTGGGCTATGGTTGCCATGTTCGGCGTGCTCCTGGTCCTGACGCTGCTCGCGACCTCGATCCTGTTCAAAGGTGACACCGGATGATCGGCTTGTCTGTGGCGATCTTTGCCGTTACGGGGCTGCTGATCTATCTCGGCATTTACTACGGCGTGCCCTGGCTGACAAAAGTAGGTGTGCCGTTGCTCGTCGCCTTTTTCGGCTGCCTGTGGCTGCCCGTTTTCATCCTGCTCCCGCTGGCGCTCTACCTCTTTCACCTGGAAGGTGGTCCTTTGACGGCAGCCGGGATCGCGGCGCGATTCCGCTTCGCGCCAATTCCCGCCCAGGGTTGGCTATGGGTCCTTGCCGCCGTGGTCGCGACCGTCGTCTTCGATCAGCTCCTCGAGCCGGTCGGCAAGTATTTTGCGCGCATCAAGGCCCTCGCACCGCCCGACTACCTGCCCGCCCCGTTCAATCCGCTGGAGAAGATGGCGCTGCCGCCCCGTGAGTTCTTCGGCGTCGCGCTGCCGGGGAACTGGAAATTGCTCCTCATCTTTGTGCCCCTGCACCTGCTGGCGATGTTCTGTGAGGAGTTGATGTGGCGCGGATACCTGCTGCCGCAGCAAGAAGCGGCGCTCGGCCCGTGGGCGTGGGTGTTCAATGGGTTGCTCTGGGCCTGGCTGGTTCACGCTGTGCTCAAGTGGCATTGGGTGGGGATGGTGCCGGGGATGCTGCTCACGCCGCTGATCGCTCAATTGACGCAGTCGACCTGGGCCGCCCTGATCGTCCATGCGGCGCCCAACGCCTTGTTGTGGGTGCTGCTGCTCTGGGGAGTCCTGAGCAAGCCCGCAGCTGACCGTCCTTCGGTTTCGTGAGGAGAGCGAGGGTTATCGCAGAAAGCGGTCATGATATGCGATGGGAGCGGGCTCAGGTGATGGTGCAAGTTACCCGCCGGCTGTTGACGCAAACGACATCGCACTGATAGGAGTAAGGCAAGCAATGAAGATAAAACGAATCTTTCTACAAGCGGTCTGGGTTGTGGGGTTGACGGTGCTGCTCTTGGGCGTGCCCCGTCTTGCGGCAATGTTCGCCAACCTGTTCGACTATTCGACCGTGGACCCCGACGGCGCCTTTGCCTGGGCCTCGGTGCGCCATATCGCCCAGGCCGTCATTTTCCTCATTCTCATGTTGATCATTACCCGTGCGAGTGCCATCCGCTTTGGCTTTGGCTGGGGCGACAGCAAGGTGGGGTGGTTCTACGTGAGGCTATTTGCACTGATTTTCATCGGATATATGGTCGTCGCGATGCTCATCGTCCTCGCCGCCGGCACGTTTCAAACCTTTCCCTACCCCCTGACGACGCGCAACATCATCGGACAGCTGGGCTTTCAACTGCTGCTTTCCGGACCATCAGAAGAGCTGATCTTCCGCGCCTTCGCGATCACGATGCTCGCCCTGATGGTGAAGGGTATTCTCGTCGCCGGCGATACACGCTTCAGCAGGCCCGTGATCACGATCTTCGCCGGCGTGTTGACCGTCGCCAACTTCATCGCTGCCATCATCTTCGGTCTGGCCCACGTGCGATTCACATTCGCCCCCTTCTCGGCCTCATACAATATGGGCCAGGTGATCTACGCTACGGTCCTTGGGCTCTTCTACGGCGTGTGCTATGAAAGGTCGAAGAGCATGGTGTATCCGATGATGATGCACAGTATCAGCAATGTGGTGGCAGTGGGAGTTACGATCGTGGCCTCACTCCTGATCCGGTGAGCGGCACGCCTGTGGACGCGACACGGCGGCTCGAGCAGAGTAGGCAGATTACCGTATAGCCGTCTTGCAGCTCTAATCCGCTTCGCGCGCGAACGCGAGCACCACCTCAATGAAGCTCTCCGTTGCGGTGAGCATTGCGACGTGTCCGTGTCCCTCGAAGGTGAAGATGCGGCTGTTCGGGAGTGCTTCGTTCACCGCTTCTGTCGCCTGTACGAAGGGTGGAAGGCTTTGGTCGCCGACCAGGAGCAAGGTTGGCGTTGTCATATCCCTGAACCGAGCAGCATCGAACCGGTACTCGCCTTCCGTCCTCTCCTCGCGCGGGATCGTATGCACAGCACGCAGCCGACGCTGCCAACTCGGTCCCTCGCGCAGTGCGTCGATCTCCTCCGGTGTGAGATTGACGGCGTCTTGCATAAACAGGATCAACGCCTCCTCGTTCTTTCCCTCGCTCAACAGCGCTTCCATTTCCGCGATGAGCGGCTCAGAGTAAGGTTCGTAGTCGCCAATCGCAAAGACCGGTTCATAGAGAATTAGTTTGCGTATACTGTCGGTTCGCAGAGCGGCTCCCATCGCAAAGAGCGCTCCCGAGGAGTGACCAAGTAGAATAACGGGTTCGCTGATGGCATCGACCACGGCCACAACATCGTCATACTCCAGTTCCATCGCGTACTTGGCGCCATCGCCGCTCTCGCCGCGGCCACGACGGTCGACGGCATAGACCGTCATATGCTGCGCGAGGGCCGCACGGACTCCGGCCAGCTCCCATCGCGTGTGATCACCGGCAGCTCCTCCGTGTATGAGCACCAGTGACGGTCCACTTCCTGTTCGCTCAAACGCGATCTGCGTACCATCTGCTGATGTGACTTTTTCCATCTCTCGTGACCTCCTTACCTATGCCCGATTTCCCCATTAGTGTATATAGAATACCAAGATCTTCAAAAATGACCGCTTCCGCGAGACTGTAGGATTGCGCGTCTGGCGGTGCGCACACCAGATCCGCGCACTGCCGGACTGCAGGGCCGCGCACTACGCTCGGCGTTGGCCTCTTCCCGTGGCCCCTTTACGCCTGCACATTGTTATGCAGACACGAGAACAGGCGTCCGCGGGAGGCTGTCCGTGTGGCGGTACCGGTGCGCGGGCTTGCTTGCACGAGCCGGCGCCTCCGCCTATAATAGAATATGAGGCACGTCACTCCCCACAAGGGTCCCCTTTGCCTGACGCTACCAGCGGTTGCGGTGGATCCGGTGATCAGTCGCATCCTTGCCGGCTCTCCACGGCTGCACGTGGGTGGTCGTTCGCGTTTCCCTTATGGAGTCGTCTCGCAAGTGAAGCACAGGGAGGGTATCATGCACGGATACACGGGTAAGATGTTGATGGTTGATCTGAGCCGGAAGACGTCGGAATCGAAGTCCATCCCCGAAGATTGGCTGAAGGACTACCTCGGTGGCGAAGGTGTGGCGATGCGCCTGCTGGTCGATATGATGGACGTCGACGCGGACCCCCTCGACGCGTCCGAGCCCCTGATCTTTGCCACCGGTCCGCTCACGGGCACAGCGGCGCCCTGCAGCGGACGCTGCTGCGTGGTCTTCCGCTCGCCGGCGACCGGCACGTTGGGTGCCTCCAACGCCGGCGGGCATTTCGCTCCTGCGCTCAAGCGTGCCGGCTGGGACCTGCTCGTGGTGACCGGAAGAGCTGATAACCCGGTCTATCTGATGATCGAGGATGACAAGGTCGAGATTCGCGATGCCGGCGCGATCTGGGGAAAGGGCGTCAGCGATACAGAGGACGCAATCAAGGCTGAGGTGGATCTGCGGGGCCTGCAGATTGCATCCATCGGTCCCGCAGGCGAGCATGGCGTGCTCTTCGCCGGCATCATGACCGACAAGCACCGGGCCTTTGGGCGCGGTGGGCCGGGCGCCGTGATGGGCAGCAAGCACCTCAAGGCAGTCGCGGTTAAGGGCAGCCACTCCTTGCCGATCGCCGATGCCGAGGCACTCAAGGCGGCTGCCGCCGGTGCCCGCGAGGAGCTCTTCGATGAAGTCTTTGTGAAAGAGGAGCTGGCTCCTTTCGGCACCCCCTCGTTCTACGATGCCATCAATGCTCTGGGCATTCTGCCGACCAAGAACTGGCAGCACACCGAATTCCCCGACTCGGTCGGCTTGCTCACACACGAAGCCTATCACGAAACCCTGGACGTGAAGCCCTATGCCTGTTTCGGCTGCCCCATCGGGTGCGGGCGGCGCACCACGATCAAGGATGGCCCTTATGCCGGGATGCATGGCGGTGGCCCCGAATATGAGACCGTCGCCGCGTTCGGCAGCAAGTGCCTGGTCACGGATCTCAATGCGATCGCCGCCGCCAACCATATCGCCAACGATCTGGGGCTCGATGTCATCTCCACGGGCCAGGTGATCGCTACAGCCACCGAATGGGCCGAGCAAGGCATTCTGAAGCCCGAGCAGATGGATGGTCTGCAGCTGGCCTGGGGTGACGGTGAGGCTGTGATCGAAGCGGTCAAACTCATCGGGCGCCGCGAAGGGCTGGGACGGATGTTGTCGCGGGGCGTAAAGCGTGCTGCCGAGGAGCTGGGTCCGGAGGCCGAGCTAGCGGCGCAGCATGTCAAAGGGCTGGAGATGGCTGCGGATGGGGTGCGCGCTAGCAAGGGTGAAGCCGTCATCCACGCTACCTCGGCACGCGGCGCCGATCACTTGCGACCCTTTGCTGCCGGCATCGACGCCTTTGGCTACCGCGAGCCCGAACTGGGGATCGAGGGTGACATCGACTTCCTGGAGGACGATAACAAGGAGTGGATCGGGCCCCTGCAAGCGCTGAGTATGGCCACCAATATGCTGGGAGTTTGTCTCTTCGCGTCCATCACGCTGGCCATCAAGCCGTCGACGTGGGCGCAGCTAACCTCGGCTGCCGTCGGCTACCCACTGGATAAGGAGGGCTTGTTGGAGGCTGCTGAGAGGGTCATCAACCTCGAGCGTATGATCAACGCCCGCTTTGGCTTCGATCGACAGGACGATGTCCTGCCCCGCCGTTTCCTGGAGGAGCCCGCCCCCGACGGGCGCGGCGAGGGACAGGTGGTGGACCTTGAGACGGCACTGGACAGCTACTACACCGGGATGGGCTGGGATCTCGAGACCGGGTTACCCACCTCCCAGACGCTTGAGCGTCTGGGCCTCGGCTGGCTGCAGTAGCCGGCCCACAACACCACCCCCTGCTGAGACCTGCAGGGGGTGGTGCTTGTCATACTCTGAGTGTTATAGTCAGAACTCGGAGCCCGCGCTCGCGCTTGGCTTACGCGTGGATCCGCTGCCCCAGCACCTTCTGCACCCACCGGGCGAAGGGCAGGCGAATGTGAGGGGGGAGTGTCGTGTGCTCTTTCTTGAACGTGAGGAAGAGCCAGCGGTGTTCCAACAGATTGGTCGCGGCGGTCACGTCCCAGAGCGGGGGTAGCACCAGCGTGACTGTTCGGCTCACGCGGCACAGCTCCCGGTAGAAGGCCTGCGGATCGCGCACGTGCTCGATCGTATGCGAGCAGAGCGCGGATTCGAATTGCCCATCGCGGAAGGGTAGCTCGTAGATCCGGACCTGCACGAATTTGGATACCTGCGTGTGCCTGACGATGTCGGCATTAATGCCCCCGCCGTCGGTGGTACCGCAGCAGATGTTGAGGTCCCATCGCTGCCGCCGTACGATCCGGTTCTTCAACAGCTTATAGCTCAGCAGATGCGGCAGCCAGAGGAGGACGATGCCGCCGATAACGACGAAGAGAACAAGTGAGATCGTGTCCATAGTGGAAAATGAGGGCGCTGGCGATTGTGGCACAGCCTGCTGATCAGCTAAGCCCGGCGCCGGTGCTCCGATCTCAGCGCGAACGACCGTCCATTGACGGCCCGCATAACCGCCAAGATTCCATCGAGATGGTCGCATTCGTGCTGCAGCAGCTCCGCGAGGTCGCCTTCCAGGTGAAGTGTGTGCTCGACCCAGTCCATGTCGCGGAAGGTGATGTCGCAGCGACGGTGGCGGCTTACATACACAAAGAGCTCGGGGAAGCTCATGCAGTCATCCCACAGCTCGAACCGTTCGTCACTCAGTTGTGTCAGTACGGGGTTGAGCATCGGGGTGGGGGACTCGATCTCCATATAGACTAGCCGCTTCTGCACCCCAATCTGCGGGGCAGCAATCGCGCGTCCCGCGTTCCATTGTCGCCGGAACTCGAGCATCGTGTCGCGCAGATCAGCCACTACAGGCACGAGGCTGGGGACCTCCTCCTGCGTGATAGGTTCGCACACTGCATAGAGCTTCGGGTTGCCCAGAAGCAGAATCTCGCGGATCGCCATGGTTGCTCCCTGTATAAGGTCTCGTTTGGGACCTACCTTAGCCCTGAATGCGCTAAGGTCAAGGGAGATGGCTGCCCAACAAACAGCGGCTCCAGAACCTCGTCCGCCAGCCGGGCGCGTAAGGGGCGGCTGCGCGCAAGGGGCGGACGCCCCTTACGCGCAGAGAGGCGCGGTATCTGCAACCTAGAGTGACTGCTTGAGAAAGGCGAGCGTCCGCTCCCAGGCCAACCGGGCTGCCGGTTCGTTGTAGGCATCGTGCCGGTCCGGTTCGAAGAACCAATGTCCCAGGTCCGCATAGCGGTGGAAGACGACCGGACGACCCGCGGCGGCTAAGGCCATCTCCATCCCTTCGACATATTCCGCCTGCTCGTACGGGTCGTTCTCTGCAAAGTGACCCAGGTAGGAGGCCTTCGCCTTGTTGTAGTCCCCCTCCCCGGTCCCGTAGAAAAGCACCACGGCCTGAATGCGATCCGGATCATCGACCGAAAGCTGCACCGCGTAGTAAGCGCCGAGCGAGAAGCCGATCACGCCGAGCTTACAGTCCTCCGCTCCTATGCGTTCGCAAAGCAGCTCTACACCCGTGGCGGCATCGGCCGCTGCCCCCGCACTATCCAGCTGCTCGCTGAGCACTTCAGCCTCTTCGATCGTCGTCGCGATTTTCCCGCGGTAGAGGTCTGGGGCGAAGGCGACGAAGCCCTCGCCGGCGAGCCGGTCGCAGACCCCCTTGACTGTGTCGTTGAGACCCCACCAGGGATGGAGAACCAGGACGCCGGGCTCCTTGCCGGTGCCTAGCTCCTGCCCGGGGTCGGGAACAGCCCAATATCCTTCAGGCTCAAATTGTGACATCAACACCCTCCTTACTTTCTCTAGCCGTCAGGTCTCCTGGCTGGCTGTAACGAAGCTTCATATCTGACCTGGGTGACAACCGCAAGACCTGTCTCGCTGCTTGGATGCGACACACAGGGCCTGAAGTGATACAGGGCGTCTCCCCGCGGAGACGCCCTGCCGCTCTCATTGCGGGTCGGCGTTTACCGCCTGCCCAGTACGGCGTGCAGCGCGTCACACGCCGGACAACCGCCGCCGGGCCGGATGAGCGCATATCCATCCTGCGGATCGTAGCCGTACCGTGTAAAGTCGATATTCCACACAATAACGCATCGCACCATCCCGGTGCTGATGCTGAGCCGGACCGCCTCGGCCAGCCAGGCTGCCTGCTGCGCGTTATTGGTGCCGCGTGCCCACGCGAAGTGGTCGGAGAAGCCCGGTACACCTTCCTGCGAGGCGTACCCCATCTCGGTGTAGACGATCTTGCGGGTGCCGCGGAAGATGTTGTAGTAGAGCTCGGTCTGCGGTAGGAAGAACC
>SLDA01000440.1 GCA_007125545.1 Thermoflexales bacterium | reverse complement strand
GCGGGCAGTGCGGTGCGACCGCTGCAAAGTAGGTCTCCGCCATGGCTGCGATCTTCTTGCACTCCAGAATGCCACCAGCATGTGAAAGGTCAGGTTGGAGCACCGCCGCAGCCTGCTTCTCCAGCACCTCGCGAAATCCCCATTTCGTGAACAGCCGCTCGCCCGTGGCAATGGGGATCGTGGTGCTGCGGGCTACCATCGCCAGCGCGTCGACGTTCTCCGGTAACACCGGCTCCTCAATAAACATCGGATCATAGGGCTCCAGGGCGCGGGCCAGCCGCACCGCCATCGCGGGACTCACTCGCCCGTGGAAGTCGATACCCACGTCGACGGTGCGCCCCACAGCCTCTCGCACATCCGCGAATTGACCGACAATCGTATCCAGCACGTCAGGTGTATCCACGATATTGACCGCTCCGGGGACGCCCATCTTCAGGGCGGTGAAACCCTGGCCGGCGCTCACCTTGGCGCTCTCGATGTAGTCGCCGTAGGTCTCGCCGCCCAGCCAACCGTACATGCGGATACGGTCGCGAACCGCGCCGCCCAGAAGTTGGTAAACCGGCACCCCCAGCCACTTGCCGACGATATCCCAGAGGGCCTGCTCGATGCCCGAAATAGCACTCGAGAGCACCGGTCCGCCGCGATAGAATTGGCCTCGATAGATTGCCTGCCAATGGTGTTCAATGCGCCGCGGGTCCTGCCCGATCAGATAGCGCTCGATCTCACGTACTGCCGCAGCCACAGTCTGCGCCCGCCCCTCTACTATCGGCTCCCCGAGCCCGACGATGCCCGCGTCGGTGTGGACCTTCAGGAAGAGCCAGCGAGGCTTGACGAAGATCGTTTCCAGCTGTGTAATCTTCATGGATGCTCCTTGTGATGTTCGTGAGCTGCCGCCCGGCGCTTGCGCCGGGCTCATCTCAAGTATAGTCTGCGCGGGGAGATGTCCAAATCGGCTAGGCGGTGGGTACGTGGTACAATGCTGGCGAGAGGCTCATCGGCGCCCACCGGCGACATCAGCATAGGATCCCAGGAGAATGTGAATGGTGCTCCAAAACTTTCCCAGATACAGAGACTACGACCCGGCGGTACCCGTATGGTGTGTCACCCCCGATCTGAACGGGTGCATCCACCGCTTCTTTGACACCACGCCCATCAGTCCATCAGGGCGCTACCTGGCGGTGTTCCAGTTACCCTTCGAGGACCGGCAACCCGAGCCCGGGGAGCCGGGGACTATTGTCCTCGTCGACCTGGAGACGGGCGAGACGCGGATTGTCGCCGAGACGTGCGGCTGGGAGCCGCAAATGGGTGCGAACCTCAACTGGGGCGGGTCCGATCGTGAGCTATTTTTCAACGACGTCGACACCGCCACCTGGCAGCCTTTCGCCTGGAAACTGGATCCGCTGAGCGGCGAGCGGCAACGGATGGAGGGAACCCTGTATCATGCCTCACCGGACGGACGCTGGCTGATTTCAGCAAATATGACGACGATGCGCCGGACGCAGCCGGGCTATGGCGTTCGCGTGCCCGACGACCTGGTGCGCCGGAACGTAGGACCGGCTGAGGACGACGGTTTCTATCTGACCGAGACGGCGACCGGCAAGAGGCGGTTGTTCGTCTCCATTGCCGAAATCCTGGCTCAAGCGGACCCACCCGTCCTCATCGACGATCCAAGCCACTACGAGATCTACGGCTTCCACAGCAAGTTCAACCCGCAGGGCGAGTGGTTGATGCTCAGCCTGCGTTGGTTCCCTGTGCGTGACGAGCCGGTCTTCAATATGTTCAAGATCGACCACAATGCCGTGCGCTTCGCCTGGATCACAATGCCGTTCTCGGGGAACCCAAAGCATTGCGCCGTCGGACCGGAGCAGTGGGAGAAGGGCGGACACCACGGTACGTGGTTCCCTGACGGACAGCGCATCTCGATGAACCTCAATATCGACCGGGACGTCCTGCGCTTCGTCCAGGTCAACCGTGACGGTACCGGCTTGCGCAAGATGTTCGAGGATGTGACCGGCTCGGGGCATCCGACCGTCCATCCCGGCGGCAAGCACCTGATCACCGACACCTACACGCGCGAGTCCACGGCGTTTGGCGACGGCACGATCCCGCTGCGCTGGGTCGACCTCGCGACCGGCGAGGAGGAGTTGCTGGTACGGATCAACACGGCACAGCCCTGCACCGACAGCGTGCTGCGCGTCGACCCCCACCCCGCGTGGGACCGGACGTGGCGCTACGTGACCTTCAACGGCTTCGTGGACGGGACGCGGAAGGTGTTTATTGCAGACCTGAAGGACGTGTTGCCATAGGCGACGTGCTCGGCACCCGCACGGACCTGGTCTGGGAACCGATGGATGGACGTCAGCATAGTGGAATAGACTACAACAGGGGACGATCTTGATAGAGGCTGTCATCTTTGATATGGATGGATTGTTGGTCGACTCGGAACTCTACTGGGAGCGTGCTCGGGTGGAGGTCGCAACCGAGCACGGCAATACTTGGACGGAAACCGACCAACGCGCTGTGATGGGCGTGAGCTCCAAAGAGTGGGCAGAGTATATGATCCGGCACCTTGAGCTGAATATGTCGAATCTTGAAATCCAAGAGGTGATTGTCAGCAAGATGGCAGGATACTATGCGGAACGCCTGCCCTTCCTGCCCGGTGCCCTGGACGCCGTCCGCCTGGCAGGGCAGCACTGGCGCACGGCGCTGGCATCGGGCTCGCATTCTGACCTTATTACGATCGTGACGCGCCACCCCGATCTCAACGGGCGCTTCGACCTGATCATCTCCGGCGACGAGGTGCCGGCGGGAAAGCCTGCGCCCGACATCTACCTGGAAACCACCCGGAAGCTGGGCGTGGAGCCACGACATGCCGTGTGCCTGGAAGACTCGGCGAACGGCATCCTGGCGGGCTATCGGGCGGGTATGCGCGTGATCGCCGTCCCCAGCCGAGAGTATCCGCCGCACCCGGAGGTGCTGTCGCAGGCGGACTGCGTGCTCGGCTCTCTTGTCGAGTTCTCGAAGGAGCTGATCGACCAGCTTGACGGCAATTGACGCGCCTATCGCCTGTGCCATAATGGGCCTGGTTACATTGCAGGGACAATGAGTGTGCGACTCATGGCCCAGTAAAGGAGAATGCCCATGACCCCTCGTGAACGGCTGCTGGCAGCACTGAAGGGCCGGTCCGTCGACCGGGTGCCGCTGGTGATGCCCGGCTTCACCTTCATAACCCATGACGCTATCGACGCGCACCCCGACCCGCGGCGGCGCGAGGTGGCGCACCGCGTTCACGATTGGGTGGCCTACGACATCCAGGTCCCGAGCTTGATCAACCGCTATCTGATCACACCGCCACAGCGCATCCGCCAGGAGGTTGTGCCTCTGACGAACGGTTTTCAGGAGATTCGCGGCACGATCGACACGCCCAAGGGCGAGCTCAAGTTTGTCACGCATTTCGACCCGGTGTCGGGCACCACCTGGACCCAGGAATACCCCGTTAAGACGCTGCACGATCTGGAGACCATCGCCTCGGTGCCATGGGAGCTGCCGGAGGGACTGGCCCCACCCACAGAGATCGAGGCCGAGGACTTCGACACGCGAGGCTACTGCAGGACCCAGATCTCGTCACCTTTCGTGTGTGTGGCCGGGATGATGAAGTTCGAACAGTTCCTGGAGTTCACCGCAACGGAACCGACGCTGATCGACGAGCTGACTGACATCTGCCTGAAGCGCACGCTGGATGTGCTGAGCGTCCTGCTCTCCAAGCCCGGCATCGAGGTCGTATGGATCGGTGGCAGCGAGTGGGTGACACCGCCGATGGCAAGTCCTCGCGTTTACGACCGGCTGGTCCAGGAGCAGGAGCGGCGGCTGATCGAGACGATTCACGCCGCCCGGAGTCACGAGCAGGGCAAAATCGCCGTCCACGTCCACTGTCACGGAAACGTACGCCAAGCCTTGGAGCGGATGATCGAGCGGGGCACGGACTACACCGAGCCCGTCGAACCGCCACCCGACGGCGACATCACAATGGCGGAGGCCAAGCAGTTGGCAGCAGGGCGCATCACGCTCGGCGGCAACGTCGAGTGCCGGGTGCTGTGTAACGGATTGGGCGACGAGGTCGAGGCTGCCGTCCGCGCCGCCTTCGACGGCGGTAAAGAGCGCTTTATCCTGCGTCCCACTGAGGGCCCCTCCCCCACTATGGATGAGCGCGAATCCCGTAACTGGATGATGATGGTGAATATGTGGGAGGCGTTGTCGCCAGTCGCGGCAGGGCCAGCCGCTGGAGATAGCTAACTTGCTGCCAGTTCAGAGAGCCGAGAAGGTATGATGGAAGTTGAGGATCAGACGGGCCCGCTTATCCAAGTCTACGTCATCGTTGCGTGGGCCGCGATCGTGCTCGTGGCAGTCGTCTCGGGCCTGATATATCGGAGGATCGCGGTGGCAGATCTCGTTTACGAGACGGAGGGACGATCCGTGGCCTTGGTGCAGCAGTTCATCTCAACATCCTGGCCTGAGCTCCGCGCCCTGGCTCGTGAGGCTCCGGAGCTGAGCGCGGACGAGTTGCGCGAGCATCGCGAGGCAGAGGAGGCCGGCCGGGCTCTTCTGACCCTGGCCGAGGCCCCTGCAGTTCTCAAGGTGAGGCTGTATGGTGCGTTGGGGCTCATCGTGGCCTCCACCGAAATCAGCGAGATCGGGCGCCACACGAGCGATGCCGTGGTGCTGGAGATGGCTGCCGGACGCTGGTGGAGTCAAGGAAGACCGGGGGCGGAGTCCAGACTCGAGCGCATCGAGACGTTTCAGACACAAGACGAGACGCTGCGCAATGTCGATCTGGTCATCACCCACGTGATGATCCGCCGCGATCCAGTGACCCCAGATCGGACGGGCGAAGCTGTGCTGGCCATCTATCAGGAGGTGGGAGCCGCAATGAGCAGGATCAGGACCACACAATTCCTGGCGATGGGCAGCCTCATCGTCGCGGCAACGCTGGTCGGGGGCGTCATCCGGCTCCGAAGGCGTCGGACTGGACAGTGACAACCGGTCATTCTCGACCCGGGCAGGGGCGGCACCTCAGCGGTGCAGAAAGAGCAATGCTATGCTACACGAGATACACGACCATATCAACCAGGAGATTCGCATTAACACCCGCACCGACACTATCTTCGTAGTGACCGGCATTGTCTTCAACTTTATCATGTTGGCGGTCAGTTCGGGGCTAGCGGGAGCTGCTGCCGGCGAACTGGGAAGAACCGGCGCCGGAACGACCAGCGCCATTGTCCTCGCGATCAACTTCGTCATCTCCATCGTCGTTAACGGCATCGCGATCTCGGGATTGCTTACAGGACGCGCGACCCGCAAGATGCTGTCACAGGGGTTGCTGAAGATCTACGAGGACGCCGAGGTGAGCCAGTACTATCACCCGGCACTGGTGACGAACTATATGCGCCGTTACTCGATGTTTGTCGCCATCATAGGGATCCTGGGGTTCGCCTCGGTGCTCATCCCCCTGGTAGTCCTACTCACGTCCTGACAAACCCATCCGAGGAAATCACACAAAAACGATATCGGCAATCCAAACTCACGCAGCACGCATCCACTATCGAGTAGTATAGAGTATCCAGTACCGAACATCACATTTACTGCATCAAAACCATATCATTACCTGGAGGATCTATGTTTATCGACAGACCTGACATCGAAAACGGCATTAAAATCGCGCTGCAAATCACGCCGGAGCCAACGGAGGACGACCTGGCATTTGCGAAGCAGATGGGCGTCGACTATGCCGTGCTCTGGACCGGCGGCGACAAGGCGAGTTACGAGTACTATGCCAGCCGGCGCGACCTCTTCGCCGACGCCGGGCTCAAGGTGTATGGGTTCGGGAGCAGCTCCGTTCACAACCAGCCCAAGATCACGCTGGGGCTGCCTGGGCGCGACGAGAAGATCGAGGAATACAAGCGCCACCTGCGCAACCTCGGGA
This sequence comes from Thermoflexales bacterium, assembly GCA_007125545.1. Classification (GTDB taxonomy): domain Bacteria; phylum Chloroflexota; class Anaerolineae; order B4-G1; family SLSP01; genus PWVB01. The sequence goes on along the minus strand of SLDA01000440.1, from coordinate 2,068 downwards.
AGGCGGGCATTCCCTACACCACCTACGCCCACATGGCGAATGGCATCTGGAGCACCGAGCGTGAGCCCACCCGCGGCGGCGCTCCCGCCCGCGCCTTCAACCTCGAAACGGCTCGTACGGGTCATTGGGCGGGCGAGATTTTCGAGGCCCCCCTCACCCACGGGCGCACGTACAGCGAGGATGAGATCTGGGACAACTTCGAGTATTTTATCAAGCAGGTGGCACCGGTGGCTGAGGAAGCCGGCGTCAAGATCGGTATCCACCCAGATGATCCACCCGTACCAGAACTCGGCGGCATTCCACGCTGCATCTTCGGCAACTTCGAGGGTTACCGGCGCGCCATGGAGATGGCCGATAGCCCGAACGTGGGGCTCTGCCTCTGCGTCGGCTGCTGGTTGGAGGGGGGTGACTGGATGGGAAAGGATGTTATCGAGACCATCCAGTACTTCGGAGAGCGCGACAAGCTCTTCAAGATCCACTTCCGCAACGTCACCCAACCCTTGCCTTACTTTGTTGAGACATTCCTGGATGATGGCTATATGGACATGTATCAGGTCATGCGTGCACTTCGAGAGGTCAACTTCAATGGCGTGATCATCGCCGATCACATCCCGCTGATGGCGAAGGACCACCGCGTGGGCACCGCTTTCTCGATCGGCTATATGAAGGCGCTGCTCGAGCGCGCCAATGCGGAGTTTGCAAGCTAGTTGTTGCGTATGCCCCGGCTCACCGGCAGTGTTGCCGGTGAGCCCCCTGCTTACATCGGTGGAAGAGATATCAGAAGAAGAGCACGAACCGCGCCGTCCGGGTGGAAGAGATTGAGCGTGGCGAATAGGGTATGCGCGACGACCTCGCCGCAGGCATATCAATCAGGAACGCCTATCCAACGCGGGAGCGGGCCTGAGCCATGTCGGACACTAGCGGGCTAAGGAGCAGACTATGGATTCAGTAGAACTGGGAAAGACAGGACTGATGGTATCGCGGATGGCCATCGGCACGGGGACACATGGATGGGGCCACCGTTCAGAACAGACCGCGCTGGGGATTGAAGGATTGGCGCGGCTCCTGGAACGCGGTGTTGAGCTGGGCATCAACTTCTGGGATGCGGCAGACCAGTACGGCTCCCATCCTCATATCGCCGAGGCTCTGAAGCACGTGGAGCGGGACAAAGTCGTGATTGCGACAAAAACAACAGCCAAGCGCGACAAGGATGTGACGGAGGAGATCGACCGTTTCCGCAAGGAGTTGCGCACCGATATGATCGATGTGGTCCTGCTGCACGGCCTGAGCGACGCAGACTGGCCCAAGCGGTATGCCGGAGCCATGGACGCACTTACGCGCGCACAGGAGGAGGGGAAAATCCGCGCCGTAGGTTTTTCGTGTCATGGGCTCGGTGCGCTGCGCGCTGCTGTGACCCATCCCTGGCCCGAGGTTGTCTTGGTGCGCATCAACTACGCAGGGGTCAACATGGATGGGACACCGGCCGAAGTGGTACCTGTGCTGGAGGAGCTTCACGCCGGCGGCAAAGGACTCTACGCGATGAAAGTTCTCGGCTGCGGGCGCCTGACGGAGGATATCCGCAGAGCCTGCCAATGGGTTTTGGACCTGGACACTGTCGATGCCCTCTCCATCGGAATCAGCAGCATCGGACAGCTAGAGGAGAATGCCACGTTGATGGAAGAATTGGCGCCGGTCCGTTCCCTACCATAGAAGGAGCAGGTACTCTGTCAGTGAATGACCGACAGCATGTACCGGCTACTATGACATATCCGAGATCCGTCAGTTAGGTAAGGAGATGCAGGTATGGAACCTGAAGTCCGTTATCACATGCTGCGGCCCGCTCAAGTCGTAGCGCGGCGCCGCGAATGCCCCGTCATCTATGTCCCGATAGGCACGATCGAGTGGCACGGCGTGCATAACCCCTTGGGCGCAGATACCCTGCAAGCGGAAGGGCTCGCCATTATGTGTGCCCAGCAGGGTGGCGGGCTGGTCTTCCCGCCGCTCTACTTCGGTGAAAGCCGGCTGGAGGCTTTGATGGAGGCCAACGCGCGAGATCGCATCGACATTG
>SLDA01000135.1 GCA_007125545.1 Thermoflexales bacterium | reverse complement strand
CTCTGCTTCACGAGAGTACGATCTATCTTCTGCTCTTCCTGCGCTGACATCGGCTCGAATGCTGACAGACAACACCCGGTTACCGTGTTAAAGCCCAAGCCATTGCCGACGAAGTCAAGGTAATCCACGATTTTCTTGCCACCATAGACGCCTTGAACAACGATCCCGGTGAAGGCTTTGCCGAAGAAGCACGGGCGGTGGAAGATGAACGCGATGCGGTCAAGGAAGATCTTCATAAACGCAGAGACTTGAAAGGAGTAGTTGGGAGAGGCGAACACAACGCCATCGGAATCCGTCAGCTTTGCGATGAGTAGATCCCGGTCATCCGCCCATGGACAGAATGCTTCGCCCTTCTCAAAGCACTGTTTACAGCCGATGCAAGTCTCGAGCTGGTAGTCGCTCAAGGCGACAATCTCATACTCGACATTACCTAGGGACTGCAGACAGGTCAGAAATCTCTCGACGGCGTGATATGTCCGCTTCCTGCGCGCGCTTCCAACGAATGCAGTAACCTTCATGTTTGTACTCTCTATCGTTTCGGTTAGGCCCACCGGACAAAGAACAAACCGATGGCTGCCACGGCTAGAATAGCCCACAGCCATCGCTTCCAGTCCCACAACCTGCGCCCGTTGTAGCAGACGAGCGGAAAGAAGACGCCGACGATGTCGAGCGCACTCAACATAATGCCGATCATCATCGAAACACTCAGCCATCGCCAGGCGGCTATCGACGGATCACCGAAGCGACCGATTGCCCATATAGCCCAGGTGATGAGCAGCGTCGGCAGCACGCCCGCCAGCGCCACCGGGCCAAGCTTGGGCAGCCAGTCACCGTAGCGCCAGCGTTCTGCGGTAGGATAGTAGCTGCCGGGATTCGGATAAAGGCCGCCTAAAGCCAGAGCGATTAACACGCCGAGGGGAAATCCCGTTTCCCAGACACGATAGCGGAGGGCTATACCCTGTGCCTTGGCGGCGCCCAGCATTGCCAGCGACCTTGCGCCGAGGAAGACCAACATGGCCACCGGTGCGATCAGAAGGAAGAGCGGGTTGAAAGCGTGGAACCCCTGTTGTTGCCAGAGGGCCAGCCAGACGAGGATGGTGTTCATAAGCAGAGAACCCCACCATTGCAGCCCCGGACTATCGGTTTGGTCTGCAGGTGGACGCGTCCAGAGGAAATGTCCCACATCCATGAGGTGAAAGGTGTGATACCACATTATGAACATGCCCCGCCCGTAGCGGCGGAACTGCGCTCCGGGAGAGAGGATGCCAAACCCCCGGGTAGCCCAGAGATACTTGGAAGCCGTATTGTGACCTTCCACACAGGCGAACATATCCGTGCAGCTCTCAGCTTCGAAATAGTCGACCGCTGCATCGGTGAGTGCCTGCCCGGCGCCCTGTCCGTGCACGGCCGGGTCGGTGAAGATCCAAAGCACGACGCCGCCTTTGCGTTCGCCCGGCAGCGCGAAGGTGTCCAGAACTGTCGCGCCCAATAACTGCCCCTTGCGCTCCGCAACCAGAACGTGACCCTTCCACGAGAAGAAGAGTTGTTCTAGGGGCGCAAACGCGCGGCGCATAATGGCGGTGGCCGCCTTCTTCTCTTCAGGGCGCATTGCGCGAATCTCGACAAGTCCGCTCTCCTGCATAAGGTATCCCTTCCTCATTGCTGGAATCGAAAACGATCCACGAGTCGATGGCGAATCCGCTCGCTCCCTGAGTCTTAAGCCGGCTTCGAATCGGTATTTGGGTGAAACCCAATGTCCGCCCGGAGCGCACCCGTGGAAGGATTTTGACGTGATTCTATAGCAGCTCTTGCACAGTGCAAAGCACTCTATCCGTCCCTATTGAGGCCGCTCCTCAGAATCTGGACGTGACTGGTTACTTTTTGGATCTTGACAGTGGGTTAAAGAGGTGGTATATTATGAATGAATGGTTCATTCAGTGAGGCGTCACGAAGGAGTCACAATGGAGCCACGACTCAGAGCCGTATACGAAGCAGCGAGCAACCTTTTCCTGACCAAAGGCTATGCGAATACGCAGGTCTCTCAAATTGCGGAAGCTGCAAACGTAGCGACAGGCACAATGTACAATCTTTTTCAAGGTAAGAGCGCCATTCTAACTTTTGTTCTCTTGGCCACCTTGGACAAAGGCTATCTGGACGAAGACGTGCCATTGCCGGTAAAGGAGGCCGACACAGCAACGCTGTTACTGCGTCTGTCCGCAACGACGGAGGGTCTCTTTCGTAGAATCGATGTGCGAACGGAGCAGAATGAGCCGGCAAACTCCTTTGCCGAGACGCTCTCGATCCTCTTTGATGACGCTGCAGAGTATCATGTCGCCTTTGAGATCATCAATCGCAATGGTGAAGCGCTGGGTGAGGTAGCCGACGCTTATAGACAGGCCATTGATCGCTTGTATCACGTCCTGGAGCGTAATCTTTTGTATTACATTGCGCAGGGTGAGGTCAGAAAGGTGGAATTTCCCCCTCTGCATCTTTACAATATCCTTGAGACCATCGTCTGGTGGGCTATGCAGGTCCCCTACAAGGTTCCCGCGGCAAATATACCCGTTGACAAAGCGAAAGAGATTGCGCTGGATATTCTCACCCACGCCTACTTGACGGATCCCGACTCATAGCGCCGGCCCCCACTTTTTTTGCGAGCAAAATGAATGAACGGTTCATTCGTAACGTCTCAATTGGAACACCAGGGAGAGAGCTTCGTGACAACGAGGAAACAATCGGGCATCAGTGCGTTTATCTGCGATGTCTACGGCAAGAGTTTCATCGGAGTCTTCTTTCTTGCCGGAGCTGCCGGGATCATAGCCGCCGGCGCGCAAATGCTGCAGATCATCTATATGGGACGGATCATCGATGCCGTTGACCAGGGCTTTGACTACGTCCTGCCCCTCTTCATGATCATCGTTGCCGGGATGCTCATTCACATTGGCTTTAATACACTGTGGGCCTACATCTCCGACACACATACCAACCGCTTAATGACGCGGCTGCGCCAGAAGCTCAGTCACACGCTCTGCTATGCTGACTACACGGCATTGGAGGCCCTAAAGGATGGAGACGTCCTGTCGATCGTGACGACTGATACCGAAGGCATCCGCAGTTGGGTCCGTCTGCTCTTCCAACTCGGTTTTGTGCCAGTTCAATTCGGATTGGCCCTTCTCGCTTGCTTCTTTATCAGTTGGAAGATGGCAGCCATTGCACTTCCTTTAGCCCCTCTCATCTTGGGGCTGGGCATGCTTTTTTCCACCAACCTGTACCGTTTAAATGTGCAGGAGAAGGAGGGGCTGGGTAAGCTGAATGGCTTTTTGAGCGACACGATGAATTTCATGATCGTCATCAAGACTTACTGCCTGGAGAGCGTTTTTGCACAAAGGAATAGAGATAATCTCGATCATGTCATAGCAATCAAAAAAAGGCTGGCCCGACGTGATGGCACCGTAACTGCCTTCAACACCTCGATGGGGCACCTGGCCTTTGTCGTGATCTTCCTTACAGGATCCCTCCTCGTGGTGAGCGGAGAGATCGCGATCGGTGACATGATTGCCTTTATCTTCTTGGCCAACTTTATGGGAGATGGGATTGGGATCTTGCAGGCGATACCGGGCGCCTATCGTAATGCCTGTGCAGCTCAACACAGGCTGGATCAATTGTTGAATCTGCCCGGTGAGGACCATCGTGACCTCGATACAAGAAGCGATACGGTGTCTCTCTCCCACGGCGACGTGTTGACGTTCAGCCACGTTTCCTTCACCTACAATGCTGACGCCATGAGTCTTCGCAATGTCTCCTTTTCCATTAAGCGCGGAGAGAGAGTTGCGGTACTTGGTATGAGCGGGAGCGGAAAGAGCACGCTCTTCAAGCTGATGTGCGGCCTATATCGGGCAACTGCCGGCACGATTAGATATTGCGGGGAAAACGTTGCAAACATACCGGTTGAAAAACTCCGCAGCAACCTGGCTGCGGCACCCCAGGATTCCTTTCTTTTCCTGGATACTATAGCGAATAATATCCGGATTGGTCGTCTTGATGCGTCCGATGAGGAGGTCGTAGACGCGTGTCGAAAGGCCCAAATCCACGACTTCATCGTCACTTTGCCGCAGGGCTATGCAACGAAGCTTATGAATATCAACGAGACTCTGTCCCGCGGACAGATTCAGAGAATGAACCTCGCTCGTGCGCTGCTAAAGTCGGCCCCGGTCTTGCTGCTCGATGAGCCGACCTCTGCACTGGACATCTCCACGCACAATGCCGTGATGCACCATCTCATACAGGAGTTGTCCGGCAAAACGATCGTGATGATCGTTCACCGCCTCACCTGCCCGGAGCGGTTTGACAAGATCCTCGTAATGGAGGAGGGCAGACTGGCTGGATTCGGCCACCATGATCACTTGATAAACACCTGTTCATCTTACCGGTCGATGTTGGGGAAGCTCTCAGAGAACCATAACTATGGGGAGGCAAGGTCATGAAAGCGCTGAAGACGATGTGTAGATATATCAAGCATCATCCAATACTCTGGATTGTGGGACTTGTATTACCTCCCCTTTTTGCCCTGGCAGCTCAGTTGATCTATGCCCAGGCCAACAAGCACATCGTCGAACGACTTTCGGGTAACACCGCGACATCGACGACAGTTCTTCTGATCCTGGGAGCTGCCCTGCTTGGCATGGTAACCGCGGAAGCTCTGCATCGTGTAACTCGCTATCTATTCGCGACGTTTGTGATCATCACTGAAAGCGATGTACGGCAGGGTCTGTATGAGAAACTGGTGGGAAACCTATGGTCTGACCTTACGCTAATGAGCAGTGGTGAGCTTTTCACCCGCTACAACCAGGATACAACCACTGCGGTGGCTACGATATCCGAAGACCTGTTCAACATCATCTACCCCTTGATCATGGGCGTGGGTTATTGTGTCGCGATATTTCTGACCAACAGCCTGTTGGGTGCTATCACCACGTTTCTGGTGGTCGTGGTCATCATGCTGAATACCCACTTTGTCAAACGGTATCAAGAGATCGAGAAGGATAAGCGCGCCAGGCAGGAAGGATTTGCTAGAGAGATTGATAGTGTACTCCGAGGCAAGATGAGTATCCGGATGATGTCCATTGGAGAGAGAATGTCCCACGCCCTCCAACGGTCGTCGGAGAGCATCACGCGTAATGAGACGGATACGATCCATCTTGATCTTAAGCGCGCCCTCACGATGAACTGGTTCGCCACTATGTGTACAACGATGATTCTCCCACTTGCCTGTCTGATGGCTTCACTGAATATGATCAATATCCCCAATGTCATCTTCATAGCGCAGTTGAGCGGGACATTGATTGCGCACACCAGATCCTTCGGGCTTTCGCTGACGAAGCTGAGTAGCGATCTGGTTTCAGCTCAGCGCCTGCTGGACTTCCTTGAGCGACCCGGCGAAGTCCTGGGCCGAAACGGCGGGCTTCCCACGAGCAGCCTAAATGCGGTGCTGGCATTAGAGGGTATAAGTCTCTCGTATGGTGACAAGCGCATTCTTGATAACGCCACGATGTCCATTAACCAAGGAGAGATCGTTGCACTGGTCGGTGCCAGCGGGAGCGGAAAGTCCAGCATCGCCAAGGCCATCCTGGGACTGGTGGATTATAGTGGAGAGATTCGGCTCTGGGGAACTGATGTCAAGCACTGTTCCCTGGTTGACCTGCGCTCGAGTATTGCCTATGTCCCCGAGAATAACGATCTGATGGATGGAACAGTCATGGAGAATCTGATGCTTGGCGATCCCCAGGCGGACATACGCAGAATCACAACTGCTATGGAAGGCGCTGCACTCACGGAGTTTGCTTGCGACCGCGATTTTGAGACACGTGATGTCGGGGAACGGGGGAGCAGCCTCTCCGGTGGTCAGCGGCAGCGTGTGGCCATAGCCAGGGCTTTTGTAAAGGACGCTCCAATTCTCCTTATGGATGAACCAACAGCCGCCTTGGATACCTCATCTGAAGAGCTAGTTCTCGACAAGCTGCAGGAGATGAGCCGGAGCGGCAAGAGTATTCTGTTGATCACACATAGAGAATCAACCCTCAAGATCTCGGACCGGATCATCATGGTCGAGAATGAGAGCCTGAGGAGCGATGTTCCATTTGCAGAAGCAATAGAAAGTTTGAGACGAGAAACCGGGCTCTCGACTTCTTAGCTTCCAGGTTGTCGCTGTAGATCAAACTACTGCAGGTTCAATATCCCACCACGCTCGACGCTCTCCTCCTCACATCCTCATCGAGAGCGGAAGAACTGCGCCAACGTGCCGCTGTTCTGGCGTTCGCGCGAGCGTGACAACGCGGTGTCATTCTGAGGGTCGCGGGGATGGGCCTGAATGACCTCATAGTACTGCTCGAGTAGTCCGTCCAGAATCATCTCCCAGGTCTGGGTTTCTGCGTAGGCACGTGCCCTCTTGCCCATCGTCGCCAGTTGAGTGCGGTCCGCCAGCGCACGCTCAACCAGCTTGGCGAAGTCTTCCGGATCTTCCGGATCGCTGAGATAGCCGTTGTAACCGTTCCGGACTTGGTCCACGGGGCCTCCGGCACCTGCAGCGACCACGGGGAGGCCGGAGGCCATAGCCTCGAGCACGACGTTCCCGAACGTCTCGCTTGCCGAAGGGAAGACAAAGAGATCTCCGCTGGCGTACGCGGCCGACAAATCTTGTCCTTCCAGATACCCGGTAAAGACAGTGCATGTACCCTCGAAAAGCTCCTCCAGCTCCTCTCGCAGCGGTCCCTCTCCTAGCAGAGCCAGAGCGACATCGGGCAACAGATCGAGCAGCGGACGCAGCCACTCGATACGTTTCTCTGTCGCCAGCCGACCTGCGTAGATCAAAAGCGTGCGCCCGGGCTTCCCTTGGGTCAATCGCTCACGCCAAGCCGTCGCGCGGTGACGGGGACTATACCGCTCTGTGTCCACGCCGCGCCCCCAGACGGCAACTCGTTCAAAGTCGTGATCCTCCAGCTCCCGCTTCGTATAATAGGACGGGCATAGATTGAGCTCGGCCTGGTTGTGCAGCCAGCGGAAGTAGGCCCAGATCGGATCTTCAAGCAGGCCCATACCATAGAGTCGCGCGTACTGCGGCATATCGCTGTGATACGAGGCCACCACTGGCACACCCATGTTATGGGCATGGTGCATGCCCACCAGACCCATTGACGCCAGATTGACGAGGTGCACGACATCAGGCTGGAACGCCTCGAGATCGTCTGCGACATTTACGATAGGAGGAACGACTTTGAGATCCCGATAGAAGGGGAATGAGATGCTGGGTAAACCGATTATGCGAGTGTTCGCATACTGCTCCGGGGCACCTTCCGGGGCAAACATCAGCGAACTGTGACCTCGACGTGCGAGGTGTTCCAATAAATAGCACAGAGTGTTGGCAATCCCATCCCATTTCGGCAGAAACGTCTCCGCAAAAATGGCTATCCGCATCGGCTTTCTCACGCGATCCTGCCCCGGCTTTTCGCTGTGCAAGTCAACTATCCTCCTTTACTGTTACGCGGTTCATACGTACGCGTTCAGTGCGTGTAAACTCTTGTGCGCTACAGCAGAGACAACAACTACCACGTGCCGGAGGAACCGTTCTTGGGGGACGCTTTGAGACTTCAATGCGTGGTTTGGATGCGTCGGAATACCTTTTTGCACGAGAGTTCAGACTGCGATCCACCCGATCCCTTCATTCCCTTATTCGCCTACTACCCAGCTGACGCCGGACCAAATCCATCGTCCGGATCGCGACGACCACATCAGCGTCCCTCAGGCGGTCGCCCCCCGCCAAAGCTTTCAGTGGTCGACACTCTGTTAGTTCACAAGATTCTACACCAATACGGATATTATACTTGGCCCAGCACGCTTTACCATCTGCCAGAAGGCCTTGACGCGGCTGTCGGCTAACTGCCTCTGCCGGCAAGAGAGTGCTCTAGCGTCAGTTCCCGGAACCGCAGGCGATACCTCCTGGTATCTTAACGCACTGTTAGACGTCAGGGCATGACACTTAACCTAACGTTAACAAGGATCTTTGCGGCTGTT
>SLDA01000007.1 GCA_007125545.1 Thermoflexales bacterium | reverse complement strand
TCGATCGATCACCCTGAGGCGTTGCAGAGCGCGAACTGACGACTGGTGGCCCGCTAATAGAGGCTGCGGATCATCAGCAGCAGCCCGAAGATAATCAGAGGGATGCCAACTACCGCTCCGATGATCGTGACGGTCAAAATGGCACCGATGGTGGTGATGATCAGACCTAATACTGCTGCGACGACCCTGGTAGTAAGGGATAGGATCCAAGTGACGAGTTTCCATACGGCCACGAAGGGCCACAAAAGCCAAGGTGTACGCTTTCTCTGCTTCTTCATGTTTTTCCTCCTGGGGCTCAACCGTTCTAGGGCAACCCCGTTCCTCTTCTTGGCAGTGTCTATACCATTACGCTTACCGTGGAGGAAAGTTGCGCCCCGTAGGAAGGTTGCCGGCTAGGTCGCCGGCGATGTGGCAGCCTTCTGCTCGACCGAGAGGGAGGTCGGAAGGCGACCCCAAGAGGCGGAGATGCGGGTGCCGTTGCCCGGCGCGCTGTCGACCGCCAGGCGTGCCTGCACCGCAGCCGCGCGCTCCTGCATAATCCGGAGCCCAAGATTGTCAGGACGGGTGTCATGGAGGTCGAAGCCTACGCCGTCGTCGGCAATGCGGAGATGCGCGCCCGCGCTATCACAGCGGAATGTGACGTGCACCTGTTGTGCTCCCGCGTGCTTGGCGATGTTGTTGAGCGCCTCCTGTGCGATACGGTAAAAGGCAACCTTGACCTCCAGAGGCAGCTCCTCGGCCACATCGGCATCCACATTGACGGGGACGCGGGCGCGACCTACGATGGCCTCTCCAAGTTGGTGGAGCAGCTCGCTGATAGGCGTATCAGAGAGCGCGGTAGGACGCAGCTCAAGGAGCAGTGTGCGCATCTCTGCTAGCGCGCCGCGCGTCAACTCACGCAACTCGTCCACCCGGTGGAGTGCCTCGTCAGGATCGCGATGCCAGATACGCGGTAGGATGTCGGCGATGATGCTTGCCGAGAAGAGGGTCTGCGTCACGGCGTCGTGGAGCTCACGTGCCAGCCGCTGGCGCTCCTCAAGGGTAGCCGCCTGCTGGGCCTGTTCATAAAGGCGCGCGTTCTGGATGGCGGAAGCTGCTCGCTGCGCCAGCGCAAGGACGAGGCGCAGATCCTCGCCGTTAAAAGCGTAGGGCGCCGTGTAAGCAACATTGAAGATGCCGAAGACCTCGCCATCGACCACGATCGGGACGTGGATGAAGGAGCGGATCCCCTCGGGGTGGGTCAGATTCCGGTCATCCTGTCCATCGGTCGCCGTATCCTGCACGATGATGGGTTCGGCTTGGTCGGCGACGCGGCCTACCAAGCCCTCACCGGGCGCGAACATCATGATGTCGAGCGTCTCCTGCCGGTATCCACGAGCCGCTTTGGGTTGTAACACCCGGTGGTCGGCGTCCCAGGCAATCAAGGCACTCTTGTCGACGCGCAGGACATCGACTGCGACATCCACGAGCGTGCTCAAGACCCCATCCAGTTCCAGGTGACGGTAGAGCTCCTGATCCGCGCGGTACAGAGCCTCGATCTGCAGCGCTCGCTGGTCGGCTTCTGCGAAGAGCCGCGCGTTGTCCAGAGCGATGGAAGCCAGCTGGGCGAATCCCTCCAAGAGCCGGGTCTCCTGGTCAGTGAAGGCGAACGTCGGACGGCTCTCCCCGAGGTCTCCGGTGCGCGCCAGCCCAATCACGCCAACAATCTCACCGCCGGATTTGAGGGGAGCGCCGGCTATGGATCTGATGGCCTCCTCCGGCGCAGCGGCAGGGAGCACGCGACCGGCCCATTGCGCGTAGTCATCGATCACCAGCGATTCGCCGGTCTGCCAGATGTGTCCCGCCAGCCCCTGTCCGCGCTCCAGCCCGACGCCGAGCGGTGATGCAAAGACACCGGTCCCCAACTTCCACTCCATCATCTGCCCTGCGTGGTTGACGAGATAGACATAGCCGTGCTCTGTGCCCAGCAGGTGGGCTGCGCTGCTGATAATGGCTTCCAGGAGATCGTCTGTGTTCAGACGATTCATCAGCGCCAGGCTTGTGGCGTGAAGGGCGGCAAGATACTCGTTATGCTGGCGGAGCTCATTTTCAGCCCGCCGCCGCTCTTTCACCTCAGCCATCACGAGGCTGTAAGCGCGCTCGAACTTCCCGCTGACGCTACGCCGGACGGAAACCAGCAGGAACACGCCAAAGACGAGCAGCAGCCCGCCGATCGCCACGGTGAGCGCCTGCGACGTGCGCTGAAGTGTCAGGGCCTGCTCGATGGTGGCGTAGAATTCCAGTTCCTTGCTGCCGTAAAGCGCCTCGATCCTCTTTTCCAGCAGTCCCAGCACGTTATCCAGTTGATGTGCAGAGGTCCGGAATTGGGTCTCCGTGGGGTTGGCAGCGAGGCGGTTGATCTCGTAATCGTAGTGGTCGAGCAGCATCTCCATATTCTGCAGTTCGCTGCCCAGGCGGGCATCACCGAGGCTATCCGCGCGGGTCAATTCCAGGTGCTTACCGAGCTGTTGGCGACGCTGTCTGAGGGGGTCCACGTTCGATTCGCGATCGCGCAGAATGCGGTTGGTCTCTCGATGGAGCCCGATAATCTCCCGCTGGACATTCGCGAGATTGGAGAGCATATAACCCGACTGAAAGGAATCTGCCGTGTTGATGTTGATGTAGGCGAGCCCGATGACACCGGATAGTGCAATCACCAGCAAGAGCAGGGTGATGGCTAACACGATCTGGCCGCGTGTGAGCAGGCCGGTCATCGCAACGGTGCGTCGTCTCATACGAGAAGTTTACCACGAAACGACCCAAAAAGAGACCCCTGGATCTTTGTCCCAGGCTGGCTGCGACAAGAACACAGGGGTCTTGGTGATTCTAGCGTCTGCGGCCGGATCTAGTCGACTTTGAAGTAGGCCGTGCGCTTGGCCTTGCAGACGGGACAGATCTCGGGGGCCTCATCACCGAGGTGTGTGTGCCCGCAGGTCTGGCAGACCCAGTAGGTGGCGTCGGCGACGCCCCCGTTCTCCAACTGCTCGAGCGCGGCGCTGTAGAGTTGCGCGTGAATCTTCTCGACTTCCCAGGCCCATTCGAAGGAGCGGCTGGCGGTCTTGTGATCTTCAGCAACGGCGTCCTGCATAAATTCCGGGTACATAGACACGACTTCGTAGTTTTCCCCGGCGATAGCCGATCTCAGGTTGTCGGCGGTCGTCTTGATCTCTCCCATGATGCGGAAATGACTGTGCGCATGCACCGTCTCGGCGGCTGCGACGGCCCGAAAGAGCTTTGCAACCTCGGGAAGACCTTCCCGGTCGGCCTGTTTGGCCCATGCCAGGTACTTACGGTTGGCTTGTGATTCTCCGGCGAATGCTGCCTGTAGGTTCTCTGTAGTTTTCACGCTATGCCTCCTGTTCTGACAGTACGATAAGGTTGCAGGGTATGGTAGATCTGAATCAGGCAATGTCAAGGCTCGTGGCGATTTACTTACTCGTCCCCCTGTGCCGAAATCGCTATCGTGCCGATGCCCAAGTTGAGGGTGACTGTGGTCCGGTAGTCCGCCGCCTCCCAGTTGGGAGACGTGTAAGTGTTACCATCACGACTGTAGGCGTCGGGCACGTCCCGGGTGACTAGCCCACCTTCCGCGATGAAACGAACGCCCAAGCCCTCAGGCACGCTAACTCTGATGGTGCCGATGCCGCCGTCGATGGCGATATCCGCTGACGTCGCTTCGGAGAGCGCCATTTCGAGCCGACCCATTCCGAACTCGACATCAGCGTCGTCGACGGCAAGCTCGGTCAGGCGCAAGGTCACCTCACCTATGCCAAGATCGACACTCAGCTTGGTCTGGACTTCCGGGCTCACGCGCAGATCCCAGGCAGCGGCCCGGCCCATCGTCACCAGCCGGATGCCTTCACGGCTGTCGGTTCCCAGGACCAAACGAGCGCGTTCCCCGTCCGTGAAGCTCTGGTCAAGCGCTTCGCGCCTCCAGAGTTGGACCATGCCTTCGACGATGTTGTCGCCGTCGTCCAGTGGCTCAAGGGTCAGTCTAGCAACCGCGGGGTTAAGGTCCAGGATAAAGGCCTCCGCGTCGCCTATCGGGTACGCGAACTCGGTGAGTTCACCGCGTGTTCCTACGGGCTCGACTTGCTCTACGAGTGCGACACCGCCGACGATCAGGACGAGCACCAAGAGAGCCGCGACAAGGCTGCCCCAGACGGAATGCCGTCCCAGCAGTATTTCCAGTCCTGCCGCGATGAGAAGTACCGGCCAGAGCTGGAGGATATTCCAGAGGGACCAATCCAAATAGCCCAGATTGTTAAGTAGGAGGATCACGCCGAGGCCGATCAGGAGGACCGGGCCGACGAGACTCACACGCTTGCGTTCCATACGTAGGTTCCTTTCTGTTGGGCTACCGGCGAAGGCTGCGTAGGAGCAGATAGCCACCAATAAAGATCAGGATTAGGGGCCAGATGAGGTTGACAGTGGCGGTGGGAACGTCGAGGGCCGCCAGGAAAAGCCCGACCCCAATCACGCCCAAGATGCCCGCCGGGATGAGTGCCCAGCCCATCGGTCCTTGGTTCGTGGGTAGCAGGTAGACCAGAGCGAACGTAATCCCCATTCCCAGCATAAAAACCCCGGCAAAGGCTTCGCCGCCGATGAAGGGCTCCAGTATCAGCGAGGTCGCCAGCGCCAGCAGCACGCCTCCGGGAATGATCGCCCACCACTGCTCCTGCCGTGTGGCGAAGTAGACAAGCCAGAAGGCCAGACCGATCGAGCCCAGGAAGACGCCTGCTCCCCATTCGGCTAGCTCTGGCCCAACGTACGTCGTGATGACGATGAGGGCGCCCAAACCAAACAGTGTCATAGCGGGGATGATGGCCCACCAAGCGTCCCGATTCTCGAAATACACGGAGCCAAAGGCAATCGCGGCGGCGAAGAACAGGATGGACCACGCCCCGCCAAGAGCCAGCAGTCCGAGACTCTCCATAAGGAAGAGGACGCCCATAATGATAAGCAGAAGACCCCAAAGTATGCGCGAGCGCAAGAGTTTCACCGTGACCTCCCTATTGATCGATGATAGCAGTTCGTACAGTCAGACTTGCTTCCCCGGGTCCAAGCGTAGTGACACGGCTTCTCAACGGGCGGTTGCCCTTCAGCGGCCCCGTGTCCGGGTTGCGTTAGTCAATGCTGATGGACCCGACCCCCGTGTCGACCCTAATGTTGACGCGGTTTGCAGCGGTATCGTAGTCGGGTGACATATAGATATCGTCCTGACGCGGAAAGCGGGCGCGGTCGACGTGCGTACTCGACAGGGCGCCCGCAACGCGGATGCGCGCAGCGACACCCTCGGGAACTCGCATATTCATCGACGCCGCGCCGGTGGAGACCCGGACATCAGTCTCTCCGGCCTGCGCCGGCAGGGTCACATCGAGCGAACTGGCACCCGACTCAATATCGAGGCGCGTCACGTTTAGCTGTTCGAGATTGAGCCGACAGTCACTGGCACCCGAGTGAACGGATAGAATCATAGGAATACGGTCGTTCAAACGGAGCCGCCAGCGTCGCGTGGTGCCCGGACTCCAACCCCAGGGCCAAACCACGACCGAAGGCGACCGCAGTCGGAGTATGGCCCGCTCGTCGCGATGCTGTAGCGTGTGTTCCACGCCGCTCTCGAAGGTGCCGTCCAGCAGCTCCGTACTCCCACCCTCGATGCGCAGCTCACCCGCGCCGTAATCCACGCGAATCTCGGCTTCTGTTGCTCCCTCGAGTGGAAGGGAGAGCGTCTCGGTCTCGACGCGACCCCCTAGCCGGCTACCCACCAAAATCCAGATGCCCACGGCGATGAAGGCTAGAGGCCAAAGGATTTGCCACACACTGACGCCAAGGCCTGCCAGGTATCCCAGATTTTCCAGCAGCAGCAGAATGCCGGCCAACAGCAAGACGGCTCCCCAGATAATGCCACCTCGTCGCATAACGTCACACTCCTTTCTACTCGGCACGCCGCTCGTGGCGGCGTGCGCGGCTGCCCTCGACGAGCGCGCGGACAAAAAGGAAAACACCCAGCGCGATCAGGAACAGTGGCAGCAGATCTTGAATGGGGCCGAACAAGTCGCCGATGAGTGAACCGAAGACGAGAAACAGAACAGCGCTGACCAGGATGGTTTGTACCCCGTCGATTATGGCCCGCCTCTTCCACTGGATGAGTCCCGCAAGAAGCTCGCCGATACCTGCAAAGCCCGGAATCAGCGTCCAGAGGTAGGCCCAGCTTCCCCAAGCTAAAGTGCCCTCGTTCTGCAGATAGAGGATGCCGCCGATGCCGCCCACGATGGCGGCGGGCACGAGCATATCGGCACTGCCGGCGATGACCCCGATGAGCAGCAGCCCAAATGCGACGACGATGATGCCGACGGGCCACGTGAACCGGTCCCCGACCCATACATTGAGCGCGGGGAAAAGCTGGAAGGCCAGGAATATGAGGCCGATCAAAATCAGGATGAGGCCGGAGGCGGTGTTCTTGCGCCTTTGACTAGCCATAGTCTATCTCCTTTCGGGGACTTGGTAAGCACACTGTGTCATTATAGGTAAGATCCCAGAATTTGCTGGATGGGGATGATCCCACTGACATGCCTTACGTTGCGAAGCGCGAGTCAGTTGCGCTGGTCGGGTACTATTGCCAGTAGCAGGCGCTGTGCTATAGTTTTGACCGTGCGACCCTGGCCAATGCTTGAGAAATGGAGGCACTCCCTGATGCGATTTCGTCAATGGCGTGTACCACGTATGATGATCGTAGCACTCTTGCTGCTGGTTCCGCTGGTGTTATCGGTGGAGGGGGCTGGGGCGGATCGGGCCCACGCTCCTGAAACATCGATTTTGGGAGAAGAAACTCCTCAAGAGTCTTTTTCCCCAGATCTGTTCACGAATGACGGCGTCGTGCGCGGGGTCCTCTTCTACTCACCGACCTGCCCCTATTGTCATGACGTGATTGACGACGTGCTCCCGCCCTTGCGTGAGGCTTTTGGCAAGGACTTGATCCTTGTCGAGCTGGATGCAACGACGCCTGCGGGCCGGCCCATTTGGCAGGCAGCGGTCGCTACGTACGACCCGCCGGCCGTGGGATTCCCCACATTGGTGATCGGGGATTTCGTGCTCATCGGCTCGCGCGACATACCGCAGTCCTTGCCTGGCCTCATCGAGGATTACTTCGCTGCAGGTGGCGTGGGATGGCCCGCGATTGACGGACTGGATGCGGTCGTAGCCGAGTTCGAGACGCCAGGGTCTCCCGGTATACTGGAGAGCCTCAGCATGCGGTTTGGACGCGACGTGATTGGGAGTACGCTCTCAGTGATTGTTCTCGTGGTTTTGTTTGCGGTGTTAATTGCCGCGAACAAGTCGCGCCTCTGGCGCAAGGCGTTGTCGGAGTGAGTGGGTGCGCGTATACGGGATGCGCGACAATGTGGTGCATCCGGACGCTCCACATTGTCGCGCTTTGTCTGAGATACAGCTGGATACGGGGCAGACGGCGTTGGGTGCCCATCCGCGACAGGGCGCCAGACGCGGCCCCGCGGCTTTACTGCGCGGCGACCGCGGCTTCCGCTGCCCGGTAGAGGGCTTCGAAGTTCGCCTCGCTCATGTTCAGCGGTCCCACTGTGTGCGGAAGCCGGCCCGGGTAAGCGAAGATGCGACCCAGACGCGCGTGGCTCTCGCTGAGGGGGATGAGATAGGTATCGGCCTCAAGAAAGGGGTGGCGCGTGTGCACCTGCACGGGCTCGGGGAAGCGGGCTTCTAGCAGACGGTAGCGTTCCTGGTAGCGCGCGATCCCGTCTTCCGAGAAGGCCACACTCGCTTCGAAACCGGCCGGGCTCGCGATGGCCCTGCTGAACGCCTCCATCAGGGCATCGTAGCCGGGGTCCTTTGGCGTTACGGCATAGCTCTCCCCGTCCCAATAGATGGTCATCACTTCGGCCTGTGCATCGAAGCGGTGGAGGAACCACAACGGGTCCCCATTGGTCATGCTGGTCACACCCCACACGATCACGACGGTAACCAGCACCATCGTGACGAGTCCGTTCAAAAAGCCCGACTGGCTTTGCATCTCCTTCTCCTTCTCCTT
>SLDA01000422.1 GCA_007125545.1 Thermoflexales bacterium | reverse complement strand
AGCCGCGCCGTCACGCCCGCCCGGTCCACGATCACCCGCCGGGGCCTTCCGGCGAACGCCAGCAGCCCGGCATACCAGGCTCGGGCGGATGCTGACGGCGCGCGGTAGTAGCCATAGCCGGGCATCGAGCCTACCAGCCGTGACCGGCCCTTGCCAAAAGTGTGGTCGACGACCGCTATGGCGCCCTCGGGCGTCCATCCTGCCGCGGTCCCGCCCTGAAGCGTGTATGTCTGCCGATAGAGCCCAGCAGCCAGAGACCCCTCCCCCGTTGTCAGAACCAGATCATCCATCCGGTCCAGACCAAAGGAGACGCCGGATTCCGTGCAGCCGAAGACGTCGGCGAAACCGCGGTTGGGTTGGTGCGGTAGCGCGTGCGCTCGATCGTTCAAGTATCCAAAACATGCCTCGGCCAAGAGCGTCCCGCCCTGCGCGACCCACTCGCGCAGAACGGCAACCGTCCTGTCACTTAAGGCCACCGGGAAGGGAACGTAGAGCAGCGGGTAACCGCCGATGTCGTCAAGACGCGCGAAGTCGCACTGGATGTTGGCGTCGAGAAACGACTGGTACGCCCCCTGAACACACCGGGCATAGATTTCCGTGTTCCCCTGCATAGTGTAGGCGAACGCCTGGGCGTCCTCATCGATCAGGAGCGCCACCTCGCCGCGCATAGGGCGGGCCCGCCAGACCGGCGCCATCTCCGGTATGTGCGCCCATTGCGCGATCCCCTTCATGATCTCCGAACGTGCGGTGCGGCTGCCATCCATGCCGTACCAGCCGAAGGAGCCGAACAGCGGCCCATCCAGGAGTGGGCGCCAGCGCGGGTTCTGGTAAGCTGTCGCGCCGCAGGCCATCGAGGTCAGGCAATCGAGGCGGATGTTCTCCGGATCCGACATCGCGTCCATCTCCGGACGGGGGCTCCCCAGCCGGCGTCCGGACCACTGCGAATCCCCCACCGCTTCCGCGCGCCAGAACAACTTGCCCCGCGAGGCCGAGCGGATGAGATCGCCCGCGAGGAAAGGGTTGCACCCGGTGCCGTGATAGTAGGTATAACCGAAGACATCCGCAACCTCGGCAGCGCGCCAGTCATCGCCGCACGCGGTGACGATATCCGCAAAGCTGCGGGCGTTGCCGTGTGCCACCACCAGGTGCTCAGGGTCGTGCCGCTTGAGCACGTCCCGGCGCCAGCGCATCCAGTGGAAGGCGTTGTCGAGCTGGAAACGGATGCCATCGAGCACATCGGGGTAGAGCGTCACTTGGCGCGACAGTTCGACGTCGTCCCAGGTAGTGACACTGAGGCGGTGCCACGCTTGGCCCAAGGCCGCGGGACTTTCGTAGCGCTCTCGCAGCCAGGCGCGGAAGCGGCGTTGGGTCGCGGGGCAATGGCACAGGCGGTCCGATGAGTAGAAGCTGCACTCGTTCCAGATATCGTAGCCCAGCAAGGCAGGGTGATCGCGATAGCGCTCGGCAAGAGCAGCGAGATAGCGCGTGGCGGCGTCCTCGACCTCGGTGTTATCGAGGCAGAGCGCGTGATGCCCGCCGGTGGCGCAGCTAATGTGCATCTCGCCGGCACGCCTGTCGCCCGATCGCGTCTCCACGCGGGCGTGAGGCAGCGACCGGATCAGCCACTCGGGGCTGTCGACGAGCATCTCGGCGAGGATGACATGGATGCCGGTCTCGGCAGCCAGGTCCATCTGCCTGTCGTAGTCGGACCAGTCAAAGACCCCCGGTGCGACCTCAACCGCATTCCACGGCACCCAATGCCGGAAGAGCGTGTGCCCGTCCTCGACGGCTACGCGGTGATCGCGCGCCCAGTCGTCGCGCGGCGGGTTCGTCTTCCGGAAGTAGACGGCACCGGCGTGAAACGCCGTAAGCACCTCTTTTACGTCCATCGCCCTAGAAAGCCCAGTCGAGGTCAACCGAGCGGCGCGCGCGCGAGGATGTCGCCATCGTCTCGATGACGTAGTCCACGTTGTAGCCATCGATCACATTCGGGCGCCCCTGCTCGCGCCGCGTGAGACAGTCGTCGATGTAGGCGATCTCTACGTGGAAGGGGTTGATCGCGGCGAAGCGGTACTCGGTCGCCGTCTCCGTGGTGTTGTCGTAATGCAGCAGGAGCGACGCATTCTTCTCCGGCTCGTCCCACTTCACGATATACAGATCGAGCCGCCCATTGACGCCGTTGATCTGCACGTGCTCGTCCCAAGCGTTCCGCTCGTAGCCGATACGCGCCAACGGGTGCGTCGCCGACTCAAAACTTACGACCATTCCCGTGGGATACTCAAAGAGCGCTGTCGCCTTGCGGTCGATGCGGGTGCCGGGTATGTAGTCGACGGACGCGTAGAGGCTGGTCGGGCGGCCCAGGAAGTACAACGTCAGGTCGATCAGGTGGCTCGCGGCGCACTTCATCACCGCACCGCCGTAGCTCTCGAGCGCCGACTGGGGCGGCGCGTCCCCCACCGGCACCGGGTCGTAGTAGTTGCCCCAGGGCTGGTAGGTGCGCACCTGCGCGCTGAAGAGCGTGCCGAGCGCCGGCAGCAGCTCCCGCAGCTTCTGCGTGGCGGGGAAGAAGCGCTTCATATAGCCCGTGAAGAACAGCCCCCCACTATCCCGAACGGCCCGGGCGATCTCCTCCGCCTCCCCGGCGTTGTCGGAGAGCGTCTTCTCGCACACGACATCCTTGCCCGCCGCCAGCGCTGCCAGACAGATTTCTTTGTGATGGCGCCCGGTGGTCAGAACACTGACGACGGTCACCTCGGGATCGGCGATCAGGTCCCGATAGTTTGTCGAGGTCTTCGCGCTAAAAGCAGCGGCATAAGGCGCCGCCGCGTTCGGGTTCAAGTCGGCGACGTGGACCACCTCGGCGCCTACTCGCTCAAGTCCACCGAAGTGAAAGCGGGATATCCCGCCACAGCCAATCACACCCCACTTTGGTCTCACAATTTCCTCCCTCATTAGATTGCTGCACGCCTTACGGCCTCGATCATAGCGAAGATGTTCTCATCAGGCGTGCCGGCAGCGACCTGATCTCCGGTGCCCACGATGAGGCGCGGGGAGCCCTCAAACGCCGCCAGCACCTCCTCGACCTCTCGTCGCACGTCGTCGGGCGACCCTGTCAGCAGCGTGTTTACGGTGTGAACGTTACCATTGAAGGCAGTGCGGTCGCCCAGCGTGGCGCGCACCTCACTTAAGTCCGTCACATCACCACCAGGGGGACGCTCGAAGGGGCAGATGCAGTCAAGCCCCAGATCGGCAAGCTCGGGCAGCACTCCGTGACACCGTCCGTGGAAATGGTGATGGATCAACCCGCCGCAGGCATGTGCGGCTGCCACCGCAGCCGCCAACACCGGCTTCTCCCATTTGCGCCACACACGCGGGCTCAGAAGCGATAGGCTGGACCAGCCGGACGCGATGAAGATCGAGCGTGCAGTGGTATTCAAGAACGCCGCCTCGATCTTCGTTGAGAGGTATTCGATGTAGCGAGCTTGCAGCGCCAGCATCTCGGGCTCACGATCCACCAGGTCCAGGATGACCCGCTCCAGCCCACCCTCGCGGGATTCGCCCAGGAAGTCGATGAAGGGAAAGCCGGCGAAGACCTCCAACAAGTAGTCGTCACCCACAGCATCGAGGGCCATCTGAACGGGTGTCCAGTCAAGGGTCTCGAGAGGAGCGAATGCCAGCACCTCATAGGAGGGCCAGTCCCTGTCGAAATCTTTGACGGGACGTTCCACAATCCAAGAAGGCTCGATCGAATCCAACCGCCTGCGCCAGACCAAAGTGTTCCCGGCGATCCGCAACTCCGTCCGCTGCTCGAATTGACCAGGATCCAGTTGGGTGACCCTGGTGGTGGCAGCTCTCATCTGGGGCACGTCCGGCGCAACGATGCCCCAGCCTTCGCAGCCGTAGTGGCGGAACGTCTGCTGTAGCGCCTGCCAGTGCGGGACCTCCAGCTCCAACTCGTACATCGGGATATCGAGGATCTGGGCAGGGATGTAGTACCAGAACTCCGGCGCCACAGGGACCCTATCAGCGTGCCGGCCCTCGTAGGCCGCCAACATCCGCCCGCGCGGAGAGCTATCCACGGGCGCCGCTCCTGCCACCGCTTAACCGACCTCGACCATGACCTTGACCGTCTCCGAGCGGGCTGTGGCAGCGAACCGGACCGCATCAGGCACCTGCTCGAACGGGAATGTATGCGAGATAAAGAGATCGGGGTCGATCGTTTTGTTTCGGAGTAACTCGACGGCCTGGGGCCAGCCGAGATTGGGGATAGAGTGTACGCCTCGGAGTTGCAGCCGCTTGAAGTGGAAGTCGTTACCATCCAGGACGATCCGCTCTCCCCCACCGAACTTGATGCCGTTATAGGTGATGATCCCGCCGAAGCGGCAAAGCTTCATTGCATCGGCGATCGTGGCGGGTGGAGAAGTGACCAACACCCGATCCAGACCCTGGGGTTCCGCCTTCTCAAAGTAACTGGATAGGTCCTGCCGGTCAATGAACACGCAATCGGTCACACCCAACGCCTCGGCGACTTCCCAGCGCTTGTGTGAATGAGCGTGACCGGTCAAATAGACGCGGGATGCGCCCTTCACCAGTGCCAGCTTCGCGATCATCAAACCGATGGGGCCTGGGCCAAAGACTGCCACGTGACCGGCAAGGGGAATCTCTGCCATCTCCACCATATCGATCGCCACGGTGAGAGGTTCAGCCAAGGCCCCGGCGCGATAGTCGAGCTCCGCCATTGGAAAGACAGACGTATAGCGGACCTTAATGAGCTCGGCGAAGCCGCCCGGTGATCGATGATGATCCAGAGTCACGCAATGCGCCACATTCCCACGCTTGCATTGATCGCATACTCCACATAGCGTGGAGTTTTCGACCACTACCGGAGTCCCTACCTGCAGACCCGGTACCGGAGTCCCTACCTGCAGACCCGGTACCGCACTCCCCACTTCTACGATATCGCCCGACAACTCGTGACCGATCGGCGACCAGTCCTGCGCGACGGTCTGGGCCACCAGGACGTCCCACCCGCAGACCCCGCAGGCACGCACTTTAACCAAGACCTCATCCGGCGCCAGGGGATCCAAGCCCACGTCTCGCTGCTCAAACTCCATCGAAGCTTTTGTGTAAAAAGCCTTCACGCTATCCTCCTGATCTTTCCGTGCCGCTTCGCACTGCCCAGGCGTAGTGTATGGCTCCGGAACCAGACAACCGTTTCAGCGGCAGCTCAGTGCTCTCACTGCCAGGGATACGACAGCACGACCGTACCACCGCCATCGGCAACGATAACTTGCCCGGACGTCTCTGCAACACCTCCGGGCCGGATCTGTCGCCCCGCATCTCCCAGACCCCTCTGTAGTACGCCCTCGAAGTCAAAAACCAGGATCCGCTCGAAAGCCGGGTCGGTCGCCAACAGATAGTCCCCACTCACGACGAGGCGGGGGCGCATATCAGGAGGCATATAGCCCCACACCGGCACCTCCCACTCGCGCAGATAGCGTCCGTCGGCATCAAACACAGCGATGCGGCGATTCCACGCGTCAGCGACGAAGATCTGCCCTGAAGCATCGACCGCGACGTCCGATGGTTCATCCAACGCCTCGGCTTCATCCCACCCACCAAAAATGGCGTGGAAGCCCCCTTCGCTGTCAAAGAGCTGGATGCGGTCATTGCCGGTATCAGCCACATAGACCATGCCATCCGGCCCAACTGTGAGACCCCGCGGGCCGAAAAAGGCTCCGTAGCCCGTCATATCAAGAGCCGGCACCTGCGCGAAACGCCCCCAACTCAGAAGGTGAGTTCCATCGGCGCTGAACTTCTGAATGCGATGATTCCAGGTATCCACCACATACACGTTTCCCTCATCATCGAGGGCGACATCCCAAGGCGCGTTGAACTGTCCGGGCTCCGTGCCATAGCTTCCCCACCGCGCCAGTACCTCTCCCTGAGGGCTGAGGTGAAGGATCTGGTGTCCGGCAGCGTCGGCGATGTAGAGCGAACCATCCGCGGCAGCAGCCAGACCTTGCAAACCGGTATCCGGTAAGTTGGCGACCGCAGTAGCGTCTACCACCAGCAGCGCATCCGCGTACGGGTCGGTCCCCGCAGCAGGTCGAAAATCCGCTGCGCCGGCAAGGGCAACGCCACTCTCCTCGTCCAGCCGGTATTGCCACATCCTGTCGGCCAAGTCAGCACGGACGTAGAAACGGAACTGGATCCGGTGAGGCCAGGTATGGAGGGTAAATGGATTCTCGGGATTGATCAAACGGGCATAGAGTCTGTAATCACGGGCCCAGGCCACATCCCACAAAGCCTGACGCCACTCGGGGTTGGTCAGCGCGTGGCGAATTCGTTCCCAGGTGAGATCCTTGTAGTCCTCGACAGGCCACCAGATATGCTTGTAGTCGAAGGCAGTATAGTCGGCCCCCAGGATGGGTTCGACCATTGACCACTCCGTCTGCGCAGCCAGCACCACAGGTGAGGCCAGCAGCATTTCAGGATCGGGGGTCTCAAAGTAGTAGTTCCGTGGGAAGTGCGCGTGCATGTACCAGTAGAAAGGCCAGGCCACGTCTTTACTATAGGCAACCTGAATCTGGTCCGGTGTACCGGTGAGACGCCATGAGATACGTTCGATCTCCGCCAAGACCCGCTTCACATCCGGCGTGCTATGTGCATAGACCAGGTGCTCAACTGCCAGCTCGTCATAGATGTAGTTTGCCATGACCATCGTCCGGAGCGTCAGGACACCCAAGAAGAGGGCCCCAGTGAGAGCAGTCAAAGTTAGCGCCCGCCGGATTCCGACGGCGCTCACGCCGACAAAAAGCAAGCCACTGAAGATCACAATGCCCAGGAGTCCGCCTATCGTTCTCCCTAATGGCTCTAGTTGGGCGATGAAGAGCGCAAGTCCCGTCCCGGCACCACTCTCCTCCAGCGCCTGCCGTATGGCTCCTGATGTGTCCAGGAACGCGGCCCACGCAAGCGCAAGAAAGATCAAGGATACCGGCAACAACCAGGCCCGCGATGCGACCAAGTCGCGCCAGGAAAGATGGCCAAAGGCCCGTTGCAGCGTCCAGGCCGCGAACAAGATGTGGGGGAACGCGATATGGACAAACAGCCAGGGCATCTTCTCCCCCGCGACCGCATAGGCAATCCAAGAGAGCACGGCCCACGCAAAGAGAAAGTAGGGCAGAAGACTCACAATGGCGGACCTGGTCGCCGGGCGAAAGCCCGGGCCGGAGACTATGCTCTCGGACAGGGCGATCTCCTCATCGCTCGGTTGCGTGGTCGCACCAGACCGCTTGCGAGCACCGAAGAGTCCGATCGCGACAAGGCCGCCCATGCCTGCCAGCGAGATCAGAATCGCCGCATACTCATAGAGGGGGCCGACGATGCCGTAGTAGTACCAGGGCTGAGCACCTCGCTCGACATGCTGCTGGGCCATCCAGTAAGCCAGGCCGCCCACCAGACCGGTCACGACACCCCAACCGTAGGTGAAGAGCGTGCTGAAGAGAACTACGAAGACCACATAATGTACCAACGCGGTCATCGGCCAGCGCCGACGATCCCACCACAGACCCAAGGCCACGCCGACGCCGAGTGAGAGTGCCAACGTGATAGTCGCTGCCACAATCTTAGAGGTCGGGAGGTCTCCAAAATTGATCTGCATAAGGGCCGGGTAGAAGCGTGACATACTGACACCGGCCACGTATTGCATAAGCAGCGCCGAGCCCAGCGGCAGCGTGAACGTCCCGAGGAGCATCAACACATCGAAGAGCCGGAAACGTCGCATTTGGGCGTCGCCCACGGCACGGGTTATGAGAACGACCATGGCCAGTGCGCCGGTAATGGCCGCACCCAGCCCCAACCGAGCCCATCCCGGTACCACAGCCTCAGGCAGCACGATGTGAGCATCGCCCTCAGGGAGCATCTCGGCCTGAGAAGCTCCCAGCAAGAAGACCCCGCCTGAGAGTATCATCACCACCAGCAAACCCACCAGTATGGGAATCAACTCCCGTCGTTGCCAGCGAACGTGCAGGATCTGCCAAATCAGGGGCAGCGCCAGCAGCGCCATAAAGATCGCCGTGTAAATGTAGGCGTTTTCTTTGCTGGCGTACATAAGTGCAAAGAAAGCGCCCATCCAACGCAACCACCGGCTCTCGCCATCCTCCAGGTAACGACCTATGCTCCAAAGCAACAAGGTGCTATAGAGCAAGACCGGCAGGTCGTGACGCGTGTAGCGCGAGTAATAGGTGATGAAAGGGGAAATCAAGAGCATCACGGACGCGAAGAGTGCGCCACGGCGACCCAGCCACCGTCGCAGGAGCCAAGGGGCCATCACCAGAGCCACACCAACAAGCGCCGTGTAAATCCTTGCCGAGAAGTCGCTGACACCGAGGAGCGCATAGGCTAACGCCGTGGCTTCGAAGAGCAGCGGCCCGTGCATCAAGGGGTCGTGCCGGAACCCCTGTCCGGTATAGATATTCCAGGAGTACTTTGCGTGGGTGGTCTCATCGTGGCTGACCGCGCGGTCACCCAAGCCGTAGAGACGCGTACCCAAAGCAAGAACGAGGATCACGACGTATGCAATCCTCCAGAATGTAGCTGATCGCGGTTGGACCGGCGTTATGGGTCTGTCGGTCATGATATCTCCATTGCAGTATGCTGTGCCCGGCCACCAGCAGACGATGGCACGGTGTTATTCACCGTTCCTGGATTTTACCTGCGACGGGCGTTCTAGCAACCCCGGTTGGAGCTTTCGGCAGATATGCTAGACTGGAAAGGCGGCGATACACACTACGACTCCGGTCGACAGCATAGCATAGTCAATGAGGTAAACTTATGAAACGCAGTTGGGGCATCCACACCAGAGCGATTCACACCGGCATGGAACTCGAGCCACGCGACGTCACCCCTCCGATACACATGGCCAACACCTTTATCTTCGAGAGTGCCGAGCAGGTGGCACAGGCTTTCGAGTATGAGGATCAACCGGTCTACACCCGCTGGGGCAACCCCACCACGAGCGTGATGGAGCGCAAGATCGCGGCACTCGAGAACGCGGAAGCAGCAGTGGGCACCGCGTCAGGTATGGCAGCGGTGGCCGCGGCGCTGCTGGCCTTTCTTGAATCCGGAGACCATGTCGTAGCGACGACGGGCTTATACAGCGCCTCCTACCATTTTGTGACGGAGGACTTGCCCCGGTACGGCATCAGGGCAAGCTTGGCGGAAGCCACCGATCCGAGCAGTTTTGAGGCGGCTATTTTGCCCGAGACACGCGTGATCTATCTTGAATCACCCGGCAATCCGACGCTGCTGATGAACGATATCACGGCGCTCGCGGCTCTCGCGCGAGACCGAAACATCCTGACCATTATCGACAACACCTTTGCCACACCGATCAACCAACGGCCTCTCGATATGGGGATTGATCTCGTCGTCCACTCTGTGACCAAGTATCTCGGTGGGCATGGCGACGCCTTGGGCGGCGTTGTCGCCGGTCGGGCGGCTCTAATTGAGAATATACTGAAAGGCCCGATACGGCGTATGGGAGGGTGCATTAGCCCTTTCAACGCCTGGCTCGTCGCTCGGGGGATTGCCACGTTGCCGATACGAATGGCACGCCACAACACGAATGCCCTGCAGATCGCTGAATGGTTGGACACCCACCCTGTGGTCGCCTGGGTACGCTACCCCTGGCACCCCTCGCACCCGCAGTTCGATCTCGCGCAACAGCAGATGCCGGGCGGCGGGGGTGGCGTCGTGGTCTTCGAGTTGGTTGGAGGAGTGGAGGCCGGTGTGCACCTCCTCAACCGTGTTGAGTTGTGCGCTCGCACGGTAAGCTTAGGGGATGTGCGTACGCTCATCACTCATCCCGCCAGCACGACACACCGGAGCGTGCCCCGCGAAGCCCGTCTGAGAGCGAGAATCACCGATGGTTTGGTGCGCCTCGCCGTTGGGCTTGAGGATGTTGAGGACATCGTTATGGATCTGGAGCAAGCCCTGCAGTAGGGAGTGGTCAGAGTCAGGCGGCCTAAAACGTTTTGCCGGGTATCCTCAGATTGTTCAACGCGCTGATGATAACCTCTGCCACGTCCGTCAACTCCCACTTCCCGGTGTTGATGACCAGATGATATAGGAGAGTGTTGTCCCAGTCGATCCCATGAAAGCGCGCCAGGTAAGCGCTCGCGCGCTCGTCTTTGTCTCGGACCAGGTCCGTTGCCTGTCCGAGCATGATATGCGACCGCTCCTTGACCCGCAATGCGCGCGCGCCGAGCGGGGCGTTGAGCCTGACGTGAAGTACGCCCGGCTTCTCACGCAGGATCGCTTGTCCTCCGCGTCCGACAATGACCACGTCGTCGTGTTTATAAGCGGCATGGACGGTGTCCCGGACCAGATCGATTCCGTCCGCTTCACTTAGCGCATCGGGCGGCAAAGCGGCGTCAGCGTCGACAAGGTCACTCCTCTCGACCCTCAGGCGACGTCGTCCAAAGAGCCGCTCAAGGAATCCACGCATCTGGTACTGATCTTCTGAGAAGTCGAATACCCCCTCCTCGGAAATGCCCATTTCACCAGCTACTTTGATCATCAGTTCTTTATCGAAGTACGTGTAGTCCAGCAGTTCACACACACGCTCGGCAATTTCCACAGCACCGCTTCCATATTGACGGGAAATCGTGATGACTGGCATTGCACCCTCCTTCCGCAGCTGAGAGTCCGCAGGTGGCCGTGAGCGACGAAGCTCGCAAGGCGCGAGGTAGACTAGATATATCATAGCACCAACCACAAAGCGTCGCAAGCGAAGGGACAGAGTTGAAATGCACCCGACAGAGTGCGCAATTCCGAGTAAACGTCCTATAATTAGCGTCGCTGTCGCATACGACAGCCTTCCAAAAGGAGATGGCCTATGAAGATTCGCTCGATTACCCTCTTCTCCGAGCTGGAGCTCCCGCTCGACCTCTCACACGTCAGACACCTTGCCGAAACGGCCCGTGCAGCCAAACGGGCGTTTGAGGATGCCGGCTATGAAGTGCAGACAACCCGGTTAGCCACCGATCTTTTCCCGGCATTGGTCTCTATCGATGCAGGCGGGCAAATGGCGGCTACCGTCGTTGATCTCGAAGCCTGCTGTAGGGAGGCCGGATTCGACTTTGTTGCCCTTGGGGCCGCACCCCCCAGCTCCGGGCCGTGGGTCGCGGAGATGCTCGCAGCTACAGATTCCATCTTCGTGACAACGCACTTGGTCAAGCCCGGCTCGGGACGAATTGAGGGAGAGGCAGTCTGGTCAGCGGCGCGTATCATCAAGGCTGCGGCTCATATTGCCGATGGTTTCGGTAACTTGCGCTTCGCGGCCCTCGCCAATGTCGCTGCCGGAACACCTTTTTTCCCTGCAGCTTACTGGACGCCGGCCCCCCCCGCTTTCGGCATTGCCACGCAAGCCGCGGACCTCGCTTTGGAGGCGTGTTTGAGCGCTCCTGACCTCGCGCAGGCCCATGCCCACTTGCGCGACCGCGTCACCGACCACGGACAGATCCTCACGCAGGTCAGTGAGGGAATCGCACTGGATCGCAGATTGCGCTTCCTGGGGATCGACTTCTCGCCCGCGCCCTATCCCGAGCCGGCTGACAGCATTGGCGCCGCCATCGAAGCACTTACGGGCGCGCCGCTGGGGGCATCCGGAACGCTGGCAGCCGCAGCCACATTAACCGACGCGATCCAGCAGGCCCGCTTTCCCCATGCGGGTTTCTGTGGGCTGATGCTGCCGGTTCTAGAGGATGGTGTTCTCGCACTGCGCGCGGCGGAGGGGCGCCTTGGAATCGGCGAACTACTGCAGTGGTCGGCAGTCTGCGGCACCGGCCTTGACACGGTACCCATTCCCGGTGACGTCAGCGAAGAAGCGCTGACAGCGTTGCTCTATGACGTCGCCGCGCTGGCAGTGCGGCTGGGCAAGCCGCTCACAGCAAGGCTGATGCCTCTCCCGGGCAGGAGAGCAGGCGATGCAGTCCACTTCGACTTCCCTTACTTTGCGGATGGGGGCGTGCTGCCCCTTCCCGGACATGGAGGTCCGCATCCCGCTGAGAGCCCGCTGGGGAGAACGAGGTCTCAGGATCTGAGCCCAATCCGTTCACACTCGCAGGCATAGTGCTCTACGCAACAAATCAGCCCCGAGCGCTCGGGGCTGATTTGTTGCGTAGAGCACTATGCCTGCGAGTGTGAACGGATTGGGCTCAGATCCTGAGACCTCGTTCTCCCCAGCGGGCTCTCAGCGGGATGCGGACCTCCATGTCCGGGAAGGGGCAGCACGCCCCCATCCGCAAAGTAAGGGAAGTCGAAGTGGACTGCATCGCCTGCTCTCCTGCCCGGGAGAGGCATCAGCCTTGCTGTGAGCGGCTTGCCCAGCCGCACTGCCAGCGCGGCGACGTCATAGAGCAACGCTGTCAGCGCTTCTTCGCTGACGTCACCGGGAATGGGTACCGTGTCAAGGCCGGTGCCGCAGACTGCCGACCACTGCAGTAGTTCGCCGATTCCAAGGCGCCCCTCCGCCGCGCGCAGTGCGAGAACACCATCCTCTAGAACCGGCAGCATCAGCCCACAGAAACCCGCATGGGGAAAGCGGGCCTGCTGGATCGCGTCGGTTAATGTGGCTGCGGCTGCCAGCGTTCCGGATGCCCCCAGCGGCGCGCCCGTAAGTGCTTCGATGGCGGCGCCAATGCTGTCAGCCGGCTCGGGATAGGGCGCGGGCGAGAAGTCGATCCCCAGGAAGCGCAATCTGCGATCCAGTGCGATTCCCTCACTGACCTGCGTGAGGATCTGTCCGTGGTCGGTGACGCGGTCGCGCAAGTGGGCATGGGCCTGCGCGAGGTCAGGAGCGCTCAAACACGCCTCCAAAGCGAGGTCCGCGGCTTGCGTGGCAATGCCGAAAGCGGGGGGGGCCGGCGTCCAGTAAGCTGCAGGGAAAAAAGGTGTTCCGGCAGCGACATTGGCGAGGGCCGCGAAGCGCAAGTTACCGAAACCATCGGCAATATGAGCCGCAGCCTTGATGATACGCGCCGCTGACCAGACTGCCTCTCCCTCAATTCGTCCCGAGCCGGGCTTGACCAAGTGCGTTGTCACGAAGATGGAATCTGTAGCTGCGAGCATCTCCGCGACCCACGGCCCGGAGCTGGGGGGTGCGGCCCCAAGGGCAACAAAGTCGAATCCGGCCTCCCTACAGCAGGCTTCGAGATCAACGACGGTAGCCGCCATTTGCCCGCCTGCATCGATAGAGACCAATGCCGGGAAAAGATCGGTGGCTAACCGGGTTGTCTGCACTTCATAGCCGGCATCCTCAAACGCCCGTTTGGCTGCACGGGCCGTTTCGGCAAGGTGTCTGACGTGTGAGAGGTCGAGCGGGAGCTCCAGCTCGGAGAAGAGGGTAATCGAGCGAATCTTCATAGGCCATCTCCTTTTGGAAGGCTGTCGTATGCGACAGCGACGCTAATTATAGGACGTTTACTCGGAATTGCGCACTCTGTCGGGTGCATTTCAACTCTGTCCCTTCGCTTGCGACGCTTTGTGGTTGGTGCTATGATATATCTAGTCTACCTCGCGCCTTGCGAGCTTCGTCGCTCACGGCCACCTGCGGACTCTCAGCTGCGGAAGGAGGGTGCAATGCCAGTCATCACGATTTCCCGTCAATATGGAAGCGGTGCTGTGGAAATTGCCGAGCGTGTGTGTGAACTGCTGGACTACACGTACTTCGATAAAGAACTGATGATCAAAGTAGCTGGTGAAATGGGCATTTCCGAGGAGGGGGTATTCGACTTCTCAGAAGATCAGTACCAGATGCGTGGATTCCTTGAGCGGCTCTTTGGACGACGTCGCCTGAGGGTCGAGAGGAGTGACCTTGTCGACGCTGACGCCGCTTTGCCGCCCGATGCGCTAAGTGAAGCGGACGGAATCGATCTGGTCCGGGACACCGTCCATGCCGCTTATAAACACGACGACGTGGTCATTGTCGGACGCGGAGGACAAGCGATCCTGCGTGAGAAGCCGGGCGTACTTCACGTCAGGCTCAACGCCCCGCTCGGCGCGCGCGCATTGCGGGTCAAGGAGCGGTCGCATATCATGCTCGGACAGGCAACGGACCTGGTCCGAGACAAAGACGAGCGCGCGAGCGCTTACCTGGCGCGCTTTCATGGGATCGACTGGGACAACACTCTCCTATATCATCTGGTCATCAACACCGGGAAGTGGGAGTTGACGGACGTGGCAGAGGTTATCATCAGCGCGTTGAACAATCTGAGGATACCCGGCAAAACGTTTTAGGCCGCCTGACTCTGACCACTCCCTACTGCAGGGCTTGCTCCAGATCCATAACGATGTCCTCAACATCCTCAAGCCCAACGGCGAGGCGCACCAAACCATCGGTGATTCTCGCTCTCAGACGGGCTTCGCGGGGCACGCTCCGGTGTGTCGTGCTGGCGGGATGAGTGATGAGCGTACGCACATCCCCTAAGCTTACCGTGCGAGCGCACAACTCAACACGGTTGAGGAGGTGCACACCGGCCTCCACTCCTCCAACCAACTCGAAGACCACGACGCCACCCCCGCCGCCCGGCATCTGCTGTTGCGCGAGATCGAACTGCGGGTGCGAGGGGTGCCAGGGGTAGCGTACCCAGGCGACCACAGGGTGGGTGTCCAACCATTCAGCGATCTGCAGGGCATTCGTGTTGTGGCGTGCCATTCGTATCGGCAACGTGGCAATCCCCCGAGCGACGAGCCAGGCGTTGAAAGGGCTAATGCACCCTCCCATACGCCGTATCGGGCCTTTCAGTATATTCTCAATTAGAGCCGCCCGACCGGCGACAACGCCGCCCAAGGCGTCGCCATGCCCACCGAGATACTTGGTCACAGAGTGGACGACGAGATCAATCCCCATATCGAGAGGCCGTTGGTTGATCGGTGTGGCAAAGGTGTTGTCGATAATGGTCAGGATGTTTCGGTCTCGCGCGAGAGCCGCGAGCGCCGTGATATCGTTCATCAGCAGCGTCGGATTGCCGGGTGATTCAAGATAGATCACGCGTGTCTCGGGCAAAATAGCCGCCTCAAAACTGCTCGGATCGGTGGCTTCCGCCAAGCTTGCCCTGATGCCGTACCGGGGCAAGTCCTCCGTCACAAAATGGTAGGAGGCGCTGTATAAGCCCGTCGTCGCTACGACATGGTCTCCGGATTCAAGAAAGGCCAGCAGCGCCGCGGCCACCGCTGCCATACCTGACGCGGTGCCCACTGCTGCTTCCGCGTTCTCGAGTGCCGCGATCTTGCGCTCCATCACGCTCGTGGTGGGGTTGCCCCAGCGGGTGTAGACCGGTTGATCCTCATACTCGAAAGCCTGTGCCACCTGCTCGGCACTCTCGAAGATAAAGGTGTTGGCCATGTGTATCGGAGGGGTGACGTCGCGTGGCTCGAGTTCCATGCCGGTGTGAATCGCTCTGGTGTGGATGCCCCAACTGCGTTTCATAAGTTTACCTCATTGACTATGCTATGCTGTCGACCGGAGTCGTAGTGTGTATCGCCGCCTTTCCAGTCTAGCATATCTGCCGAAAGCTCCAACCGGGGTTGCTAGAACGCCCGTCGCAGGTAAAATCCAGGAACGGTGAATAACACCGTGCCATCGTCTGCTGGTGGCCGGGCACAGCATACTGCAATGGAG
The DNA here is from genome assembly GCA_007125545.1 of Thermoflexales bacterium. GTDB lineage: Bacteria > Chloroflexota > Anaerolineae > B4-G1 > SLSP01 > PWVB01. The sequence continues at coordinate 8,643 of SLDA01000422.1, read as the reverse complement.
ATATCATGACCGACAGACCCATAACGCCGGTCCAACCGCGATCAGCTACATTCTGGAGGATTGCATACGTCGTGATCCTCGTTCTTGCTTTGGGTACGCGTCTCTACGGCTTGGGTGACCGCGCGGTCAGCCACGATGAGACCACCCACGCAAAGTACTCCTGGAATATCTATACCGGACAGGGGTTCCGGCACGACCCCTTGATGCACGGGCCGCTGCTCTTCGAAGCCACGGCGTTAGCCTATGCGCTCCTCGGTGTCAGCGACTTCTCGGCAAGGATTTACACGGCGCTTGTTGGTGTGGCTCTGGTGATGGCCCCTTGGCTCCTGCGACGGTGGCTGGGTCGCCGTGGCGCACTCTTCGCGTCCGTGATGCTCTTGATTTCCCCTTTCATCACCTATTACTCGCGCTACACGCGTCACGACCTGCCGGTCTTGCTCTATAGCACCTTGTTGCTTTGGAGCATAGGTCGTTACCTGGAGGATGGCGAGAGCCGGTGGTTGCGTTGGATGGGCGCTTTCTTTGCACTTATGTACGCCAGCAAAGAAAACGCCTACATTTACACGGCGATCTTTATGGCGCTGCTGGCGCTGCCCCTGATTTGGCAGATCCTGCACGTTCGCTGGCAACGACGGGAGTTGATTCCCATACTGGTGGGTTTGCTGGTGGTGATGATACTCTCAGGCGGGGTCTTCTTGCTGGGAGCTTCTCAGGCCGAGATGCTCCCTGAGGGCGATGCTCACATCGTGCTGCCTGAGGCTGTGGTACCGGGATGGGCTCGGTTGGGGCTGGGTGCGGCCATTACCGGCGCACTGGCCATGGTCGTTCTCATAACCCGTGCCGTGGGCGACGCCCAAATGCGACGTTTCCGGCTCTTCGATGTGTTGATGCTCCTCGGGACGTTCACGCTGCCGCTGGGCTCGGCGCTGCTTATGCAATACGTGGCCGGTGTCAGTATGTCACGCTTCTACCCGGCCCTTATGCAGATCAATTTTGGAGACCTCCCGACCTCTAAGATTGTGGCAGCGACTATCACGTTGGCACTCTCACTCGGCGTCGGCGTGGCCTTGGGTCTGTGGTGGGATCGTCGGCGCTGGCCGATGACCGCGTTGGTACATTATGTGGTCTTCGTAGTTCTCTTCAGCACGCTCTTCACCTACGGTTGGGGTGTCGTGACCGGTCTGGTGGGCGGCCTGGCTTACTGGATGGCCCAGCAGCATGTCGAGCGAGGTGCTCAGCCCTGGTACTACTACGGCATCGTCGGCCCCCTCTATGAGTATGCGGCGATTCTGATCTCGCTGGCAGGCATGGGCGGCCTTGTCGCGATCGGACTCTTCGGTGCTCGCAAGCGGTCTGGTGCGACCACGCAACCGAGCGATGAGGAGATCGCCCTGTCCGAGAGCATAGTCTCCGGCCCGGGCTTTCGCCCGGCGACCAGGTCCGCCATTGTGAGTCTTCTGCCCTACTTTCTCTTTGCGTGGGCCGTGCTCTCTTGGATTGCCTATGCGGTCGCGGGGGAGAAGATGCCCTGGCTGTTTGTCCATATCGCGTTCCCCCACATCTTGTTCGCGGCCTGGACGCTGCAACGGGCCTTTGGCCATCTTTCCTGGCGCGACTTGGTCGCATCGCGGGCCTGGTTGTTGCCGGTATCCTTGATCTTTCTTGCGCTTGCGTGGGCCGCGTTCCTGGACACATCAGGAGCCATACGGCAGGCGCTGGAGGAGAGTGGTGCCGGGACGGGACTTGCGCTCTTCATCGCCCAACTAGAGCCATTAGGGAGAACGATAGGCGGACTCCTGGGCATTGTGATCTTCAGTGGCTTGCTTTTTGTCGGCGTGAGCGCCGTCGGAATCCGGCGGGCGCTAACTTTGACTGCTCTCACTGGGGCCCTCTTCTTGGGTGTCCTGACGCTCCGGACGATGGTCATGGCAAACTACATCTATGACGAGCTGGCAGTTGAGCACCTGGTCTATGCACATAGCACGCCGGATGTGAAGCGGGTCTTGGCGGAGATCGAACGTATCTCATGGCGTCTCACCGGTACACCGGACCAGATTCAGGTTGCCTATAGTAAAGACGTGGCCTGGCCTTTCTACTGGTACATGCACGCGCACTTCCCACGGAACTACTACTTTGAGACCCCCGATCCTGAAATGCTGCTGGCCTCACCTGTGGTGCTGGCTGCGCAGACGGAGTGGTCAATGGTCGAACCCATCCTGGGGGCCGACTATACTGCCTTCGACTACAAGCATATCTGGTGGCCTGTCGAGGACTACAAGGATCTCACCTGGGAACGAATTCGCCACGCGCTGACCAACCCCGAGTGGCGTCAGGCTTTGTGGGATGTGGCCTGGGCCCGTGATTACAGACTCTATGCCCGTTTGATCAATCCCGAGAATCCATTTACCCTCCATACCTGGCCTCACCGGATCCAGTTCCGTTTCTACGTCCGTGCTGACTTGGCCGACAGGATGTGGCAATACCGGCTGGACGAGGAGAGTGGCGTTGCCCTTGCCGGCGCAGCGGATTTTCGACCTGCTGCGGGGACCGACCCGTACGCGGATGCGCTGCTGGTGGTAGACGCTACTGCGGTCGCCAACTTACCGGATACCGGTTTGCAAGGTCTGGCTGCTGCCGCGGATGGTTCGCTCTACATCGCCGACGCTGCCGGACACCAGATCCTTCACCTCAGCCCTCAGGGAGAGGTACTGGCGCGGTGGGGAAGCTATGGCACGGAGCCCGGACAGTTCAACGCGCCTTGGGATGTCGCCCTCGATGATGAGGGAAACGTGTATGTGGTGGATACCTGGAATCATCGCATTCAGAAGTTCAGCGCCGATGGAACTCACCTTCTGAGTTGGGGGCGTTTCGCGCAGGTGCCGGCTCTTGATATGACGGGCTACGGAGCCTTTTTCGGCCCGCGGGGTCTCACAGTTGGGCCGGATGGCATGGTCTATGTGGCTGATACCGGCAATGACCGCATCCAGCTCTTTGACAGCGAAGGGGGCTTCCACGCCATTTTTGGTGGGTGGGATGAAGCCGAGGCGTTGGATGAACCATCGGACGTCGCGGTCGATGCTTCAGGGCAGATCTTCGTCGCTGACGCGTGGAATCGCCGCATCGCTGTGTTTGATGCCGACGGACGCTATCTGCGCGAGTGGGAGGTGCCGGTGTGGGGCTATATGCCTCCTGATATGCGCCCCCGCCTCGTCGTGAGTGGGGACTATCTGTTGGCGACCGACCCGGCTTTCGAGCGGATCCTGGTTTTTGACTTCGAGGGCGTACTACAGAGGGGTCTGGGAGATGCGGGGCGACAGATCCGGCCCGGAGGTGTTGCAGAGACGTCCGGGCAAGTTATCGTTGCCGATGGCGGTGGTACGGTCGTGCTGTCGTATCCCTGGCAGTGAGAGCACTGAGCTGCCGCTGAAACGGTTGTCTGGTTCCGGAGCCATACACTACGCCTGGGCAGTGCGAAGCGGCACGGAAAGATCAGGAGGATAGCGTGAAGGCTTTTTACACAAAAGCTTCGATGGAGTTTGAGCAGCGAGACGTGGGCTTGGATCCCCTGGCGCCGGATGAGGTCTTGGTTAAAGTGCGTGCCTGCGGGGTCTGCGGGTGGGACGTCCTGGTGGCCCAGACCGTCGCGCAGGACTGGTCGCCGATCGGTCACGAGTTGTCGGGCGATATCGTAGAAGTGGGGAGTGCGGTACCGGGTCTGCAGGTAGGGACTCCGGTACCGGGTCTGCAGGTAGGGACTCCGGTAGTGGTCGAAAACTCCACGCTATGTGGAGTATGCGATCAATGCAAGCGTGGGAATGTGGCGCATTGCGTGACTCTGGATCATCATCGATCACCGGGCGGCTTCGCCGAGCTCATTAAGGTCCGCTATACGTCTGTCTTTCCAATGGCGGAGCTCGACTATCGCGCCGGGGCCTTGGCTGAACCTCTCACCGTGGCGATCGATATGGTGGAGATGGCAGAGATTCCCCTTGCCGGTCACGTGGCAGTCTTTGGCCCAGGCCCCATCGGTTTGATGATCGCGAAGCTGGCACTGGTGAAGGGCGCATCCCGCGTCTATTTGACCGGTCACGCTCATTCACACAAGCGCTGGGAAGTCGCCGAGGCGTTGGGTGTGACCGATTGCGTGTTCATTGACCGGCAGGACCTATCCAGTTACTTTGAGAAGGCGGAACCCCAGGGTCTGGATCGGGTGTTGGTCACTTCTCCACCCGCCACGATCGCCGATGCAATGAAGCTTTGCCGCTTCGGCGGGATCATCACCTATAACGGCATCAAGTTCGGTGGGGGAGAGCGGATCGTCCTGGATGGTAACGACTTCCACTTCAAGCGGCTGCAACTCCGAGGCGTACACTCTATCCCCAATCTCGGCTGGCCCCAGGCCGTCGAGTTACTCCGAAACAAAACGATCGACCCCGATCTCTTTATCTCGCATACATTCCCGTTCGAGCAGGTGCCTGATGCGGTCCGGTTCGCTGCCACAGCCCGCTCGGAGACGGTCAAGGTCATGGTCGAGGTCGGTTAAGCGGTGGCAGGAGCGGCGCCCGTGGATAGCTCTCCGCGCGGGCGGATGTTGGCGGCCTACGAGGGCCGGCACGCTGATAGGGTCCCTGTGGCGCCGGAGTTCTGGTACTACATCCCTGCCCAGATCCTCGATATCCCGATGTACGAGTTGGAGCTGGAGGTCCCGCACTGGCAGGCGCTACAGCAGACGTTCCGCCACTACGGCTGCGAAGGCTGGGGCATCGTTGCGCCGGACGTGCCCCAGATGAGAGCTGCCACCACCAGGGTCACCCAACTGGATCCTGGTCAATTCGAGCAGCGGACGGAGTTGCGGATCGCCGGGAACACTTTGGTCTGGCGCAGGCGGTTGGATTCGATCGAGCCTTCTTGGATTGTGGAACGTCCCGTCAAAGATTTCGACAGGGACTGGCCCTCCTATGAGGTGCTGGCATTCGCTCCTCTCGAGACCCTTGACTGGACACCCGTTCAGATGGCCCTCGATGCTGTGGGTGACGACTACTTGTTGGAGGTCTTCGCCGGCTTTCCCTTCATCGACTTCCTGGGCGAATCCCGCGAGGGTGGGCTGGAGCGGGTCATCCTGGACCTGGTGGATCGTGAGCCCGAGATGCTGGCGCTGCAAGCTCGCTACATCGAATACCTCTCAACGAAGATCGAGGCGGCGTTCTTGAATACCACTGCACGCTCGATCTTCATCGCGTCCGGCTGGTCCAGCCTATCGCTTCTGAGCCCGCGTGTGTGGCGCAAATGGGAGAAGCCGGTGTTGGCGGCTGCGGTGGCAGCCGCACATGCCTGCGGCGGGTTGATCCATCACCATTTCCACGGACGGTGTCACGGAGTGCTGCCCGAGCTTGCCGATCTGGGGCTTGACTGCATCTGCCCCTTCGAGCGTCCCCCTGGTGGTGATGTGACGGACTTAAGTGAGGTGCGCGCCACGCTGGGCGACCGCACTGCCTTCAATGGTAACGTTCACACCGTAAACACGCTGCTGACAGGGTCGCCCGACGACGTGCGACGAGAGGTCGAGGAGGTGCTGGCGGCGTTTGAGGGCTCCCCGCGCCTCATCGTGGGCACCGGAGATCAGGTCGCTGCCGGCACGCCTGATGAGAACATCTTCGCTATGATCGAGGCCGTAAGGCGTGCAGCAATCTAATGAGGGAGGAAATTGTGAGACCAAAGTGGGGTGTGATTGGCTGTGGCGGGATATCCCGCTTTCACTTCGGTGGACTTGAGCGAGTAGGCGCCGAGGTGGTCCACGTCGCCGACTTGAACCCGAACGCGGCGGCGCCTTATGCCGCTGCTTTTAGCGCGAAGACCTCGACAAACTATCGGGACCTGATCGCCGATCCCGAGGTGACCGTCGTCAGTGTTCTGACCACCGGGCGCCATCACAAAGAAATCTGTCTGGCAGCGCTGGCGGCGGGCAAGGATGTCGTGTGCGAGAAGACGCTCTCCGACAACGCCGGGGAGGCGGAGGAGATCGCCCGGGCCGTTCGGGATAGTGGGGGGCTGTTCTTCACGGGCTATATGAAGCGCTTCTTCCCCGCCACGCAGAAGCTGCGGGAGCTGCTGCCGGCGCTCGGCACGCTCTTCAGCGCGCAGGTGCGCACCTACCAGCCCTGGGGCAACTACTACGACCCGGTGCCGGTGGGGGACGCGCCGCCCCAGTCGGCGCTCGAGAGCTACGGCGGTGCGGTGATGAAGTGCGCCGCGAGCCACCTGATCGACCTGACGTTGTACTTCCTGGGCCGCCCGACCAGCCTCTACGCGTCCGTCGACTACATACCCGGCACCCGCATCGACCGCAAGGCGACAGCGCTCTTTGAGTATCCCACGGGAATGGTCGTAAGTTTTGAGTCGGCGACGCACCCGTTGGCGCGTATCGGCTACGAGCGGAACGCTTGGGACGAGCACGTGCAGATCAACGGCGTCAATGGGCGGCTCGATCTGTATATCGTGAAGTGGGACGAGCCGGAGAAGAATGCGTCGCTCCTGCTGCATTACGACAACACCACGGAGACGGCGACCGAGTACCGCTTCGCCGCGATCAACCCCTTCCACGTAGAGATCGCCTACATCGACGACTGTCTCACGCGGCGCGAGCAGGGGCGCCCGAATGTGATCGATGGCTACAACGTGGACTACGTCATCGAGACGATGGCGACATCCTCGCGCGCGCGCCGCTCGGTTGACCTCGACTGGGCTTTCTAGGGCGATGGACGTAAAAGAGGTGCTTACGGCGTTTCACGCCGGTGCCGTCTACTTCCGGAAGACGAACCCGCCGCGCGACGACTGGGCGCGCGATCACCGCGTAGCCGTCGAGGACGGGCACACGCTCTTCCGGCATTGGGTGCCGTGGAATGCGGTTGAGGTCGCACCGGGGGTCTTTGACTGGTCCGACTACGACAGGCAGATGGACCTGGCTGCCGAGACCGGCATCCATGTCATCCTCGCCGAGATGCTCGTCGACAGCCCCGAGTGGCTGATCCGGTCGCTGCCTCACGCCCGCGTGGAGACGCGATCGGGCGACAGGCGTGCCGGCGAGATGCACATTAGCTGCGCCACCGGCGGGCATCACGCGCTCTGCCTCGATAACACCGAGGTCGAGGACGCCGCCACGCGCTATCTCGCTGCTCTTGCCGAGCGCTATCGCGATCACCCTGCCTTGCTGGGCTACGATATCTGGAACGAGTGCAGCTTCTACTCATCGGACCGCCTGTGCCATTGCCCCGCGACCCAACGCCGCTTCCGCGCCTGGCTGCGAGAGCGCTACGAAAGTCCCGCGGCCTTGGGCCAAGCGTGGCACCGCCTCAGTGTCACTACCTGGGACGACGTCGAACTGTCGCGCCAAGTGACGCTCTACCCCGATGTGCTCGATGGCATCCGTTTCCAGCTCGACAACGCCTTCCACTGGATGCGCTGGCGCCGGGACGTGCTCAAGCGGCACGACCCTGAGCACCTGGTGGTGGCACACGGCAACGCCCGCAGCTTTGCGGATATCGTCACCGCGTGCGGCGATGACTGGCGCGCTGCCGAGGTTGCGGATGTCTTCGGTTATACCTACTATCACGGCACCGGGTGCAACCCTTTCCTCGCGGGCGATCTCATCCGCTCGGCCTCGCGGGGCAAGTTGTTCTGGCGCGCGGAAGCGGTGGGGGATTCGCAGTGGTCCGGACGCCGGCTGGGGAGCCCCCGTCCGGAGATGGACGCGATGTCGGATCCGGAGAACATCCGCCTCGATTGCCTGACCTCGATGGCCTGCGGCGCGACAGCTTACCAGAACCCGCGCTGGCGCCCACTCCTGGATGGGCCGCTGTTCGGCTCCTTCGGCTGGTACGGCATGGATGGCAGCCGCACCGCACGTTCGGAGATCATGAAGGGGATCGCGCAATGGGCGCACATACCGGAGATGGCGCCGGTCTGGCGGGCCCGCCCTATGCGCGGCGAGGTGGCGCTCCTGATCGATGAGGACGCCCAGGCGTTCGCCTACACTATGCAGGGGAACACGGAAATCTATGCCCGGTGTGTTCAGGGGGCGTACCAGTCGTTTCTCGACGCCAACATCCAGTGCGACTTCGCGCGTCTTGACGACATCGGCGGTTACCCGCTGCTCTACGTTCCCTTCCCGGTGGCCTTAAGTGACAGGACGGTTGCCGTTCTGCGCGAGTGGGTCGCGCAGGGCGGGACGCTCTTGGCCGAGGCATGTTTTGGATACTTGAACGATCGAGCGCACGCGCTACCGCACCAACCCAACCGCGGTTTCGCCGACGTCTTCGGCTGCACGGAATCCGGCGTCTCCTTTGGTCTGGACCGGATGGATGATCTGGTTCTGACAACGGGGGAGGGGTCTCTGGCTGCTGGGCTCTATCGGCAGACATACACGCTTCAGGGCGGGACCGCGGCAGGATGGACGCCCGAGGGCGCCATAGCGGTCGTCGACCACACTTTTGGCAAGGGCCGGTCACGGCTGGTAGGCTCGATGCCCGGCTATGGCTACTACCGCGCGCCGTCAGCATCCGCCCGAGCCTGGTATGCCGGGCTGCTGGCGTTCGCCGGAAGGCCCCGGCGGGTGATCGTGGACCGGGCGGGCGTGACGGCGCGGCT
>SLDA01000189.1 GCA_007125545.1 Thermoflexales bacterium | reverse complement strand
TGAAGGCTACTCCCTCGCGAACGTTCTCGCCGAACTGCACGAGGTCATGTGCCTGGGCTACTTGAAGAAGATCAAGGCCCTCCGCCGCATCGATCTCGCGCGCAAACCCGGCTTTGATCAGGGAGCGTGCCGGGCCATTGAACGTCATACAGATATCCAGGGGCGCATCACATGCCTGCGGTGTGCCCGTCTCGCGGCCTGCTTCTTCCAGCTTATAGCGACAATAGCAATTACTGATGCCCCGGTGGGTGGCGGACCGGATCACTTCACTGGCCCGTTCGTAGTCCAGAACGTGGACCTCGGGCGTCAGTACAGGCTCGTTCACGAAGACGCGTCCCAGTTGTGTATCCCCCTGAGCGATGAGGGCTTTCATAAAGTCTTCTTCCACGGTGCAATATTGGTAATACAGCTCGGCGAGCAGGTGTTGGTCCAGGTCGTCACGGACACGCATCATTGAGAACTCGAAGAAACCCGCCATCGGAGGAGGGAGCACATAGGTGGTCTGTCCGTTATGGTCGAGATCCAGGAGCACGGCGCGGCTTGCCAGTTCATCCAGGGTTCGAATCGCTTCCGCGAGACTTGTCTTCCAGATGCGGGCGGCTTTTTCAGCGGTGAACGGCCTGATAGGAAGCTGCGCGACTAGTCCCGCCTCACGCTCATTCAGCAACACGGACAGGATCTTGTACAAAGCATCCGTCGGTGGTGCACCCTGAGGTGTGTGGTTGAGACGCTCAACCAAATGAGCGTAACTGGGAGTCGGGGCGTGATGTGGCCGAGCTATATTCTCACTCATTCCTATCTACTCCTTTGTCGTTGAGTGTTTTCACCATGTAGATGCAGACTTCTTCCCACGATGCTGGACGCCCGTTCTGGTCCACGTATTCGCCCCGCTCGTGATGCGGCGGCAACCCAATGCTGCGAAAGCCCAATCGCTTATAGAGATTGTGGGCCCCCTTATTCCGCGTGTCTACGGCCAGTCCTATCTGTCGGAAACCACTGTCAGCGACCAGCCGCTCGGCTGCCTGCAGCAGCTGAGTGCCAATACCCCGTGAACGATACCGTCGGTCGACGAGAAGATCCTCAACGTCGGGACAGCTCCCTTGAAAGTGCGACACGAGATGAGCTTCGGTGGCGCCGCGCCACTTCAGTAGGGCGTGGCCCACGGGCACGCCGTCGTACCAGGCCACTAGGTAGGTGACCTCACCCTTCTCCTGGCGTTTGAGGCGTTCCGCGTGCTTTTCGGGTGGGCCGTAAGGAAGATGTTGCTCCATCAATAGGAGATTCTCTCGGGACACGGGCTTCACCACCGGCAAATGGGCCATTCTATGCTCCTTAACCTAGGTTTGTGCACAGAGTGCCTACGCGTCAGCATGTATCACGATCGAGCAGCTTGACCATACGACGACTCAAGACAGAGAATTCCCTGCCTTGATAGAAGCTCAGCGCTTCTTCGTTGAATTCGAAGACGTCGAGTTCAATCCGATCTACACCTTGGTCGCTCGCCCAGGCCTCCGTGAATGCCATCATAGCCTGTCCTATACCCCGCCCGCGGGCACTTGCCGTAACCACAATGGTATCAATCACAGCGTAGCGAAGGGGCACGAGATAAGGGAAGCCGGGGCTACTGCGCGTAAGGGCAACCACCAATCCGAGGATTCGCGCTTCATGTTCGGCTACAAGAACTAAAGCATCGGGATTTCTTATGAGCCCGATGATAAAGGATTCCTCCCGTGGCGCACCCTCGGCCCTACGGAACAGGTCTGGAAGATGCTCGCAGTGAAGGTTGTCAACTTCTTGAAAAAGGGCCGAGATGGCCTTGAAATCCTTCGGCGTTGCTTCACGCAGCCTGATCTTGTCGCCGGTTCCGCCCTCCGGAATCGGCTGTGGTTCTGGGGAAGGCACTGCCATCTAGAGCTCGTCCGTCCCGAAGTGCCTGCGAATGAAAGGCCAGGAGCCGTCCTTATAGTAACGGTGCCCTTCGTGACCGACGAACAACTTACATCGTTCCGGGGCTCCCGCCACCGTGTAGATGCGCATGAGCTGTTCATAGGAGCGCCTGACATGCTCTATGGGGAAGATGGGATCGTCCTGGCCTGCAATGGCGCAGAAGGGTCGGGGAGCGATCAGGCCCGCGACGTCATACATTTCACCCAACCTCAGAATGCCCGGCACGTAGTTGCAGTCGCAGTGGTGGATTGAACCGATGCTGCCCGTAAAGGTACAGAAATAGCTACTAGGAACCGCCACGCTGATGCGCGGCTCGCAAGCTGCCGCGAAGAGCGAGATCGTGCCACCACCCGAGTTGCCTGTGATAGCAATGCGATTGGCGTCGATGTTTTGTGTTTCGATCGCCCAATCGATCAAGCGTGACATATCCCAGACTCGGTCCCCAATCGGTGTCCTGCCCACCAGTAGATCGTGCATTAACTGCGTGCGACAGGAGTGGACCCGGTTTTGTGTCATATCCTGCTCGGTGCGTGTCTCCCCGAAGGCACGAGTTGTCGGGGCGATCGCCAGGTATCCCTCCTGTGCCGCCTGAACCGCGATGTCGCGCTCACCTGCCTGCATCGAGTCCCTCTCTTCGTCAGTGTGGGCAATGCCCGTATAGATGTGAGGATGATTGTGCCCGTGCGGCGTTAGAACCAACGGCAGTGCGTGAGGACGGGTCTCCTTCGGGCGCAGGAGGTAGAAAGGTAACGGCACTGTGGGCTCGACCCAGAGATGCCACGACTCCCGGACGTATTCCCCCTGGTCCACGGCGCCTTCGGGTCCGGCCACTTGCTCAGCCCAGGGGTGATAGCCCGCCAGATCCGCGGCGATGTTATCCAGCCCCAGCGCTGCCTGCAAACGCGGTCGAAAGGCCTCTTGCCAAGCCAGCAGCGCCTCTGGCGTTGTAGCTGTGAATGCAAATTCAGCCGGTGTGTCGGCGTAGAGTGCTTCGAAGTGTTCTACTGCATCATACATCAGTGTCGACCTCCCTTGCCCTTTTGCTGACATCCAGTTTCATACATCCTGCAACCCCAGGCGAATGATTTGCTCCTCCGGCGCTCCCACTCGGTGCAACGTCTCCTTGAGCGAACGCTGCATGTCGCGCAACACCGCGGGTCTCGCCTCGGCCAGGTTGATGAGTTCGTTTATGTCACCGGGCTTGTGGCTCAACCAGGTGGCTTCGGGCCAGGAGGGGCAGTCGATGACCGGACGCCTTCCTTCTGAGTAGTCGCCCAGGGTGTAGTCCATAAACTTCGAGAGGCAGTATCCGTACCAGTAGAGCGGCTGGTTGTCCGCAACCGGCGACTGGTGCAGTACCCACTCGCCATCGGTGATCGATACGCTCTTGCCGAACTGACCGTAGAGAGCGTAGTCGCGCGTATGCGCCGCGTCTTGCCCGGTCGCGGGGGCCTCGAGTACCGGCAGCAGGTTCACGCCATGTAAAGCGGGGAGGACTGCGTCTCTGTCCACAGGGCGTCCTACGGCAGCCAGGACGGTCGGGTAGATGTCCACCAGCTGCACCAGTTGGGAGCGGCGTTCCCCGTGCGCCAGGGTGGGGTGAGCCATTATAAAGGGTATGTGACCCACAGCATCGAACTCGTGTGTTTGTAGCTTGCCGGTGCGCCCGTGGTCGCCATTGTAGGTCGCGTGGTCGGTGGTGAGGATCACCAGTGTATCCTCCCACAGATTTAGTTGATCCAGCATATCGAAGAGGCAGCCCATCCACCGGTCGAGGAAGACGACCTTGCCGGCGTAGCGAGCGCGATAGGCTTCGAATTGCGACTCGGTCAGGATTTCACGCCACTTCTGATAGGGGGCGGCAGAGGCCATGTCGGGGACATCGTAACCGCGTGGGTCGAACATCTTCAGTATATCCTCGGGCGGATCCCAGGGCTCGTGTGGATCGAAGATGTCGAGGTGTAGGTAGAAATCCTGATGCTCGTCGTGGTTGGCTTCCAGCCAGTCCGCCGCTCTCTGGAAAACTTGTGCGCAAAAGTAGTCGCCCTCCGACTGGCGAATGTGATGAACGTTGCGCCAGTGACGTTCGTTCTTCTGGTATCTGTCGGCCTCAAGCTGAGGGAAGGCCTCCTTCGGCGCTGTGTGAAGCGCATCAGCTTCGCACCCGCGCACAAAATCAAACCCTGTGTAGCCCATATGGTAGTTGCCCGACCCCTGCTCCCAGAGGTGGAAGTGGTCGGTCAACAAATAGCTTACTTTATAGCCCTGCTCCACCGTCCACTGGACGGAGCGGTTAGGTGGGCCTGACACCATACGGGGCAGATCGAGGTCTTCCTCGTCCAAAGGCCCCCATCCACGTTCGAGGAACTCGTACCGTCCTGTATAAATGTCACGACGTGCGGGCATACAGGGCGTGCTTCCACAATAGCATTGGTCGAAAACGGTGCCTCGCGCCGCCAGGCGATCCATATTGGGTGTCGGAACGACCCATGCCGGCGCCTCCGAGCTCCAACACTCGTTTAGGGGGCGTCCCTGGCTGTAAGGGCCGCAGTGGTCACGTCGCAGGGTATCACAGAGGATCACAATGACGTTCATTCCGGTCTTCCTCACTCTCTTTCGGATCGTGACTCGCAACCTCTGGTGCCGGTTCTGTCGCGTTTATGACATGTTCCGCACCTGATCCGCGGAGCACCTCCTCACATAGCCTGAAGGTTTTCGTAAGCGTGCCCCCTACCGGTGTCGTCACCGTCCGCGAATGAAGGTCAAGAGTCCGTGTTTGCGCGTATCCGATACACTCTATAATATGGCAGTGTCCGTTATCCTGTCAAATTAGCTGCGAACTCGAGTCGGCTCGAGCGGACTCGAGTATCACTCGAGCGGACTCGAAGTCGGCATAGCGCCTTCGGTGTATCGATCTATTGCGATGCACAACACTCAAGTGAGGGCCCTTGCGGAACGATGCCTATGAATGCGGCGGAGATGCAGTGCACTGTCAGATCGCCCTCGCACGCTTTGAGGACAGATAGGTTATCTGGGAAACCATCTAGGAGGGAATATGGGATTGTACCAAGAAGAGTGGATACGAACGCGCGAGGCATTAGCCCTGCAACCGAAACGTGTTGCTGAGTCGTTTGAGCGGGTTCAGGCGGAGTTGGCTTTCGCTCATCAACTCTGTAGTGCCCATCCGGAACACGCTGCTGGCTGGCGTGAGCGAGTCCTTGAGGCCGCACGACTCATCCGGAGTGCTCTGTTCGATGAGATGCGTGATCCAGCGTCGCTAACGGCGGAGGTCGAGACGTTGTTAGCTCCCTTGAGCGAGGTGGCCAAAGCTTATCGGATATTGTGTGTGGGCCACGCCCACATTGATATGAACTGGCAGTGGTCGTGGCCTGAGACTGTTGGATTGACCCACGACACCTTCGAGACGATGCTGGCGCTAATGGATGAGGTGCCGGAGTTCATTTTCTCACAGAGCCAGGCCTCCGTCTACGCTGCGATGGAGAAGTATGACCCGCCAATGTTCGAGCGCATTCGCGAACGAGTGCGGCAGGGCCGTTGGGAGGTGACGGCCAGTCAGTGGGTTGAGGGAGATAAGAACCTGGCGAGTGGCGAGAGCATTAACCGTCACTTGCTTTACACCCGTGCCTACTTCCGTGATAAGTTTGGACTCGAGCCTGAGGATGTGCCGATCGACTTCGAGCCCGATACCTTCGGTCACCCTGCGAGTCTGCCGACGATCCTCGCGCGCGGCGCGGTGCGTTACTATTACCACTGCCGCGGCAGTCGCGGTCCCCATCTTTATTGGTGGATCGGTCCGGATGGCTCTCGGTTGCTCGTTCTCAACGATGTCCAGTGGTATATGCACTTCGATGAGCAGCGGCAGGTTGCTGTCGGTGCGAATTTGGCCGATCCACTGATGGATTTTGCCGCGGCTACAGGGTTGAAGTTGATGCCGGTCCTGTACGGTGTAGGCGACCATGGCGGCGGTCCCACGCGTAAGGATCTGCGCAAGCTGATAGCGATGGATAGCTGGCCGATCTACCCGCGCGTATCATTCTCCACGCTGCGGCACTTCTTCGAAACGGCGGAGGCGGAAGCAGGCAACTTGCCTGAGATATCCGAAGAGCGGAACTTCATCTTTGCAGGCTGCTATACTTCGCAGGCACGCCAGAAGGAAGCAAACCGGCACGGCGAGAACCTCTTGTATGCAGCTGAGGTTGCCGCAGTCCTGGGCGACCGCCTGGCTGGCGTACCCTATCCACGTGAGAATCTCGAAGAGGCCTGGCGTTATCTGCTCTTTGATCAGTTTCACGATATTCTTCCGGGTTCTGGTGTCCGTGCAACCCGACACTATACCCTGGGCAAGGCTCAAGAGACCCAAGCTATGGCAGGTATCGCGCGTACGAATGCGCTGCGGGGTGTAAGTCGCAGGATCAATACCGAGGCGCTCGTCGCAAGCTTTCGCGACGAGGGACCGCTGCGCGCCTACAAGGATGAGGTAGAGGCTGGTGTCGCGTTGGGCGCCGGTGTGGGCAATGCAACCGGAACCGGAGGCGAGTCAGCGTTCAGTATGACGCGCACGAGCGACCGTGCCTATCTCATCTTCAACTCGCTTGCCGTAGCCCGTACGGAGGTGGTGCGGGCGAAGCTATGGGATACGGCGCTAAACCCCGAACTGTTGGTCGTCACCGGGGAGGATATGGCGCCCGAACCGGTGCAGATTCTCGGCACCGGTCATTACGCCGGACACGGATTTCTGGAGGTAGCTTTCCCTGTGACCGTGCCGCCGCTGGGCTATCGCGCGGTTTGCATCTCGGACCGGCGTATAGAGATGGGCCTTCCGGCACCGGAGCCGATCAATCAGTGGGACGGCGTGGGTGGGGCCGGACGGTTGCGCATGCCCGCAGATACGGTGATGGAGAATGAGGCGTTTCGGGTGCAGCTCGATCCTGCCTCAGGTTCGCTGGTCAGCTTGCTGGATAAGCGTACCGGTCGGGAGTTCGTTCCGCCAGGTGAGCATCTGGGCCTTCTCCAGATGTATCTGGAGGCCAATGTCGGGATGTCAGCTTGGGTCATCGGCCCCTTCAAGCGCCGTGAGGATCTGATAGATGGAGGGGAGCTGACTCGGCTGCACGCCGGTCCGCATGTGGAGGCGTTCCGCTGGACCCGCCGCGTTGGCAAGACGCGCCTGGAGCTGGACATCAGCCTGGCGCGTGGCGTGGAGCGGATTGATTTCGAGCTACGGGTTGATTGGCGTGAGGTCGGCGATCGTGAGACCGGCACCCCCAATCTCCGCGTCCGCTTCCCGATGGACCTTGACGGCACCCAAGGCCTGGTCGCCCGCTATGAGATCCCCTCCGCGTCTCTGCGGCGTGATCTGTTCCAGGGTGAGGAGGTGCCGGCGCAGCGGTGGGTTGATCTCGCCGATGCGGATGGGGTTGGGATGACGCTGGCCAATGCGTCCCGGTATGGCTTCAGTGTGGAGGGCACAGCGCTTACTATGACGCTCCTGCGGGCCAGCAGTGAGCCGGACCCGCTGCCCGACTTGGGAGAACACGTCATTCGCTATGCGCTCGTTCCTCACGGCGCCGATTGGTCCGAGGGGGCGTGTATGGCGGTCGGGGAGACGATGAACGTGCCACTTTCCGTCACAAGCTGCGCGGTCCACCCCGGTGATCTGCCCACCGTGCACTCCTTCATCAGCGTGGAGCCGGAGAACGTGCGGCTCACCTCCGTTAAGAAGGCCCAAGATGGCAGCGGAATGATTCTGCGACTGGTTGAAGTGGCAGGCGTGGAGTGCGAGGCGCATGTCACGGTTGCACCCGAGCTGCTTGGTGAAGCGCCTGCGGCTCTGGAGATGGACACCTTGGAGCGTCCAGTGGAACCAAATGCGGCCCGGTTAAAGGATGGCGACGTCGTAGTCTCTCTCAACGCCTACGCTACACAGACCGTCAGTATCACGATGGGGAACAACTGAGCGCAGCTCCCGAAATACGATCCCGCACGCCTAAGCAACACAGCTGGAGGACGAGCTTTAGGGGTGGCATGCACGTCATCCCTAAAGCTCTCTTTGTGGCGCCGGGATCATCGAGCCGCTTCTATCTTCGACTATGGGATGCTACGATGCAGCCGACCACTCTCTTGATAGCACAGATCCAGCTTTCCACGATAC
>SLDA01000177.1 GCA_007125545.1 Thermoflexales bacterium | reverse complement strand
TCGACCGGGGACGGAGCAGAGATCACGGCCCCGCTGCCCGGTACAATTGTTGGGATTAGCGTGGCTATGGGCGATACCTTTACTCGTGGCCAGGAGCTTTGCGTGCTCGAGGCTATGAAAATGAACAATCCAATTCGTGCTGCGCGCGCGGGTACGGTACGTGAGATTCGAGTCACTATAGGACAGCAAGTTCAGCACGGCACAGTCCTTATGGTGGTCGAGGAGGCATGATATGTCGCTTCCAAGTATTAAGCGACGCTCAGATTCCGATCGAAAGCCCGTATCCAAAGTGACATCCGACTCATCGCAGCATTCCGACCTGGATCGACCGTCACCCTTGGCGAGCGAGCTCGAGGCAAGGACACGGGATCTTGAATGGACGTTGACTAACTTCGCATTCGTTGCCCAGGTAACTGCACTGGCTGCCGAATGTGATGTCGCTCACTCCCCGGCTATGTCCGTGGCGAGTTGCCGCTCGGTTGAGCGGCTTGGCTTGACGTTTGTAGGTGATTCGTCCGCGTTGCTTGCTACCTACGCTGCCTTCCTCGCGGACCCAGGCAGTGAGGTGTCGCTGCTGGTGAACGAAGCTCAGCGTTCGATCGTCGAGCAGGCTTTTGAAGTTCGATCGGTAATGCCCAAATGGCAACTCCTATTTCGCGGGGACGCCGGTACGCTTGACCCTCACTCCGCCTCGGAACTGGGCGAGAACGATCTCGCTGCCGTTCAGGCGCTGGCCCGAGCCGAGAAGCTGGGTATGAATCTCTCGCCTGATGGCTTCTCGAAGGATACCCCAGCCTTCGGCGTCTGGGAGCGACGCAAGTTGGTCTCGGCAGGTATGACGTTGGCCTGCTTGCCCGGTGTCGCACAGATTGACAACGTCGTCACACGTGAGGAGTTTCGGCGGCGCGGTTATGGTAGCGCTGTGGTCTCCGCGCTGTTGCTCGCGCACTTGGCCAAGGGGCGGCGTGTTCTCGCTGTAGTGAACCAGGATGCTGCGGGGACGCTCGGCTTCTTCGAGAAATTGGGCTTCGCACAAGAGCGGGCTATGTATTCTATGGAGTGTGTGCTCAAACAGTCGATTGGCTCCGAATAGGGAGTCTTAAGGAGCGCGTGTGAGCGCGAATTTAGGTGATCTCCTAGAAGGGCTTAGGGCACTCATCGTCAACTGGCCCAACCTCATTATGATGGCGGTGGGTGGGCTGCTCATCTACCTCGCGATTGCCAAGGAAACTGAGCCGGTGCTTCTCCTCCCGATTGGAATCGGTGCCGTCATCGGTAATTTGCCGCTCTCGGCGATGGTTGATCCAGACGAAGTTGGGAATCTACTTTACGTTATCCGAGTTGCTGGTTTGGATAACGAACTTTTTCCTCTCCTGATCTTCATTGGGGTGGGGGCGATGATGGATTTCCGTCCGCTGCTAGCGCAGCCTCTTTTTGCCCTGTTGGGGGCCGCTGGGCAGTTCGGCATCTTCGGAACGTTGCTTGCGGCCATTCTGCTAGGTTTTGAGATGAACCAAGCAGCGAGTATCGGGATTATCGGTGCTATCGATGGACCTACGAGCATCTACGTCGCCAGCACACTGGCCCCGGAGCTGTTGGCAATCATCTCCGTGGTCGCCTATTCCTATATGAGTTTGGTGCCGATCATCCAACCTCCGATTATGCGGCTTCTTACGACGCGTGAGGAGCGGATGACGCATATGGAGTACACGCCTCGCCCGGTCAGTTCGCTGGTTGTCGTTGCCTTTCCGGTTATCGTCACCATCGCCATCGGGATACTGGTGCCCAGGGCCGCACCATTGATCGCTGCGCTGATGATCGGCAATCTGCTGAAAGAGTCGGGGGTTGTTCAACGGCTGGTGCACGCCTCCGAGAATGAGATCATCAACGTGACCACGCTTTTCCTTGGTCTTGTTGTTGGCAGCCTGATGACGGCTGAGAGCTTTCTCAGGTGGGACACACTGATGATTCTGGTTTTGGGGCTTTTCGCATTTGGCCTCGACACGGTCGCGGGCCTGCTTTTCGGCAAAGTGCTCTACGTGCTGTCGGGCAAGCGCATCAATCCTCTCATCGGGGCAGCGGGTATCAGTGCTTTTCCGATGGCCGGTCGTATCGTCCAGAGGGTAGCACAAGAGGAGGATTTCTCGAATTTCGTTCTTATGCACGCTATGGCGGCAAACACTGCGGGCCAGCTTGGTTCTGTCATCGCAGGGGGCGTACTCCTTACGCTGGTGCTGCCGATGGTAGGCGGTTGAATGGACGTCGCCGTCTGAGGCGCCCTCGGTCGTTAAGCTAGATAGCAGGATGAAGCAAGGCTTCGTCTCGGTTGCAGTTACAGGAGGATCTATGGGAAGAGGTATGATCGTCATCGAAGCGGATCGGTGCAAAGGGTGCGGACTGTGCACCCACGTATGCCCAGTTCATATTCTTGAACTGGCTGAGGACACGTTCAATGCGCGAGGTTACCGCGCCATTACCGTCACGGATATGGACCAATGTATCGGCTGTGCGTCATGTGCCACCATCTGCCCAGACGTTGTCTTCACCGTCTACCGGCGTAAGCGCGAGCCTGCGACGGCGGCTAACTAGGGAGGCAGAATAGCAATGACTAAACAGTTACTAAAAGGTAATATCGCGTTCGCTGAGGCTGCTTTGCGATATGGTCTTGAGGCCTACTTTGGCTATCCGATCACGCCACAGAGCGAAGCGCTGGAGCATCTGTCCGGACGTATGATCGAGGAGGGACGTGTCTTCCTCCAAGCCGAGAGTGAGGTCGCCGCCATCAATATGGTCTATGGTGCAGCCTGCGCGGGCGTACGCACGATGACCTCTACCTCTGGCCCCGGATATTCGCTTATGGCCGAAGGGCTCTCTTACATCGTCGGTTCCGAAGTACCCGTGGTGGTCGTCAACATGATGCGGGGCGGCCCTGGTTTGGGCAATATTCAACCATCACAAGCTGACTACTTCTTTATGACCAAGAGCGCGGGGCACGGTGACTTTCACCCGATCGTGCTGGCGCCCGCCAGCGTCCAGGAAATTATCGACATGATGGGCTTGGCCTTCACGCTTGCCGAGACCTATCGAACGCTCGTCATCGTTGCCGGTGATGGCTGTATCGGCCAGATGATGGAATCTGCCGAGCTGCCACCTATGGCCGCAACACGGCAATCCCGCCCTGAGTGGGCCATTACAGGGGCCCGTGGGCGCGATCGGAACATCATCACCTCGTTGTACCTGGGACCGGAGAACCTCGAGCGTCTGAATCATCGGCTGCAGGCCAAACTCGCCAGAATCCAGGCGAACGAGATCCGCTATCAGGAGATGCAGGTCGATGATGCTGACTTGTTGCTGGTGGCCTATGGCACTGCCGGGCGCATCTGCACGTCGGTTCTGCGTGAAGCGCGGAAGCAAGGCTTGCGGGTGGGGCTGCTGCGGCCGCAGACGCTTTGGCCTTTCCCCGAGGAGCGGTTAGCGGAGCTTTCACAGCAGGTTCGCTCCATGCTTGTTGTGGAGATGAGCGCAGGCCAGATGCTAGAAGACGTGCAGCGCGTCGTGCAAGGTCGCGTCCCCATACGCTTTCATGGTCGGATGGGGGGCATCATTCCGATGGTCGACGAGATCTTGGACGATGTGACGTCGCTGGTACAGACCGCGGCGGCATAGACTGAGTTAGATGGAGCAGTCCTATCTGCTCCGATCAGGTCGAGGGTGGGGATGAAGCACCCTGCGCCCCGCTCCTCGCAGGAGGTAGATACTATGGCAGAAAAAACAACAGTTGCAGCGGCCACCATTCCGGAGATATACGAGCCGGTCTACACCTATCCGGATTCTCTGACCGAAGTCAGCACACACTACTGCCCTGGCTGTGTGCACGGCATCGTTCACCGCCTTGTCGCCGAAGTGATTGATGAACTCGGCATTAGGGAGGATACGATCGGCGTCGCGCCCGTCGGGTGCGCCGTCCTGGCCTATAACTATCTGGACGTTGACTTTGTCGAAGCTGCACACGGACGTGCTCCCGCGATGGCGACGGGCATCAAACGCGTCAATCCAGACAAGGTCGTCTTTACATATCAGGGCGACGGGGACCTGGCCGCTATCGGGACGGCGGAGATTATCCATGCCGCCAATCGCGGGGAACTTCTCACCACGGTCTTCATCAACAACGCGATCTACGGCATGACCGGCGGTCAGATGGCGCCGACGACACTTTCCGGCATGGTCACAACCTCTACGCCCACCGGGCGCGACTGCTTACTTGCGGGATATCCGGTGAGGATGTCAGAGATTCTGGCGCAGACCGCAGGGGCCGTTTACGTCGCCCGCGAGAGTGCGCTTGATATTGCCGGGATACGCAGAACCAAGCAGGCTATCAAACGCGCTTTCCTGGCGCAGATTCACGGGCTGGGCTTCGCGTGTGTTGAAGTGCTCGCCACATGCCCCACCAATTGGAATCTTGAACCGTGGTCGGCGCTGGAATGGGCCAAAGAGAATATGGGTGCTTTCTTTCCTCTGCAAACTTTCAAGATGACGGACGAGGTCAAAGCGCTTGGCACCCGTTAGGGCCAGCAGCGCGCACTTCATCCAGGGAGGTCACTATGCGTCATATCGAGACCGTCTTCTCCGGCTTCGGAGGACAGGGTATCCTTTTTGCCGGTCAACTTCTGTCGTACGCGGGTATAGCTGCTGGATTGTACGTGACGTGGATTCCCTCATACGGGCCGGAGATGCGCGGGGGAACGGCGAACTGCACCGTGATCCTTTCCGAGGAGGAGATCGGTGCGCCGGTCGTCCGTCATCCCACCGCCGCTGTCGTGATGAACAGTCCTTCATTTCTCAAGTACCGGTCCCTTGTCAAGCCGGAGGGACTCTTGTTTGTCAACACGTCCCTGATTGACATCAAAGATGAAGAAGAAGATGCCCGTATGATTCTTATTCCGGCAAGTGATCTTGCCACCGAGCTTGGCAACATCCGTATGGCTAATATGGTTATGCTGGGTGCCTTTGTGGAGCGCACCGGCATTGTGGCGCTGGACGCGGTGAAGGAGCAGCTCGCCGAACACTTGTCGGAACGCCAGCAGAAGTGGTTGGAACCCAACTACGTTGCCCTGGAGCGGGGTGCAGCGCTCATCGAGACGCAGGTGTGACATCTGCGTCATGTCTGCGTTATGTTTGCTGCGGCTTAGCCGCACACATTTCTGCTACCTGACTTACAAGGTTATGCCGTCCGCTCCATTGGCTCTGCTTCTGGGGATGTAGCTTCGGGCGCATGTGTCTCTCGGGGCAATCGCAGTACTCCGACGCCTGCCAACGCCATCAAGACCCCGCCCACGTAGAGTGGCATCTGCCGCGTCATCGTATCACTCAGCCATCCTCCAAGCGAGGGACCGATGGCGCCGGCCATCGAAACCGCCAGTGCGTCGAGCCCGAAAGCCGTTCCCACACGGCCCTCCGGCGCCAATCGTCCGATGTAGGAGCTGATGACAGCCAGTGTACTTCCAAGTCCGAGGCCGAGCACAAACTGCCACACCACGAGTAGCCAATAGGAAGTAGCCAGAGCCTGACCGATCAGAGCTGTAGCAGCCAGTAAAGCCCCTGCTAGTAGATAGTCGCGGGGGTTTTTCCGGTCAGCCCAGCGGCCCACCAACGGCGCCGACATTGCGCTGGCTATGCCTAATGTGGTTGCCAGCAATCCGGAGGCCGAGCCCAGAAGCGCGGTTCCCGGCATCATCTCCTGCACGATCAGCGGAAGTGTGGGGCCAACTACACGCATGCCCACCCGGAGCGCGAAACGGAGCAGCAAGACCAGGCCTAGAAGCGAACCTCCCAGGATCATCGAGAAATCCTGCCCCATTCCCCGCCAGAAGGTGACCTTTCCCACCCCTTCGACCGGCGTGAATTCCTCGGTCACCAGGAACAGAATCATCATCCCTGAAGCAAACAGGAAGATTCCATTCATCCAGAAGGTGGCGCGGAAGCCCACCAGGTCTGCCACGAACCCGCCTACCACGGGTCCGAAAGCCTGGCCCAAGAAGATGGCCAGCTGTAGTTTGCCCAGCGTCTCGCCAAGCCGTTGCTTCGGAGTCTTGCTGGCGACTAGCGCCGTCGCTGCCGTCACCGTTCCGGTTAGCGCACCCTGGATAAACTTGAGCGCAAAGAACTGGCCGACATTCTGTGCAAATCCTTGCAGCCCAATGGCCACAGCGCCACCGAACATCGCGCGCATAACCATAGACTTGCGGCCGTATCGGTCGCCCAACGCCCCCCAAATCGGCCCCATAATTCCCATACTGAGCGATGCCGCCGAGATTACATAGCCTGCCCACCGTGCCGTGAGGTGTTCCTCGACCCCAAGGAACTGAATGTAGTAAGGATAGATAGGTGACGTGGCTGAGAAACCAATGATCGCGAGTAGCTGGGCTATCCAGATGACGCGAAGTGTACGCTTCCAATTGCTTTTCAAGGTGTGATCTCCGAAGATAAGGGTAGGGTCCAGTATAGTCCTACTTGTAAGGCAGGAACAACTGACCTGTCCCCGGGCAGCGCCCGGCGTAAGCGAGAGTCATCCTTACCGTGTAACCAGGATCGTCGCCAGCCGCACTGCATCAGCCTGTACATCCATCGGCGCCTGCATCTCCAGGGCTGCCGCCGGCAATCGCACACCGTCCACCAGCCCATATAACCCGATCTCCAGGGTGTAGGCGCCCGGGGGTGCCTGGGCATCAATGGGAATAAGATATGAGTCTGCGATAATCGCGCCCGGTAACCAGCGTGTCGTCGGTGCCTGTCCCTCTCCTGGCTCGTTATCTTGCTGGCCCCAAAGGAAGTTGCCTGTGTCGGCGTTGAAGGTTTCACCCACGATGTGCGTGAAGACCTTGTATCTTGCTGAAACAGGTGCGTCGGCTTGCCAATAGAGGGTCAAGGCAATCGACTCTCCGGCTGAGATGGTCGTTCTCGGCAACGCGTACCCTGCAAGGTGAATGTGCTCGCCGAAGCGCACGTCTACCGAATTGGGAAGAGTATCGGGCACGATGCCGAGCCCGATTGACTTCTGTACAAGCGTGAAAGCCCCGAGGGTCTCTATCGGAAAGCCGGGCACCGTTACCGCCACCTGGTACTCTCCAGCCGACATATCGGCGGTCAAGGGTATATCCGTCTGTCCGCGCACCAGGTTCAGATCTCCGGGTACATTGTGTACGGGATAGGTCCGCTCTCCATCCGGGCCGCGCAGCAGCACCTGCGCACCATGCGGTTGCGGCAGCACCCAGTACAATCCGAGGCGGACTGTATCCCCGGTCTGGTAACGGGTGAGCGGGATGGAGGCGCCGGCGAGCCCGAAGGGGGTGCCGACTGTGTGTGGCATTGTGAAGCCTGGCACGACCGCGCTTCGCGTCTGCGCTCGTCCTTCTGTCTTTGCATAGAAGGTGAGTGAGACTTCCCCATCGACCCACGTCTCCACGACTAGTGCGCGCGCCTCTAGCCACGCAGGCACCTGCTGCGCCGGGTCGGACTGCAACGACTCGGGTGTGGCCACCAGCCATACGGCTTCGGCCTCCTCCCATACCGGTTCCAACCGCGCTGCAACCGCGGCCGCGTCACTATAGTTTGCACCGTAGGCCAGGTCGTGTCGAGGTCCTTCGTAATAAGCGGTGAAGATGGGCCAATCGCGGTCCACGTAGAGCACGACCGCATCCTCGGGTCGCCGGAGAGCCGTGAGCGTTTCAGCGAGGGTTGCATAGTCGTCACGCTGGGTTCGTCCCGGGTAAAAGGTAGCGAGTCCCAGGGTAGCTGTCGCCAGCGCCCCGCCCATCAGCAACAGTGTGGCGCCGTGCCGCAGGCCGCTTCGCTGACGGTCGCTGCCAAGCTGACTCTGTTGTAGCTTGATGGCTGCCCAAGCCACCAAAACAGCGTAGCACGCCGCCAGCGGCAACAGATATCGAGGCACCAGCGGGCGTGAGAAGTAAAAGCTCAAGACGGGCAGTGAGACCACAGCGACGACGGCGGGTGGCAGGACCAACCCCATCACGACCATAACGAGTCCCCCAAGCCGGGCAGGGTGCCGGACACCACGCCAGAGCAGCGCAACGGCCAGCGTCAGTCCCACGAAAAGAGTTGCTGTCAAGGGAAGGTAGGTGGCAATGTCAACCGGCGATCCAACTGCCAG
>SLDA01000409.1 GCA_007125545.1 Thermoflexales bacterium | reverse complement strand
CCTCTACATCTTGGACTGGGAAGGTGCGATACTTGCCCCGCCGGAGCAGGATCTGGTTATGTTTGCTGATGGCCCGCAGTTTCGGGAGGTCTTCATGCCCGCCTACGAGGCGGAGAGCGGACCGTTCGTGCCCGATCCCGAGCGCCTTGAGTTTTACTCCCTCCGTCGCTTGCTGGAGGATCTGTCCGACTGGGTGCTACATCTCTATACGGGTACCCAGAGCGCTGCGCAAGATGCAGCGGATTTAAGGGAGCTTGAGGACGCGCTGGCGCTGCTGTCATCGCTCTGGGAGTGATCCGCTCGACTCCCCTATCCTATGTGAGGCTTGGTCCGGGCGTTGGCCTGCGGGAAGGTGCGCGTCCAGGTGCGTATTCTTGTCACTGGCGTTTCATGGGTGGTATGCTATAATCACGTTGATTTGTAATCGGAGGTATGGTACGTGTTTGAAGTAAACAAAGAGATTTTGGATTCGCACGAAGTACTGCTCGAAGTGGTCTTCGAGCCCGAGACGGTAGAGAAAGCGAAGCGTGAGGCGGCCCGAGAGATCTCGCGCGAGGTCAACATCCCCGGTTTTCGCAAGGGTAAGGCGCCCTACGGTAAGGTGATTCAATATGTCGGTGAACCTGCCGTCGTACAAGAAGCTGCCGAACACCTGCTGCATGACCATTACTCGGACTTCCTCGAAGAAGCGGATGTGTCCGCTTACGGACCGGGAGATCTCCTCAACATTGAGCCCTCGCCATTGACGTTCAAGCTCCGTGTCCCGCTGGAACCCAAGGTCGATCTGGGTGACTATCGGAGCTTGCGTGAGTCTTGGACCGAACCGACAGTGTCGGATGAAGAGATTGAGCAGGTCCTGGAACAAGTTCGTGAGGAAAATGCGATCCTTGAACCGATCGAGGGTCCGGCCGAGATGGGTAACGAACTGCGGATCAGTGTTCACGCCGCCGTCCAGGGTGATCGGGTCGTTGATGAACACGATGTTCCCGTTGTGCTCTCGGAGGAGCGTCCCTTCCTCTCGCCGGAGTTCGTTCAAGCGCTTATCGGTGTCACCACGGGGGAGGAGAGAACCTTCACCCTTGCGCTGCCCGAGACGATTGAAGAGCCTTCACTTCGAGGTGAAGAAGCGGAGTTCGAAATCGAGGTCGAACAGGTCTACGAGCGACGGCTTCCAGATTTGGATGACGCTCTGGCCAGCACAGTGGGCTCGTTCGAGACGCTCGATGCCTTGAAAGAGGACATCCGCACGCGCATTCTGGAGCGAAAAGAACAGCAATCCGAGAGCAGCTATTATGAGACAGTGGTCGACAAATTGGTCGAGCAGGCCGAGATGGAGTACCCGCCGCAGTTGATCGACGATACCCTGGATGACATGGTCCAGACGATCAAACAGCGTATGGAGCAACAGCAGAAGATGTCGCTGGAAGATGCGCTACGCCTACAAGGGCAGACTCTGGAACAGTATCGTGAAGAACTGCGTCCGCAGGCAGAAACCCGCGCCCAGGAAATGTTGGCCTTACGGGAACTGGCGGTAGAAGAGCAGATCGAGGTTACGACTGAAGAGGTTATGCAAGAGTATGCAAATCTCTTGAACCAGTTTGGTATGACAGAGCAGATGCAAGATACGCGGCTGGAGCCCGATAATCCCCTCGTAGGAAACCTGCGCGCCAATGTGTTTGAGCGCAAGGTGCGGGCCCGGCTGGCTGCTATCGCTCGCGGTGAGCTTGACGAATCGAACGAGGCGTCACTCGTGATGCCCGTCGGTGCAGAGGTGGTAGACACCGATGCCGGAGTCAGCGGCTCAGACCGAGAGGCCGCAGCCGCCACCGGTGCCGAGCCCGTTGAGACCGCCGCACAAGTCGTCGATGTAGAGGAAGAGGGCCGTGTCCAGATTGATGACATCGTCGTTGATTCACCGGCGGATGATGAGCCTATCACCGATGAACCGGATGACAACCAGCCTGAGGGCGACGAAACCCCTGCTTAATAATCGAGCCGTGGTATTGTGTAAGTAGACCCCAACGTCGTAAGACGTTGGGGTAATTGGACTGAGGAGGCTTTTGCTATGAGTATCCCTTACGTCATCGAAACCACTGGGCGTGGGGATCGTATGTACGATATCTACTCCCTGCTTCTGCGCGAGCGGATCGTCTTCTTGGGTACGCCGATCAACGCCCAGGTTGCTAACGTGATCGTAGCTCAGTTGCTCTTCCTCGATCGTGAAGATTCTGAGCGCGACATCTCTTTCTATATTAATTCACCCGGTGGTGAAATCTCCGCTGGGTTAGCCATCTATGACACAATGCAGTTGATCCAGGCCCCGGTGTCAACAATCGCTGTCGGTCTCGCCGCCAGTATGGGCACGATCCTCCTGACCGCCGGAACGAAAGGGCGTCGCTACACGCTTCCCCACGCGACCATCCATGTTCACCAGCCTCTGGGGGGTGTTCAAGGACAGGCGACGGATATCGAGATCGCTGCGAAAGAGATTCTGAAGAAGCGCGACTTGCTCAACGATATTCTTCGGCGGCATACAGAAATGACGCAAGATCAGATTGATAGGATCACGGATCGCGATTTCTATATGACTGCTGAGGAGGCGATCCAATTTGGCGTTGTGGACAAGATTCTCGAGCCGGTAGAACGATAGGTACTCAACCGGGGGAGGCTCATTAACCTCCCCCGGTTTTTCTGATATCCCATTCCCAAGCTGATACCACAGACCCAGGAGGTAGGCAAAGTGAATCTCGAAGTGCTCAATGGACTATTACGCCCAAAGTCGATTGCTGTTGTGGGAGCATCCGACAGCGAGGGCAAGATCGGTTATACGGTTGTAAAAAATCTGCTCGAAAGTGGTTATGAGGGTGATATCTATCCCATCAACCCCAAGGGCGGCGAAATCCAGGGCCTGAAGGCGTATGCATCTGTTCTCGACGTGCCCGGCGACATCGATGCTGCCGCGATGGTTGTGCCGGCAAAGTTCATACCCGATGTGGCGCGGGAATGTGGTCAGAAGGGTGTCAGGGGCCTGATCGTCATAGCCTCTGGTTTCAGTGAGGTCGGCCGTGATGACCTCGAGACGGAGGTTGTGGAGATTGCGCACGAGTTCGGGATGCGGGTTCTGGGCCCCAACATTGTAGGAATACTGTCCAATTCGGACAAGTGCAATGCTTCATTCGCTCCTTTCCTACCACTCGAGGGTAAAGCCGCACTCGTCTCCCAGAGTGGTGCCCTGCTCATCGCGATGGATGCCTCGACCTATATCCGGCGGGTAGGATTTGACAAGATGATCTCTATCGGCAATATGTCCGATGTAAACTTCGCCGATATGGTGGAGTGGCTTGACCATGATGAGAACACCGACTGTATCTCTCTCTACGTAGAAGGCCTCAGGGACGGACGGCGTTTTATGGAGAATGCCCGTAACGCGCAGAAGCCTATTATTGCGCTTAAGTCTGGCACGTCAGCTCACGGCGCCGCTGCCGCGGCTTCTCATACCGGTTCGCTCGCTGGTTCCGGTAAGATTTATGATGCGGCGTTTGACCAGGCGGGCGTGGTGATGGCCTCCAATTTGAACAATCTATTCGACCGTACCCTGGCCCTCTCACTCCAACCTCCGATGCAGGGCGAAAATCTGCTCATCATCACCAATGGCGGTGGTGTGGGTGTCCTGGCAACAGACTCCGCCGAGCGCTATGGGATTCCGTTGCACTTTGCCCCGGAGGAGGTCCAGGAAGAGCTGAAGAAGCATATGCCCGATTTCGGCTCTGCCAAGAATCCGGTGGATTTGACCGGTATGGCGGGTCGCGACTGGTATCAGGATTCGGTTCAGTATGCTTTCGCGCACGAGTGGGTGGACGGCCTTGTCATCTTGTATTGTGAGACTGCGATGACGGATCCCATGGATATTGCTCGGGGAATCCAGGCGGCGGTCGAAGCTTCAGGGGTGACCGACAAGCCCGTGTCAGTCTCCTTCGTCGGTGGCGAACGCTCCGAGGAGGCGATGCGCTGGTTAGTTGAGAATGGTATCCCGGCTTACGGAGAGCCTGATGCAGCCGTCAATGTGATCGCAGCACTCCGAGAGTATGCACGTAACGAGGATATGGCGGCGCACCCATTTGATCCCTTCACTGATGTGGATGAGGCGGCTGCCCGCGAGATAATCAAGAAGTCACGCGCAGCCTCCGAGCGCGGGCTCACCGAGGTGGAATCGAAAGCAATCTTTGAGGCTTATGGCATGCCCGTGGCTCGCACCCGCCTTTCCGAGACTGAGGAGCAGGCGGTTGAACTGGCGGAGGAGATCGGCTATCCTGTGGTGATGAAGATCGTGTCTTCCGACATCCTTCACAAGTCCGATGCCGGGGGTGTCAAGGTGGACTTGAACAGCGCCGACGAGGTGCGGGAGGCTTTCACGACGATCATCAGCAACGCCAAGGCGTACAAGGAAGACGCTGACATTCAGGGCGTCGCAGTTCAGCATATGGCTCCGTGGGGCACCGAGGTCATTCTGGGATCGGTCAACGACCCGACCTTCGGGCCGACGGTGATGTTCGGCTTGGGCGGTATCTTCGTGGAAATCCTGCGGGATGTGACGTTCCGTATCGCACCCGTATCGCCCGATCAAGCTTTCGCGATGCTCTCCGATATCAATGGAGCGCCGATTTTGGAGGGTGCTAGGGGCGAGACTCCCAAGGATCGCAACGCCCTCGCTCAGCTCCTCAGCCGCTACTCACAGATGGTCTGTGACCTGGCGGATGAGATTCAAGAAACCGATGCTAATCCGGTCATCGTGTATGAGGAGAACGAGGGAGCCATCATCGTGGATGCGCGGATTATACTCAAGAAGGTTGAGCAATAGCCGTAGCAGGTCTACTCTGATGCTGGATTCAGCCGCCCACACGCCAATGTGGGCGGCTTTTTCCTGCGTGCTACGGGTCGCGCTTGCCGCGTGGCCCCAGCAGGCTATACTGAACGTGAGGCAGCGGGTCGCCCTATCTTCAGCCGCTGACAGGGAGAGCAAGTATGTTTCCATTGCGCGATAATGTCCCTTCCAGGCAGTTTCCGCTGGTCACGGTTTTCCTGATCTTGGCCAATGTCATCGTCTTCCTCTTTCAGGTCATGATGGGTCCTGCGGTTCATGCTGTGACGTTCCGGTTTGGCGTGGTTCCGGCTCGCCTGGTCAGTCTATGGTATGATCCCCGTGTCCTATTCACCTTGTTATCCTCGATGTATCTCCACGGTGGCTGGATGCATCTCCTGGGGAATATGTGGTACCTGTGGATTTTTGGCGACAATGTTGAAGATCGTATGGGACGGGTGCGGTTCTTCGTCTTCTACACGGTATCCGGCGTACTGGCGGCTCTGTTGCAGGTGGCCGCGGCGCCGCGCTCTCCCATTCCTATGATCGGCGCAAGCGGAGCCATTGCCGGCGTTCTGGGTGCTTATCTGCTTCTCTATCCTCGGGCACGGGTTGCCACTGTGGTGTTGGTCTTCTACTTTATACGGATTATCTGGCTCCCGGCTATCCTTGTTCTGGGAGGATGGTTCCTTATCCAATTGCTTAATGGTTTGGCAAGTCTAGGCGTTATGATGCACACTGGCGGTGTGGCCTGGTGGGCCCATATTGGCGGCTTCATAGCCGGTATGATCCTGCTCCCGATCTTCCGTCGTCGGGAGCAACGTCCCCCGCCAGGATTTTACTCACTAGACGCCGATAGTCGCGCGGACCGCAGGCTGAGATGGTAAGCGGAAACGTCGATGTTGCTCGCAATCTCCAAGAGATCCGCGCGAGAATCGCCGAGGCGGCGCTGAGAGTGCAGCGCGATCCGGAAGACGTTGAGCTGGTCGCGGTGACGAAGACTTTTCCGGTGGAGATGATCTTGGAGGCGTGGGAGGCGGGTCAGCAACATTTTGGCGAGAATCGACCGGAAGAGGGCGCGGCCAAGATATCACGCGCGCTAGCCGTTATGCTGTCTGGCCGGCCCGCCGGTACCCCGGTATGGCACATGATCGGTCACATTCAAAGCCGCAAAACCGATTTGGTCGTCGCGCACTTTGACATCGTTCATACCGTTGATCGATTCAAGATTGCTCAGAAGCTCAATGATTTGGGGGCCAGGATGGGCCGGTGTATCCCGGTCCTGGTGGAGTGTAACGTCTCAGGCGAAGCGAGTAAGTACGGATATGAGGCTGCCGGATGGCAAGGGGACTTGGGGATTCGGGAAAGACTTTATTCTGAAGTGGCCTCCCTGGTAGAATTGCCCTATTTGCAGTTGCTGGGATTGATGACAATGGCACCGATTGCAGAGGATCCTGCTACGGTGAGGCCAGTTTTCGCTTCATTGCGGGGACTGAGGGATTGGCTTCGCGAGCAGTTCCAGGGGACGGACTGGTCGCAGCTCTCTATGGGTATGACGGATGATTTCGCGGTGGCGGTTGAGGAGGGGGCGACACTCGTGCGCGTGGGACGTGGCGTGTTCGGGGCGCGTCCCTAAACTGGTCGATGAGGGGGAATATGATACTTACAGTCGGCTTCGTGACGCAGGTGCTTAACATCGTCTTCGGTGTGATAGGCTTGCTCTTGATTCTGCGCCTTGTCTTGCAGCTGTTCGGGATGCGCTCGAATCACCCGGTGTTGAGTGTGATCGTGGCGTTGACCAATCCTATTCTTGCTGTCACGGATCGGTTGTTGAGTATACCGACCTATTCGTCTTCTTACCGGCGACAACGGTCTGCTACGTCGCGTTCCGACATGCTCAGCGTCGCCGTGGCGTTGGTCGTCCTTTGGGCAGCACGCACCGTGATCGTCTGGCTGCTCGGGCTTGTGACCCTCGTTCCCTTCTGGGTGACTCAGCCGCTGGCCAGCGTGGGCGCGATGCTGCGGTACGCGCTCCGACTGTTGTTCGACCTCTATCGATTGGCACTGCTTGTACGGGTGCTTTTCTCATGGATCCGCGTGCCGTATGGGAGCAAGATTGTGCAGTTTCTCTGGTCCGTCACCGAACCGGTACTGGCCCCATTACGGAGTGTTCTGCCACCCTTGGGTGGGATCGATCTCTCTCCGATTATTGCCTTCTTCTTGCTGGGGCTGCTGGAGCGCGTCGTCTTTTCAATGCTCTCCTGGGTCTTCTGAAAGGAATCGGTGCAAGCGTGCCAGTCCCTCGCGTAGCGTGTCACTGTCGGTCGCATATGACAGCCGGATGTGGGCATCTGCTCCGAACGCCACGCCGGGTACGGCTGCCACGTGGGCGCGTTCGAGAAGTTGGTTGCAGAAGGTCAGGGAGTCGAGTCCTGTAGCGCTGATATCGGGGAAGACGTAGAATGCGCCCTGGGGCCGATTGCAGGTCAGATTGGGCATCTGCTGCAGGGCCGTGAGAACTAGATCCCTGCGCTGCTGGAAGACGGTGCGCATGGCCGCGATTGAGGCCTGTGAATTGTCCTGGTCTTCCAGGGCGGTGAGTGCACCATACTGCGCAAAGGTATTGGGGC
The DNA here is from genome assembly GCA_007125545.1 of Thermoflexales bacterium. Taxonomy (GTDB): domain Bacteria; phylum Chloroflexota; class Anaerolineae; order B4-G1; family SLSP01; genus PWVB01. The sequence goes on along the minus strand of SLDA01000409.1, from coordinate 17,034 downwards.
CCGACGTGCTGTGCGACTGAATGGTTGTCGCTGCTTTGATCAGGGCTAGTGGACCGGCCGCGTAGCCCAGTCGCCACCCGGTGGCGGCGTAAGCTTTGCTGAACCCATTGGATGTCACCGTCAGATCGAAGATCTCGTCTCCAAGGCTGCCGATGCTTACGTGCTCCATCTCCCCATAGATCAGCTTCTCATAGATTTCGTCAGCGAATACGAGGATCTGCCGGGCGACGAGTACCTCGGCTAGCTCCGTAAGCTCTGTGCGGCTGTAGACCGCGCCCGTGGGATTTGAGGGGCTGTTCAGGATGAAGAGCCGAGTTCTGCTGGATATGGCGGAGTCGAGTTGTGCTGCCGTGATCTTGAAATTGGATGCTAGGCCGGTCGTAAGATAGACGGGGACGGCGCCGGCGAGTTTCACGACTTCGGGATAGGTCACCCAGGCAGGGGTGGGGATTAGTACCTCATCGCCTGGATTGAGCAGGGCAAAAAGGGTATTGTAGAGTGCTTGTTTGCCCCCATTGGAGACAATGATCTGCTCTGGTGTATAAGGCAGGTTGTTTTCCGTCTGTAGTTTCGAGGCAATACGGGCCCGCAGCTCCGGCAAACCTGGGGTCGGCGTGTATTTTGTCATGCCTGCATCCAGGGCTGCCTTGGTTGCCTCACGCATAAACGACGGTGTCACGAAGTCCGGTTCGCCGACGCTGAAGTCGCAGATGTCGACCCCCTGCGCTCTCAGGGACTTAGCTTTAGCGGAGACGGCGAATGTCATTGAGGGGGAGACACGCTGTACCCTGTCTGCAAGACTAATCACGCTACACTCCTTATGTCACAACATCGTAGGTGGTATAGAGCTTATGCTATCGGGATTGTACTGCAAGCGCGTGTGGATGCAATGGAGCGGCGTCGTTTATCCCGCTTGTGATACACTATGCCGAAAATGAAATTTGTAGGAGGGAGGAGAGTTGGACGAAACCAAGCTTGCACCCTGGGTATCGGCTGTTCGTTTGATGGCTGATGGATACCATACAAGGATGCTGTCCAGGGTGTGCAAAATGCGTGCAGAGCGCACGATCTATCCGCCGGAAGGCTGCGTCTTTGCCGCATTGGAGCTCGTTCCCTTTGACGCGGTCAAGGTGGTCATATTGGGGCAAGATCCCTATCATGGCGAAAACCAGGCGCACGGATTGGCCTTCTCGGTGCCCGACGGCGTTCGGTTACCGCCCTCTTTGCGCAACATCCTTAAAGAGGTGGCGCAAGATGTGGGCACGAGCGCGGGGTCGGTCGTTTCCACGGACTTGACGGGTTGGGCTACCCAAGGCGTGCTGCTCTTGAACGCGATTCTCACCGTAGAGGCCGGGCAGCCCGGATCGCATCGCGCGCTCGGCTGGTTAGCGCTAACGGATGCGCTCATCGAGGCGCTCAGTGAGGGGCGCGAGCACCTGGTTTTCATGCTGTGGGGACAGTTCGCGCAGTCGAAGCAGGGTAAGATCGATGGCCGCCGCCACCTAATCCTGACCGCTCCTCACCCCTCCCCGTTCTCTGCCTATCGCGGTTTCTTCGGTTCCGGTCATTTCTCCAGGGCGAACGCTTACCTTGAGGCACATGGTCGGGAACCGATTCGGTGGTAGGCATGCAACTCAATGGCCCAAATCGCGTAATAAGTATGGGCATAAGGCACGCGCGCACAACACTTGCGTGTTTGCCGGTGATTTCATATAATGGAAGGCAAGGAAGGTGTTCGGCATGATACAAGGCCTTTTGGATCTCGCATCGGCCTTTGGACTATCGACCTCGGCGGGGTTGAATGCGTACATTCCCATGCTGACAGTTGCGCTGCTGGCCAAGTTCACGCACCTCATCGACTTGGGTGAACCTTGGGACGCACTGACCAATTGGTGGGTGATTGCGCTGCTGGGACTGCTACTCATCCTCGAGGAGGTGGCTGACAAGATCCCCGTCGTGGATACGATTAATGATGTGGTGCAGACGTTGGTTCGGCCCACAGCCGGAGCGGTCTTGTTTGCGGCTACGACGCAGTCATCCATCAATATGCATCCCGTGCTGGCTTTCGCGTGTGGGATCATTCTCTCCGGCACGGTCCACGTGGCAAAGTCTGGATCACGTCCGGCTATCGCAGCAGCATCTGGGGGACTGGCAACTCCTGTCGTGAGCACCGTCGAAGATCTTGTCGTAGTGGTAGTGTCGTTTCTCTCGATCATTTTTCCCTATCTCGTGGTGGCGTGGCTGCTGTTGCTGTGCGCAGCGATCTTTTTGGCGATCCGCTGGCGACATAACCGGCGTGCGAAGAGACTGGGGCAGATGGGCTGATCCAACTCGTCACGGGTGCAAGGGCTGCAATTGTGATGGAATTGTGGGAGTACAGCTCCGCATACGGAGTTAACGGGATTCAATGCTAGAAAAGGAAGGATAAGATGGACGATTACGGAACACGACGCTTGGATGCAGAGTCTGAAGAGCCTGAACCGAACGACGAGGAGCAGGAGGGGGAAGCGCAGGACCATCTAACGCCCCCGCCACTGCCGCCAACAGAAGAAGAGACACCGGCAGCACTGCCGGCAGAGGAAGAAGAAGCCATTACGCGGCTTCCCGAGCCCGACATCGTCACACCCCCACCGGTTCCCGAGGAACCTGAAGAAGAGGAGCCTCAATCACCTGTCGTTTTCTACCAGGCGCCTTCCGGCCCGCAGGAGAGTGGCGAGAGTGAGCCTTTCAGAAGCTCAACCTCGGACTCGTATGGCGAAGGGCAGACCCAGTTATCTGACGTGCCCAGCCCGTTCGAGGAGCCCGTGATTCAACAGGAGCCCTATTTGCCGGCCGGCGAGGGGCAACGTCCTGTCTCGTTCGGGGGCGTGGCGCCGGACCGGGGCGGTGGTGAGCGAGAGGCCGTACCATCCGGACCCGGTTCGCCCCGTAAGAGGAACCAAACCGGAATCATCATTGCGATCGTGGTTGTCGTGTTGTTGCTCCTATGTTGCTGCTTCGGCCTGATCGTGCTGGGCTTAATGCCGGGGCGGTGGGGTTGGAGCTATCCTGCGATTGGCGCCACCTTGCCCAATCTACTTCTACTTCTAGCCTGAACGTCTGCTGCACGATGCCGGGCTTCAGGCTGCAGGCTCGGTGCAAACACCCCAGGATCTACTCCTGGGGTGTTTGTTGTATATAATAGGACATTGATGGACATCAAAGCATCGATCCAACAGAAGCTAGGTAGCCTCCCCCGCAAAACGGGTGTCTACATCATGCGCAATGCCAAAGAGCGCGTGATCTATGTCGGTAAGGCGGTCAACCTCGCGAGCCGCGTTCGCTCCTACTTTAACGTCTCAGCCCAGGAGAATGCCAAGACCCGGCGGTTGGTTGCCGAAATCGACGATCTGGAATGGATTATCACGGATACCGAAGTCGACGCCCTCATCCTTGAGGCCAACCTTATCAAGAAGCACCGCCCACGCTTCAATGTCCGGCTCAAGGACGATAAGCGGTATCCCTATCTCAAGGTCACAAACGAGGACTTTCCCAAGGTCCTTATCACACGCCGCATGCAGCGGGATGGTGGGCGTTATTTCGGGCCCTACACCTCGACGGGCGCACTGCGCGATACACTTGATCTCCTGCGCCGCCTTTTTCCCTATCGCACCTGCGACCGCGAGATAACAGGTCAGGACCGCCGGGCCTGCCTCTACCACGATCTGCAACTGTGTATGGCGCCCTGTATCGGAGCCGTGGATAAGGACCGGTATAACGCGACAATTGAGTTGCTGATTCGTTTTATGGGTGGCGAGACGGAGGAGGTAATGGCCGACTTGCTGGCCCAGATCCAGGTCGCGGCCACGGAGATGCAGTACGAGCGCGCGGCGCAGTTGCGCGACCGGTATCAGTCGCTGCAACACGTCATGGAGCGGCAGCGGATTATCACCACCGCGGCGACAAATCAGGACGTCGTGGCGTTAGCGCGTGATGATGGCAACGCCTGTGTTGAGGTGTTTTTCGTTCGGAACGGCAAGTTGCTGGGTCGGGAGTATTTCGTGATGGAAGGTGGGCACCACGAGGCGGATGAGGAGATTGTGACGGCTTTCCTGCAGCAGTTCTACACGGATGCGGCGATGGTTCCTCCGGAGATCCTCCTGCCGGCGCAAATCGCCGAAGCCGCAGTGCTGGAGCAGTGGTTGCGTACGAAGCGTGGCGACGTCGTATATCTCAGCGTGCCACACGAAGGTCCCGGAAAGGAGCTGCTCGACCTCGCCGCGACGAACGCCGGCGAGACGATGCGCATGCTCAAGGCCCAGTGGGAGCTGGATCAGCACCGTAGCGAGCGGGCGCTTGCCGAGTTGCAGGAGGCGCTTAGCCTGCCCCGTCCTCCGGTGCGTATGGAGTGCTATGACATTTCCACGACGCAGGGCGTCGAGGTCGTGGGAAGTATGGTCGTTTTCGAGCACGGAGTTGCCAAGAAAAGTCACTACCGGCGCTTTAAGATTCGCACAGTGCAGGGACAGGATGATTTTGCCAGTATGCGGGAAGTGTTGATGCGCCGCTTCGATCGCTGGCGCCGTATCAATGACGGCGAACTCAAGGGCACCCGGGGCAGTCAGGCCTGGGCGCTGTTGCCGGATCTGTTGATCGTCGACGGGGGCAAGGGGCAGTTGGCGATGGCCGTCGAGGTCCTTGAGGCTTTCGATCTGCTCGACAAAGTTCCTGTAGTGGGGCTGGCAAAGCGCCACGAGGAGATCTTCAAGCCCGACCGGCGCCTCCCCGTCCGGCTGGAGCCTTCCGATCCGGCGATTCTATTGTTGCGCCGTATCCGCGACGAAGCGCACCGCTTCGCGATCACGTATCACCGGCAGCGACGTACCAAGCGAGGGTTAGCTTCTCAGATCGACGAGATTCCCGGTATCGGCCCGGTGAAGCGCAAGGCGCTACTTCGCCACTTCGGATCTCTCGACGAGATCCAGAAAGCGAGCGTCGAGCGGCTCGCCGAAGCGCCCGGCATCTCCGCCGTGCTGGCAACAAATATACACGACCACTTTGAGCGGCTGCGGCAGGAAAAGGCACGCGAAGCAGAAGCTGGTGAGCTGTAGCGCTCCAGGCCAAAGTCGGTTGTCATGAGTCTTTGTTGCTATCTACCCCAAGGATGAAGACATCAGCGTGCAGTCCCAGTAGCGGGAGTTTCCCAAAGCCGGAGACCTCCTCAGATCTCCGGCTTTGGGGATGTAGGTCAGCTGGCTTATGCTACTCCAGCGTGCGGTCGTGGATCGCTTGCTGCGCGCGGGCGACGAAGTCGGCCACGGGCATAGCCCCCAGGTTGGCTTCACTGCGCAGCCGGACGGCAACGGTACCCTCCTCGGCCTCGCGATCGCCAACCACGAGCATATAGGGTACCTTCATCAACTGGGCGTCGCGGATCTTGGCACCCATTCGTGAGGCCGAAGCATCGGTCTTGGCGCGGAGACCGGCCTGCCGCAGTTGGTCCTCGACCTCCCGGGCATACGCGATGTGCCGATCGGCAATCGGGATGAGCCGCGCCTGCTCGGGACAGAGCCAGACTGGAAATGCGCCACCGTAGTGCTCGACCAGGATGCCGAAGAAACGCTCTATGGAGCCGAGCAGGGCTCGGTGGACCATATACGGGCGGTGCTCGGCGCCATCTTCACCGACATAGGTCATGTCGAACCGCTCCGGGAGGTTGAAGTCGAACTGGATAGTGGTCAGCTGCCAGGAGCGTCCGAGGGCATCCTTGATGTGCAGATCGATCTTCGGCCCGTAGAAGGCGCCGCCGCCTTCATCGACCTCATAGGTCAATCCCTCCGCATCGATGGCACGGCGAAGCGACTCTTGGGCCTGCTCCCAACGCGCGGGCTCGCCGGCCGCCTTGTCGGGACGGGTGGACAAGTAGGCCTGGATGCTTTCAAACCCGAAGGCGCGCAGCATAGCCAGTGAGAAGCGCAACACGCGCAGGACCTCTTCCTCGATCTGGTTGGGCGTGCAGATAATGTGCGCGTCGTCCTGAGTGAAGCCGCGAACGCGCATCAGCCCGTGCAGCACGCCGCTCTTCTCGAAGCGGTAGACGGTGCCAAGCTCGGCCCAGCGCAGCGGCAGCTCGCGGTAAGAGCGCAGTTGCGTCTTGTAGATCATGATGTGGAAGGGACAGTTCATAGGCTTGACATAGTAGTCCATCTTATCAACTTCCATCGGCGAGTACATACTCTCTTTGTAGAAGTCGAGATGCCCCGAGGTCTCCCAGAGCCAGGACTTGCCGATATGGGGCGTGTAGACGAGGTCGTAGCCGCCCTCCATATGCCGGTCGCGCCAGAAGTCCTCGATGGTCTTGCGCATCAGAGCCCCACGCGGATGCCAATACGCCAGTCCGGCGCCTGCTTCCTCGTGGAAAGAGATCAGATCCAGCTCGCGGACCAGACGCCGGTGGTCCCGCTTCTTGACCTCCTCGATCCACGCGATGTACTCCTGCAACTCTGCCGGCTTCTCCCATGCGGTTCCATAGATGCGTTGGAGCATCGGACGGTCGGCGTCGCCGCGCCAATAGGCGCCTGCGACGTTGAGCAGCTTTACCGCTTTCGGGTTAATTTGGTTGGAGCTGTCGACATGGGGTCCGCGGCAGAGATCGACGAAGTCGCCGCTCTTGTAGATGGACAGCTTCGGTGCCTCCTCGGACTTCTCACCGTACTCGTCGGTCCCGCCTTGCAGAATGTCGCGGATTAGCTCCAGCTTGTAAGGCTGATTGGCAAATAGCTCTTTAGCCTGCTCCGGCGAGATCTCTTCATACTCGAACTGGCGGTTCTGTCGCAGCATTTGCTTCATACGCTTCTCAATGACCTGCAGATCATCTTCGGTCAGCGGGCGCGGCAGATCAAAGTCATAGTAAAAGCCATGCTCAATGGGTGGGCCAATCGCGAACTTGGCATCAGGGAACTCGTCGAGCACCGCCGCCGCCATAATATGCGCGGCGGAGTGTCGTATCCGATACAATTGGCTCTCGTGATAGTCTTCGACCTTCTTTTCTTCCATCTCTACTTCCATCTTTTCAGCCATAATCACCATCCTCCTTATGTAGGAACACAAAAGCACCCCGCATCCTTGGGACGCGGGGTGCCACGTGGTTCCACCCAAGTTCCTGTCGCAGACCAGAGCTACCGACAGGCACTCTTCTCGCTATAACGGGCGAACCCGGGGTGCGTTAGTCAGGCCTAAGCCCTTTCCGGCACTCGCTCGCGGGTGGTTTTCGCCGGGTCGCTGTGAAGGAGGCTCTCAGCCGGTGGCCTCCGTTTTCTGGCACAGTCCGCCGGGTACTCGTCCCGCTCGACGCTTTGGCTCATACTCTACACAAGATTATAGGTTCGCCGGCAGCAAAAGTCAAGCCCGATTTTGGGGTCGCGTTTCGGCATTCGTTTGTGGTATCATAGCCCCTAGTGTTATGCGTGATAGAAGGAGTATGAATCTGTATGCTTTTTTCGTTTGAACTGCTGGCAAGAGAGGGCGCCGCACGCGCTGGGGTCTTTCAGACCGTGCACGGCCCGCTTGAGACACCTATCTATGCGCCGGTGGGAACACAGGCGACGGTCAAGGCTCTCACACCTCAACAGTTACAGGAGGTAGGAGCGGCGTTGGTCCTGGCGAACACCTATCACCTGTACCTGCGACCCGGCGACGCGTTGATTGCCGAGATGGGAGGGCTGCACGCCTTTATGGCATGGCAGGGGCCGATGCTCACGGATTCGGGTGGCTTTCAGGTCTTCAGCCTCGCCGGACAGGGGGACAAACTGTCACTGCGTCAGATCGATGCGGATGGGGTTACCTTTAGGTCGCATCTCAATGGAAGTCGCCACCGCTTCACCCCGGAGAAGGTGATGGAGATCGAGCAGAACTTGGGAGCGGACATCGCGATGGTTCTCGACGAGTGCGCTGTTCCTGATGACTATACCTATCAGCGGGACTTTGCCCTGCCGCGCACCCATGCATGGGCAGAGCGTTGCAAGGTGGCCCATACCCGCCAAGACCAGGCGCTCTTTGGGATCGTGCAGGGTGGAATCTTTCCGGATTTGCGCGAGGCGAGCGCCCGGCACCTAGTCGACATCGGGTTTCCGGGATACGCGATCGGAGGATTGTCGGTCGGCGAGAGTAAGTCGGAGATGCTCGACACCCTGGATGTGACGGTGCCCTTGCTGCCCGAGGATAAGCCCCGTTACTTGATGGGGGTGGGCACGCCGGAAGACCTCGTCGAAGGGGTCGCTCGCGGCATCGATATCTTTGACTGCGTGCTCCCGACACGGGTGGCACGCAACGGGCAGGCGCTTGTGCGCACGGGCAAGCTCAATATGCGCAACGCTCAATTCGCCGAGGATCCGGCGCCCATTGACGCCACCTGTGGATGCTACACCTGTGCTACGTTCAGTCGGGCCTACATTCGTCACCTGGTGATGGCCAAGGAGATGCTGAGCGCCACCTTGCTCTCCATTCATAATCTCTATACGATGCTAAGCCTGATTCGCGACATTCGCACTGCGATTTTGGAAACACGCTTCGCAGATTTCCGCGCCGCCTTTTGGGAAGCCCGCGTCGATGCCGGTAGCACGAGGGCTGTGCAGGATTTGTCTTGCAGGTGATGGTCAGGCCCTTGACCTCATAGATGGAACGGCTTACACTCAACATAAACCGGAAGGAAGTAGGTAGAACGTGCGCAAACTGTCGCGAAATGAGTTGTGCTGGTGTGGAAGTGGAAAGAAGTACAAGCAGTGTCATATGAAGGAAGATGCTGCCCGGGCTCGTTTGCAGCGCTCGGCGGGACAGCGCGCTCGGCGTGAAGTCCCGCTCAAGACCGCGGCACAGATTGCGGGGATTCGCAAAGCCTCTCACCTCACCCGTGACATCTTGGACGCGCTGGAGGGCAGAGTCAAACCGGGTATAACGACGGAACGGATTAACACCTGGGTGCATGAGATGACGCTCGCCGCCGGAGCTATCCCGGCGCCGCTCAACTATCGTGGGTATCCAAAGAGCGTGTGTACTTCGATCAATGAGGTGATCTGCCACGGAATTCCCTCTCCCGAGCGGGTGCTGCAAGAGGGCGATATCCTCAACATCGACGTGACCTCTATTCTTGATGGCTACTACGGGGACTGCAGCCGCATGTTCTTGATCGGTGAGGTTTCTGAGGAAGCCCGTAAGCTGGTGGAAGTCACGCGCCAGTGCTTGGTCTTGGGTATTGCACAGGTGAAGCCCGGTAACCACGTTGGGGATGTGGGCCACGCTATCCAACAGCATGCGGAAGCCCACGGCTACTCAGTTGTCCGAGCGTTTGTCGGACACGGGACGGGTGTCCGGTTCCACGAACCGCCCGATATTCCGCATTACGGTCAGCCGGGTACGGGGATGGAGTTTGTGCCCAATATGGTCTTCACCATCGAGCCGATGATCAACACCGGTGGATTCCAGGCGAAAGTACTGGAAGATGGATGGACGGCTATTACCACGGATGGTGGATTGTCGGCGCAGTGGGAACACACGGTTCTTGTAACCGAGGACGGCGTTGAGGTTCTCACGGCATAAGTCTGATCGCTGGTGTAGGTGCGGGTTAATAAGACACCTATCATTTTAACCGGTAACTGTGCTATAATACCACGAAACAATTCCAGGAGGCGAGTGTGATGCAAGGTGATGCGAACCAAATTCGCGACGGGCTGCGAGATGTTATCGATTTCGAGATTGGATTGGACGTTGTTGCATTGGGCTTGATCCGCGACATTGAGGTGGACCCGGATAAGGTCACGGTGACGATGATTTTGACATCACCAATGTGCCCGATGGCTGCCTTTATGATGAATCAGGTCAAGGAACGCGCCTCTGAAATGACCGACAAGCCGGTCGAGGTTCGAATGGGTCAGGAGATGTGGAACCCTGAGATGATGGAGGAAGAGGCGCGGGACGCGTTGGGAATATAGGCTTTGAGAGCCGGGAGTAGAGGACTATCTAACTTGACAAACTCCTTCTCCTGGTGATAATCAAACTACAGTGAAATCTTGGCAAAGGCTGTGACGGGGAAGAGTAGCCGGGTGGCACCTGACAGGGAGATGCGGTCAACGGCTGATGAGTATAATCAGCCACTGATGAGTACGCTCAGTGACTGAGAGCCGCATTCAGTGAAAGCCCGACGAAGTTCGCCTCTGAGCTGACCGTTGAAAGGCGTGAGTCAGGGAAGTCCTGACTTGGGCCCGCGTAGGCGGCTCCGCACACCCAGCGTTATAGGGGTGACCCATCGTCAGATGACTGTGGGGATAAGCGGCTCCGTAAACTTGGCCCCTCGTGGGACATGGCCCGGAGCAAGCAGGGTGGTACCGCGGGAGCTACGCTCTCGTCCCGGCAGGGATGAGGGCGTTTTTGTTTGTCAGAAGAGGGAGGAAGAAGATGAGTGCATTCGCAGAGCTGGAGCAGGTTCACGAAGCGGCGCTTGCCGACTTGAAGACGGCTCTCACGACTCAGGCGCTGGACGCTTGGGAGGATCGCTATCTGGGGCGTAAGGGTGAGATTACCTTGCAGGCCCGCCAGGTAGGGCAGATGGCCAGGGAAGATCGCCCGGCCTTTGGACGCCGCGTTAATGAGATCAAGCAGCTCCTGGAGCAGGCGCATGCCTCGCGGCTCGAAGTGCTCCGTCACTCCGAGCTTACCGAGCGCCTGGAGGCGGAGGCCATCGATGTGACGCTGCCAGGACGCCCCGTCGTGCGCGGTCACCTCCACCTTACCACGCAGACGCTCCGGGAGCTTTATGACATCTTCGCGAAAATGGGGTTCGAGGTGTACGAGGCGCCCGATGTCGAGTTGGAGGCCTACAACTTCGATCTGCTGAACATCCCGCAGTACCATCCCGCGCGTGACATGTGGGACACTTTCTGGGTTGAGGGTGGCGATCAGCAACGTGGAAATCGGCGCCTCTTGCGCACGCACACCTCTCCAGGCCAGATCAGGGCAATGCGCGAGCGCTACCCGGAACCCCTTCGCGTGATTCTCCCGGGCAAGTGCTACCGCTACGAGCAGATTACGGTTCGCTCCGAGCACCAATTCTACCAGGTTGAGGGGCTGGCTGTTGGTCCCCGCATCACGATGACGGACTTGATCGGCACAATGACGGAGTTCTCGCACCTCTTCTACGGGCGAGATCGTCGCGTCCGGGTGCGTAGTTCCTATTTCCCGTTCACGGAGCCCAGCGTCGAACTCGATACGGAGTGCATTCTCTGTGATGGGGAGGGATGTGCTGTCTGCAAGTATACGGGCTGGCTGGAGATCGCCGGGGCGGGGATGGTCCATCCCATCGTGTTGGCGAATGGGGGCTACGATCCGGATGTATGGAGCGGCTTCGCCTTTGGGGCCGGTGTGGAGCGTCCCGCGATGCAGAAGTTCGGCGTCGAGGACATTCGTTTGTTCTATGGCAACGATCTGCGCTTCTTGCGGCAGTTCTAAGGGTCCGAGCGAAAAGAGGTGAAACGATGAAAATACCCTTGTCCTGGCTGAATGACTATGTGAAGGTGACCGACCTGCCCATCGAAGCCTTGCGACAGAGATTGGACCTCGTGGGGCTGGAGGTGGGCGGCCTGGAAGTGATCGGCTATCCCGGTGCAAGGTTGCCGTGGGATCCCGACAAGATCCTTACGGCAGAGGTGGTCAGTGTGCAGCCTCACCCGAACGCAGACCGGCTGGTCTTGGCGGAGGTCAATTACGGTGGCGCCGAGAACGAGATCGTCGTCACCGGCGCGCCCAGCCTGTATGCATATCGAGGGGAGTCGGGACTGCATCTCAAGGTCGCCTTTGCCTGGGAGGGCGCCGAACTCTACGATGGGCACGTGGAGGGATGGGTCAAGAGCCGGCTAAAGAAATCGCGTATTCGTGGCGAGCCCTCCCGCGCGATGGTCTGCTCGGAGAAGGAGCTGGGCCTCTCAGAGGCGGCTGAGGACATCATATACCTGCCCGACTCGACGCCGGTTGGTGTGCCGCTCGTCGAAGTTCTGGGGGATTACGTGCTTGACTTCGACATAAAGGGGCCTTTCGGTCATCTACAGTCGGTCTATGGTATCGCACGCGAGATCGGCGCACTTTACGATCGACCCCTTCGCCAGAATCCGTTGGGAGCGATTGAACGGCTGAACCTCAAGGCGGCAGCTGAAGCGGAGTTCGTCGATCTCGAGATTGCGGATCCCGATCTTTGCCCGCGCTATACGGCGACCATGGTGCGTGATGTGGAGGTGAAGCCTTCGCCGCTGTGGATGCAGCTGCGGCTACAACGCGCCGGCATGCGCCCGATCACCAATGTGGTCGATATCACCAACTATGTAATGTGGGAGCTGGGCCAACCGCTTCATGCCTTCGACTACGGCATCGTCTCACCCCGACCGGGGAGCTCGCAGCCTGCGATCATCGTGCGGCGTGCTGCTCCAGGCGAAAAGATGACGACGCTGGACGAGGAGAAGCGTGTCTTCGATAACGATATGCTCCTCATCACGGATGGCGAGGGCCCCGTGGGTATTGGTGGTGTTATGGGCGGACTGGACAGCGAGGTTGATGACGAAACCCGGCACGTGCTTTTGGAGGCGGCTAATTTCGCTTTCCTCAACATCCGCCGCACGAGCCAGCAGCTTAAGTTGCATACCGAGGCTTCTTCGCGATTCGGGAAGCGCGTCGATCCGGAGCTGGCCTTGCCTGCGGCGGCGCGGGCTGCTGAGCTTCTGCAGGAGTTGGCGAACGCTGCGATCGACCCGGTCGTCATCGATCACTATCCGGGCAAACCCGAGACGCACACCATTGACTACGACCCGCAGCTTGCCGATCGCATTCTGGGGATCGAGATCCCGCACGACGAGCAGACGCGAATCTTGCGCGCACTGGAGTTCGGCGTCGAGCCTGAGGGGGCTACATGGAGGATCACCGTTCCGTCCTACCGGTTAGACGCCCGGTTGCCCATCGACCTCGTCGAGGAAGTGGCGCGCGTATACGGCTATGAACGCTTCCCGGGGACGGTCATCGATGAGGAGTTGCCGCCCTTGCGCCGTAATCGTCCCTTGGAAGACGAGGAGCATATGCGCGATCTATTGGTCGGGCTGGGCCTCGACGAAGTCATCACGTATTCGCTGATCTCGCCCGAGGATGAGTTGCGGCTCGCTCCCGATCCGGAGCGGCCCCTTGCCTGGCCCGGCGACTCCGTTGAGCTTCAGAATCCGCTCTCGCCCGAGCGGTCGCGGATGCGTCGTACGCTGCTGCCCGGCGCTCTCCGCACGGCATGGTCCAACCTACGCTACCTGGATCGCATCGCGATCTTCGAGATCGGGCGCATCCACTTCGCCTCCGGTGAGCCTGATTTGGCCAGGGCAGAGACCGGTGTGGCAGAACCGCGTCATCTCAGTATGCTGGTAACCGGGATGCGCCGTCCCCTCTGGTGGGAAAAAGGCGAAGCCGGTCTCGAGCAAATGGACTACCTGGATCTCAAAGGAATCGTGGATACTCTCCTGGAGAGCCTCGATCTGGAGGACAATGTCACGTGGGAGCGCGGGCACCATCCCACTTTTCATCCTGGGCGGTGTGCCGTGGTGTCCTATGGGGACCAGGAATTGGGTGCTCTGGGTGAACTTCACCCGTTAGTGCGTGAGGCTTTCGGCCTACCCGACCAGCCTGTTTTGGTCTTGGAATGGGATCTCGAACTCCTGCTCGATGCTGCTGCTGCCTCCGCGAAGTATATCGGGACGCTGTCGCCCTATGCACCCGTCCATGAGGACTTGGCGTTGGTCGTAGACGAGAAAACGCCGGCTGTGACGGTCCGGCGCTCGCTCCTGGAGGCAGGAAGTCCCCTGGTTCAGGCTGTGACGCTCTTTGACGTTTATCGGGGCGAGCAGGTGGGCGAGGGGAAGAAAAGTTTGGCTTTCGCCCTGAGCTACCAGGCCCCGGACCGCTCTCTCTCGGAGCGTGACGTATCGAAGTTGCGCGCACGTCTGATCAAGGCGGTGGAGCAGGAGCTTGGCGCCAAGCTCCGCGGTGCGTAGATCGTCCGTTGGTGATAGTGTAGGGAGCGCCCTCGGGGCCTACGCCGGTTTCTGACGGAGCCGGCCCCCGTCGGCGCCCATTTCTGTTGCACGGCTTCGGATCTGGTCGAAGCCCATCACGACTTAATGGGTGTCATCCAATGAAAGACGGCTTGAGACGCTGGCTGATTCCGGTAGCCCTTGCCCTGCTGGCGATGCTGCTGCGTAGTAACTATCTCATCCATGCTCCAAGAGGTATGCAGTTCGACCACGTGGATGCGCAGGGCTATCACTGGTTGGCGGTGAACATGCTCGATCGCGGGGTGTTCTCCATGAATACCGAACCCCCGTTTCGCCCTGACAATGTCCGTGCTCCGCTCTACCCGCTCTTCGTAGCTTTCTGGTATGCTCTCGGAGGACCGAAACTGGAACTGGTCATGTTCGCCAACGTTCTGGTGGATGTGCTGACAGTGCTGGTGCTCTACCGCCTGGGAATGGAGGTCGCGGGGCGGCGGCAAAGGCATCTCACTATTTCTGATTTGGAAGGCCCTGCTCTGGCAGTACCAGCTGTAGCAGGCCTGCTCTATGCACTTAACCCCTCTTCCTGGCGTTTCACCAATGAGTTGCTGACAGAGATTCTATTCGGACTTCTGCTGACGGCGGCGGTATGGATGTTCGCACGAGTCCTTCTCTATGACCGCACACGAGATGCGTGGCGCTGCGGCTTGCTGTTCGGTCTCGCCATTCTCTGCAAGCCGAATGTTCAGTTCCTCCCACTGGTTCTTCTGCTCATCTTGGCTCAGAGAGTGTCTGAAGGGGGAAAGCGGTGGTGGCAGAGTGCCGTTGTAGTTGTCGGGGTCATCTCGGTACTGCTCGTGCCCTGGGTGGCGCGTAATCGGGTGGTCTTTGGGGCCTGGTTCTATACCCGTACGTTTAACGACAACCTTGCGCACGTAAGCGCGGTGTCGACGTTGGCGGAGGTGCGCGGGGAGCGAGTGGCGCCCTGGTCAGAGCGTTGGGAGGAGCTCTACAACGAAATCATCGTAACCACGGCGCTACGCTATGGTTGGGAGGAGAAGGATCAGGCGGAGATCTCAGCGCGCGAGCGGGATGGTCGTCTGCTCGAGTTGGAATCGGTAGCGCGTGAGATCGTTCTGGCACATCCGGTGGCGTTCGCAACCGTGCATACGCGCGCGGTTCTCTGGTCCTACGTGCCTCAAGAACACCGATTCTGGTATACACGGCTCACGGGCGAACTGTGGACTGACCTACCTGCTGAAGGCGACGCTCTGGGACGTGCCCTGCGCGAAATCCGGACAGGGGCCGTGGGTCGTGGCGTCCGTACGGTCTATGAGGACAGGGTCCGGGCTCTGCCCCCGCTGGCATTAGGCCTGTGGCTGCTCTGGGGCATCGGATACGTGATCGCCGGCGCCCTGGCGGCATTGGGAGCTTTGTGGCTGCGTCCGCGTATTCTCTCGCTCTTCATTGCCGCCACCATCTTCTACGTAACGTTTGTTCCAGGTCCCATCAGCGGTACGCGTTTCCGACTGCCCGTGACCCCACTCATCCTGCTGCTTGTTGTGGTCGGCGCTGCGGGGCTACTGGAGGCAGCAAAGGCCAGGGCGCTGTCTCGAGACAGATTACGCCGGGAAGATGGAACTCAAGCCGGGTAGCAGATCCTCGGCTGAGCGTACGCACTCGCCTGCATCGAAGAGCAGGTAACGGGCCGAAGCATACGGGTGCGCGTGCGCGCCGCTTGCAAGCCGCAGCTGCATCTTCCCCGGGAGCACGCGATAGCCACCGCGGCAGCCGATGTGACCGGTGACCAGGGTGCGCTGAGTCCAGGCGTCGCAGCCCAAATGGTGGAGCAAGGCGCTTACTTGCTGTTGGTAGACGATCATTCCTACCTCGAGCTCATTCCGGCTGAAGAGCGCCGACCAGAGCAGCTTGTAGTCAGGATCGTAGCCCGCGAAAATGCCGCGGAGGTAGTCGTCGTAGCGGGGATCGCTCTCCCCGTTGATAGCAAGGTAGGCGGAGGCCCATTCTGCATAGGGGACGCCGGTTAGCTCACCTACCGCCTGCCTTAGCGCCACGCGCTCGTCGTGCGGCAGTTGGCCTTCCACGCGCGCGAGTAGGTGTTGATGGGAGAACGTCTCCAGCGTCGAGATGGCACCTTGGCTGGCTGATTCCGGAAAGGCGCCGGCATGACAGACTGTCACACCGGCCCGGGTACGGACGAAGAAGGGGCGCTCTCGGAGGAAGCGCAGCACGACCGCCCGGTTTACGCCCATCATAGCTTCGAAGAGTGGTGTGTATACGCGTTCGCCCCGAATGAGCGGGACGTGATAGATGTGGGGCATCTCGTGATTCCCAAGGAGCACCACTAGCTTCTCTCCGAGAGTCTCCTGCCATGCGATCAAATCGAGGATGATGTCCAGTGATCGGTCTTCCTCGGGTGGTCCGTCACTATGAATCAGGTCACCGGTGAAGACGAGGAAATCGGCGAGTCCACGTGCTTGTAGCTGCTGGAAGATATCGCGATAGCGCTCGTAGAGGGGCCAGTCGCCGTGAAGGTCGGTCACGACCATCACGACGCCGTCGTCCAAGTTGACGATGCGCCCCGGATCAGGATCTAGCACTTCAACCGGTCAAAGATGCCCGCAAGCGTCGTGCTCGGTGCGTGGGCCTGGACCGACTCGAATCGCTCACTGAACGGGATCCGGGTCGTGTCGCGGTAGAAGACACCCAGGTATTGGATGTCCGTTTGCATCGTCAACGCCATAGCCTGCAAGCGGTCTGTCGGATCGTGGGTCGCCGGAAGTGGTTGTGTAACTGCGCGATAGTGGTCGTAGGTGTTGTAGTGAGTCACACAAGGGCTGAGGACCTGGACCAGGGCGAAGCCCGGATGTTGCAGCGCCTCCACGATGATCTCGGTCATCTCTTTGACCTTGCCGGAGAAGCAGCGCGCCACGAAGGAGGTGTCATAGCCCAGCGCCATAAGCAACGGGTT
>SLDA01000234.1 GCA_007125545.1 Thermoflexales bacterium | reverse complement strand
TCCGGGTGGACAGGCCCTCGTTGTCTTTTGGCCAGATTTATCAGCGCGCGGTGATGAGGTGAACAACCGTAGCGCCGTCGCCCCCTTCGTTAAGCGGAGCCTCCTCATACGAGGCGACCAGGGGATGGTCGCCGACAAAACGGCGTACTTCGCGCCGGAGCTTGCCGGTGCCCTTACCGTGCACAATGCGCACCCAGGGCAGTGAAGCCATTGCCGCATCATCGAGATAACGCTCCAGTTGGTGCAGGGCTTCTTCTGCGGTCTGACCGCGCAAATCGATCTGCACACCGGGGGAAGCGGGGCGTGGCGGCACTTTGATGCTGGTGGACCGAGGACGCGGCGCATCAACAGACCGCACGAGTTCTACGCCCTGTCGCGATACACGCGTCCGCATGGAGCCGGCCTGAATTGTTAGTTCGTTCCCTTCGACATCTAGAACGGTGCCCTCAATGCCGACGGAGAGAAGCCGCACGATATCGCCCTCGCCGATCTCCCTGTCCGCATCCTCCGTCCCAATATCGTCGGGCAGGTCGCCTACCAGCGGCTCGGGGCGTGTGATCGCCGTCTCGACGTCCTCCAGCGCCTGCTGTACTTCCTCCAGGCCCGAGGCTGCCGTCGCGACCGGTGTCAGCTTGACACGGGAGCGAAGCGCGCGTAACTCTTCGCGAAGCTCCTCCAACTCGGCCTCAGCCGTCGCCTCGGCGCGGCTAAGGAGATCCCGCCGTTCACGCTCTATCCCCGCCAACCGCTGGCGAAGCTCCTGTCGCAGCAAGGCTGCTTCCTGGCGCTGCTTCCGGGCGTCATCTCGGGCATGAACTTCCTGGATGCGAAGGTTGTGCAAGTCACTGAGCATATCCTCGGCCCGCAGTTCCTCGCCCGATATCATACCCTGTGCCTGCTTGATGATATCATGCGGCATGCCAAGCCGCTCAGCAATAGCAAAGGCATTGGACCGTCCTGGCAGTCCGATGGTGAGCCGGAAAGTCGGTGCCAACGTTTCGACATCGAACTCCATAGAGGCATTGCGGACGCCGGCCGTATTGTGTGCATACAGCTTAAGCTCCGGATAGTGAGTGGCCACGAAAGTCGTACACCGGCGTTGACGGAAGGCCTCAAGCAGAGCACGGGCCAATGCCGCACCCTCGGCCGGGTCGGTCCCCGCACCCAGTTCATCGATCAATACGAGCGCGTGATGATCCACTCTATTCAGGAAAGAGAGAATGTTCGACAGGTGCGAAGAGAAGGTCGAGAGGTTCTGCTCTATCGACTGCTCATCACCGATGTCCGCGTAGACCTCGCCAAAGACGGAGAGTTCGGATCCCGCATCCACAGGGATGTGCATCCCGGAGAGAGCCATCAGAGTCAGTAGACCCGCAGTCTTGAGAGTGACTGTCTTTCCCCCCGTGTTGGGGCCGGTGATGACCAGAACATGTGTTTGGTCAGAGATGTCAATATCGACGGGCACGACCGATTCGGGATGAATTAAAGGATGGCGCGCACCTTTAAGCCGCATGACAGTGTCCGGATAGAGGTTATCCTCACCCGCATCAGATGTGGGAGGATCCGGCGGCGTCTTGGGCACGGGAATGAGGTCCGGCGCCGTTGCGAGCAATGACTCAGCGTAGCGCGCCTTTGCCATCACCAAGTCTACCTCCGAGAGCGCTTCGAGCGTATGATGTATCTCGTCTGCGACATGTCCCACCTGTGCCGTGAGCGCCCGCAGGAGCCGGATGACCTCCTGCTCCTCGGCCAAACGCAGCTCGCGCAGCGAGTTGTTCAGGTCGACGACCGACGTAGGCTCGATAAAGAGAGTTGCGCCGCTGGAAGACCGGTCGTGGACGATTCCCTGAATATGGCCTTTGAAATCGGCTTGCACCGGAAGCACAAAGCGGCCCTCGCGACGGGTGATCAATGCCTCCTGCAGGTAGGGCGCGACCTCGGACGACGCCACCATGCGGCGTAGTTTGTCTTGTATGCGGTCCTGGTTGACCCGCAGTTCGCGGCGGATGCTCGCAAGTTCACTAGAAGCGTTATCGCGGACCTCACCCCGGTCGTCCAAGACGCGAACGATCGCTTCTGAGAGTGCAGGGAGGGACGCGATACGCCACGCGATATCTGCGAGACCCGGAAACTGCGTGTCCAGTGAGGTCAGTGATCTGTGGATGCGTTCGGCGCCCAACAACGTGTTGCGCACCTCCAGAAAGTCGTTCGCCTGCAGCACTACCCCGTGGAGGGCGCGGTCCGCATGAGGACGAACGTCGCGCACGCCGCCCAGCGCGAAATCCGGGCGAGCCTTGAGGAAAGCGCGGGCCTCTGTGGTTACTGCCAGCCGATCGCGGGCCTCTATTGGATCAAACGAAGGGGTCAGCGCCAGGACTAGCGCCTCACCACCCGAAAAGTCGGTATGAGCCGCCAGGCGGCGCAGGATTTCGGGATATTCAAGTTTTAGCCAGTGCCGATTCATCAGAACTCCCAGAAAGGTATCTCACACAGGCGGACAGAAAGTCCACCCACATAACCGTCAGGCCCGCACGTATAGTATTGCCAAGCCAATGCCTGACTGTCCGACGTCATCCCTAGAACGACCAAGGCTGGTTCCCGCTACTGCGGAACGAGGACCGGTGGCAGCCCTTGAAAGAAAACCGGGAAGAGCAGGCTATAGCCGCTCAAGACGCGTGACGTATAGGGACGGAGACCCGATCTGAGGTATGTAAAACGCATCATCGCCCAGCCGTTCGGATCAGACGTCCAATGGTCCACAACCATAACGCCAAGGCTGTTAACCAACAGTGACATAAAGACAACCGCAATGATACAGCCTAACAGGGTTCCCATTATGGTATCGAGCGCCCCCAGTCTGGGAAGCTTCGTCACCGGGAAGGTCACCCGGACAACGACGTAACCGGCTACGAAAATGAGCACGAGCAGGATGTCAAAAACGATACCCCGTGCCAGCACCCGATTGGGTCCCGTGATTGCTTGCAGCCGGTACGCTACTTCCACATACGCCAGGGCGCTCATCAGGGTCGCCGACCAAAGAATCACGAGTCCGAAGAGCGCGCGCAACATCCCCTCGAAGGTGAAAAGCACGATCAACCCAACGCCAATGAAGATGATGAGCCAGTCATAAGCTGTCATGGAGGGTCTCCTGCTGAACACGTCTGAGTCACGTCGCCTGCCACTAGTACGCTCAAACTACGAAATTATACCATCATTGTGTTTATAGCGGCAGCATCTCACAAACGTGGCAGTTGGATCCCGCCGGAAGCTACACGCGGCTCATGCACGAGAGCTCTATGGATAGCACGAAAAAGTCACACGCTGCTCATAGCAACGTGTGACTTCGAGGATTCATAGTCCAGAATCATATGCTAGCGCTCGGCGGGGATTGACTCCTCGCGGGAGCTTCGACCGGAACGCGCACCCGCAGGCGACTTGTCTGCCTCTTGTGTCCCTCCGTCGTCGTCCTCGAGATCGACCTCCTCGAGCGGGAAGGTCGTCTCACACTTCGTACAGCTCGCGGTATCTTTCTTGGCAACTAATAACATGCCCTGACAGACTGGACACGGCTTTCGCAGTGGCCGCTTCCAAGAAGTGAACTCACATTCCGGCCAATTCGAGCAGCCGTAGAAGGGCCGGCCGCGCTTCGTACGTCGCACGATGATCTCGCCATCGGCGCAGTCCGGGCATTTGACTCCGATTTTCTCTAGCCACGGCTCGGTATGCCGGCAGTCGGGGAAGTTGGTGCAGCCGATGAACTTGCCGTAACGGCCCCACTTGATGACCAGTTGACCATCATCGCAGTCGGGACATTCCCTGCCCACATACTCGACTTGCTCAATCTTTGGAATCGCCTCGTCGGCTTGCTGCAGCGTACGCTCGAAAGGTGTATAGAACTCGTGCATCAGCGCCACCCAATCACGATCTCCTGTGGCGACCTCATCAAGCTCAGCCTCCATCGCGGCGGTAAAATCTACTGTAATCAGGTCTGGAAAATGCTCAACGAGTAGATCGTTGACCAGAACCCCGGTCTCGGTCGGTTCAAGACGGCGGCTGCGCCGGTCCACATAACCGCGCTGACGCAGTGTCGTGAGGATGCTGGCATAGGTCGAAGGACGCCCGATGCCATACTCCTCCAGTGCCCGGATGAGCGTTGCATCACTATACCGCGGAGGCGGCTGTGTGAAATGCTGATCCGGAAGCAAACGAATCAAGTCCAGGAGATCATCGACCGACAGAGGAGGTATCTGTTGCACCTTCTCCTCCTTTTCGTCGTCAGAGAGCGTCTCCTCGTAAACGACCAGAAACCCTGCAAAGCGCAGCGTGGACCCGGAAGCACGGAAGAGATAGGGACGCGCAGCATCGGGTCCGTCCTCAGTTCCGGCACCGATTTCAACGCTTAGCGTATCATAGAGCGCCGGCTCCATCTGGCTGGCCAGAAATCGGCGCCATATCAAGTCGTATAACCGGTATTGGTCGCGGCTAAGATAGGGCTTAATGGCGTCCGGCGCACGAACTACGCTCGTGGGTCGAATGGCTTCGTGGGCCTCCTGAGCCATCTTGGAGCGGGTCTTATAGACAGGTGGTTCGGATGGAAGATATTCAGCGCCATAGTGCCGGCTAACGTAGTCTCGCGCCTCTCTTTGGGCCACTTCCGAGACGTTGGTGCTGTCGGTTCGCATATAAGTGATCAAACCCTCGGTTCCGGAATCCCCGAGGTCAATCCCTTCATAGAGCTGCTGCGCCAACTGCATCGTCTTGCGTGCTGAGAACCGTAACTTGCTCGATGCCTCCTGCTGCATAGAGCTGGTCGTATAGGGCGCTGAAGGGCGACGCGTGCGAGTGCCCTCACGTACCCGGGAGACCACATAGGTCGCCTCTTCCAGCTCCTCCAGAATGGGCTTTACATCTCCTTCTGAGCGCAGAGAGACGTCCTCACCTCGCACCCGGACAAGGCGTGCAACGAAAACCGGTCTCTTTTTCTTATTCGCCGGATTCGATGGCGATAGCTCGGCATCGAGGGTCCAATACTCCTCCGGAACGAAAGCTTCGATTTCGCGCTCGCGCTCTACCACCAAGCGCAGGGCAACCGACTGCACCCGTCCGGCGGACAGGCGGCTACGAACCTTGCGCCAGAGCAGCGGACTCAACTGATAACCCACAAGCCGATCCAAAATACGGCGCGCCTGCTGAGCCTCAACCAGGTTCAGATTGATCGAACGGGTGTGTGCGAAGGCCTCATCAATGGCAGGCTTGGTGATCTCGTGAAAGACAACGCGGTGCGTCTGTTCTGGAGTCAGATCGAGCACCTCATAGAGGTGCCATGCGATAGCCTCACCCTCGCGGTCCAGGTCTGTCGCGAGATAGACTTCGGCCGATTTCTTAACAGCAGCGGCCAATTCCTTTACGACGCTGCGTTTCTCGTTAGGCACACGGTAATTGGGTTCGAAGTCGTTCTCGACATCAACCGACAATCTGGAGCGCAGCAGATCGCGAACGTGCCCTACCGATGCCTTGACTGTGTATCCCTTGCCAAGAAACCGCCCTACCGTCCTCGCCTTGGTCGGCGACTCCACGATCACCAGCTTCCCGGTAGGCTTCGGGGGCTCTGGTTTGGGCGGCGCCTCCATTCCCGCATGCATCGGCGTTCGGCCCATACGGAACATACGTGTACCACAGACTGGACAAGTACCCTGCGTGGCAGGTTGCGCCTTCTTGGTGAAGACGGGTTTCGTGTCCACCATCTCGCGCTTATCCCGGCACTTCACGCAGTATGCTGCAATCTCACCATTCAATTTATTCCGCTCTTCGTCAGCCATACCCCTTCCTATTCGCAAAAACCCGGGTCGCCATCCCGCGCAACCGGGCACCTCTGAAAAAACACTCACACTGTTAGATCCTGTCGACCACACCTGACTGAGTCCCAGAGTCAGCCTGCAGAACGACATACTTGAGGCAGGAGCGGGATCCAGGAGCCAACCAGGGGAATCATAACGGAGTTGAATCGGCTGTCAAGGCCTCAACCAACGACGCTAACACACCGGGGAACCCAGAGAGAGCGCGGCAGAGGAAGGACCTTCCGTCTCCCGACCAATTATACTGCTCGCAAGGCGAGAATGGTCTGGGTTACAGCAGCTCCTGCCGGCCCGATGCCTTGAGGTGCTCTACAATCTCCCGCACCCGCTCGGACATGTCCCGACGCGTTATCAAGAGCGCATCCGGAGTATCGACGACAATCAAGTCGTCAATGCCGACTGCTGCGATGAGCCGTCCTCCTTGAGCTAGAATCATAGAATTGTGGACCTCGACCGGGCTCACGTCACCTATGACCACATTTCCTTCGGGATCAGGCTTATAGATGTCCATCACCGAAGCCCAGACACCGATATCAGACCAGCCAATCTCGACAGGGATCACCGCGACCCGATCAGCGCGCTCCATAATACCATAGTCAATTGTTTCCTTCTGCAAGGCCGGCCAACACTTATTGAGGCGGGTGGGATACGCGGTTGTCTGCCAGACCGCACCCAACTGCTTCAGCGTGTCCGCAAGATCGGGGATCCAGCGCATTATTTCATCCAGAATGCGGTCAACATGCCAGATGAACATACCGCTATTCCAGACGTAGGCTCCCTGGCTTATAACCTCACCAGACTTTGGGCCAGCAGCCAAAAAGCGCTCGGCACGCTCCCGATCAGGTTTTTCTCTGAATGCCTCAACCTCGAAGTAGCGAAGCCGCGTAACGCGACCCAATTCGCGACCGAGCTGAATATAGCCATAGCCCGTCGCGGGATGCGTGGGTTTCAGACCAAGGGTGACGAGGTAGCCCTCCCCCGCCACCTGCGCAGCGGCCACAAGGCTGGCGTTGAACGCTTCGACGTCCTCGATGTGATGATCTGCCGTCACCACGACCATTACCGCATCCGGATCGAGATGTCGCAAGTGCAAAGCCGCAAGTCCAATACAGGGTGCGGTCCCTCTGCCGAGAGGCTCAATAATATAGTTTTCATCGGGGAGCTGCGGATACTGTCTGATTAGCTCGCCGACCTGTTCAGCGGCGGTAATCACGAAAATCCTCTCCAGGGGTAACAACGGCAGCAAACGGTCGACGGAAACCTGGAAGAGCGTACGCTCCCCGATCAGGCTCAAGGTCTGCTTCGGATGCTGGTGCCGGCTTAGCGGCCACAAGCGCGTCCCCCCCCCGCCCGCCATAATGACTGCGTACAAGTGCTCGAGCATTCTCCCTCCTGTGTCAGAAAGCTGAATATGCAGCCGGCTCAGGTCGCGGGCAATGTGCCGGTCAGGTAAGGCTCGCCGTGCTCATAGACACGCACGTACTGAAGTCCGCCCACCTGCCGAACCATACCCTTTAGCTCCATCATCACCAGTGTGCTGCTGACGATCGCCACAGCCAGGTCCGCCTCTCGCGCGAGTTCGTCGAGATGGCGCGGTTCGGACGTTAGGTGTTGAAAAAGTGCGGCCTCGGTGGGAGAGCTGGGAAGTGTCATCCGTGCGGCCTGCTTCTCCGGAACTTGCTCCAGTTGCAGAACTTCGAGGATGTCGGAGACTTCAGTGACCACGTGGGCACCATCGCGTATCAATCGGTTCGAGCCCGCGGATGCCGCATTGAGAATACTGCCAGGAACGGCGAAAACGTCGCGTCCCTGTTCGAGAGCAAAGTCCGCGGTGATCAGTGCACCGCTGGGTAGTCCGGCCTCCACAATAACGGTACCCAAGCTGAGGCCGCTAATTATGCGGTTCCGAGGCGGGAAATTGGCCGCTTCAGGCTGAGCGCCCATTGGATAGTCACTGATGACGGCACCATTCTCGATAATGGCTTCGGCCAGTTTTCGATGCTCAGGTGGATAAATAGTATCGACACCCGAGCCGAGCACGGCGATGGTTCGCCCGCCCTCTGCCAGAGCAATTGAGTGTGCCATGCCATCGATGCCGCGCGCCAAGCCGCTTACCACGGTCAGTCCGGCTCGGGCCAGTTCAGGCACCAGACGGCGCACGACCTCGCGGCCATAGGGGGACACCTTCCGAGTCCCAACGACCGCCACCGCCCATTCATCCGCGGGTTTCAGCGCGCCCCGGACAAATATCAGGGGCGGCGCATCCGGTATCTGCGCCAATAACGGCGGATAGTCCGAGCTATCCCAGGTAAGTGCCTGCACCTTCTCTTGGTCCAAGCGGCGGAGGAGTTGGTCCAAATCTTCCTCGCGCCGTGCGCGGAGCAGATTGGTAACTGCACGCCGGTTGATGCGCAGCTTCAATAAATCCGATTCGGAAGCCGACCACGCCGATCTGACATCGCCAAAAGCAGCAATCAAGGCACGCAGCCGGACAGGCCCAATTCCCCGCACCAGGTTGAAACCCAACCAGTAACGTAGATCGTCATCCATGGGCCACCAGAGGCTACTATGTTTTTAAGCGCTATCGAGAAGCCCAGGCAACAAGCGAACGACCAAACGCCGAGCCTCCAGTTCGAGACCGATGACGACTTCTTCGATAGCGGGAATTAGAATCTCGCCCAGCGGGCCATGGACGACGAACACGTCGTTCGCTCCCGGCGCCGTAAATACCTCAACCACCTCACCCAGTAACTGGCCTTCATCGGTAACGACGGTCAGGCCTACGACTTGGTATTCATAGACTTCGTCGACATCAAGTGGAACCGCATCCTCAGCCGCCACGTAGAGATACTCACCCCGTAGCTCGTCGGCCGCATTGCGATCATCGCAGCTAGCGAGTTTGAGCAGCGCGATTTTCTGATGCAGCCGCACAGAGTCAAGGTGATATGGCCGGCGACTCTTCCCCACATAGAGCGTCTCCACCTCTGACAGGTGTTCGGGAGAGTCGGTCAGAATCTCGACGCGCAGTTCGCCATGAACGCCATGGGGGCGCAATACCCGTCCAACAGCCAAATGGGAGGGCTCAGGGTGCCTGCGCTGCATGCCTGAGCCCCACTAAGCTGCGATGAAAGGCCATTGTGGCCATACCTAGACGATCTCCAGGGTGACTTTTTTGCCCATCTTAGCGCCCAGCACGCGGGCCAGCGACCGCATCGCATTGATGGTACGCCCCTCACGCCCGATCATGCGACCCATGTCCTCAGGAGCGACACGCAACTCCAGTACGATGGATGTCTCGCCTTCAATTTCTGATACAGTGACGGCTTCCGGCTGATCAGCCAGTGCCTTGACAATGTACTCGACCATGTCTTGGACCTTCGACATTACGCCACCTCCTAGGCAGATGAAAGGATAGAGTACGGACGAAACGAGAAACTAGTAAGCGCACCACGCGTTGAGTCCGCGAAGCCAGGAAAGTGAGCCTATGAAACTTGAGGTTTGGCGATCCAACACCTCTGTCATCCCAGATAGCAACCTATAGTTACCGCCCGCCGGGAAGATAACCTCCGCTTGATTCGTGACCGGCCAGATCACTCTGGCCGGTGCTTATTCGTGTATCAGAAGGCACAGACAGCTAGCAATATTGCCTGATTACAACTACGCCGACTCCGGATCCTCAGTTTCCTCCGAAGCAACATCCGTCGATTCCTCGGCCTCGAGATCTTCAGCAGCCTCTGCAGGAAGATCGACATCCTCCACGCTGGTGGACAGGTCTTCCTCAGTCTCCTCAACAACCTCCACCGGAGCCCTAACCGGTTCCACTTTTGCGGATACGTTCGCCTCGGCTACTAATGCATCCAGAGGTTCGCCACCCCGCAAACGCTCAAAACGGTCCATCGTTCCATGCGTGCGGAAGATGCGCGCTACGGCCTCGGTCGGCTGTGCGCCTACCGACAGCCAGTGCAATGCTCGCTCTTCCTGAATGCGCACCGTCTCAGGATCCGTGCGCGGATTGTACATACCGATATTCTCGACAAACTTCCCATCTCTAGATGCAGTAGATTCTGCAATGACGATCCGATAGCTGGGCTGCTTTTTCGCCCCAACCCGACGTAGCCTTATCTTAAGCATGTGTGTACAATAGCCTCCTGCTAATTTACCATCTTCTTTGTATCCATCGATGCTAACCACCTATCGCCCCAAACACCGAGATTCTCTCCCGGGTGGGATGTATATGTGGATCTACTACTGAAACAATCCGGACAACCCCCGTAGCTTGCCCTCATTCAGCCGCTTGATCATCTTTTCCATCTGTCGGTGTTGCGACAGTAATTGGTTGATCTGCTGTACGCTCGTGCCACTTCCGGCCGCGACTCGTCGCTTGCGGCTCGCATTGAGAATGCGCGGATGCCGGCGCTCATCAGGTGTCATCGACAGGATGATAGCCTCGATCGACTTCATACTCTTCTCAGTCTCAGTCTGGTCGATGTCAACACCGCGCAGTGCATTCCCCATTCCCGGGACCATGTTCAAAATCTCCTGAATCGGCCCCATGCTGCGTACCTGGCGTAACTGCTGGAGGAAATCCTCCAAACTGAACTCACCCTTGCTCAGTTTCGTCTCCATACGGGCGGCCTCTTCAGCATCGAAGGTGGCCTCGGCGCGTTCGATGAGGGTAAGCACATCCCCCATCCCCAGAATTCGTGATGCCAAACGCTCCGGATGGAAGGGCTCCAGAGCACTGACCTTCTCGCCTGTACCCAGAAACTTAATCGGCACCCCGGTAACCGCCCGCATACTGATAGCAGCACCGCCGCGCGCATCACCATCCACCTTGGTCAAGATCAAGCCAGATAGCGGGACGTGCTTATGAAAGCCTTCGGCGATGCTAACAGCTTCCTGACCCGTCATAGCGTCCGCGACCAACAAAACCTCGGTCGGATTCACCCGCTCTCGAATAGCCTCCAGCTCTGCCATCATGTCGTTATCGATCTGGAGCCTGCCCGCCGTATCCAGAATAATGACATCGGCACCACGGCTGCGTGCATGCTCCAAACTATGCACACAGATGTCCGGAGGGGCGACCGATGTTCCCTCGCTGAAAACCGGGATATCAATCTGCCGTCCGAGAACCTCCAACTGGGTAATAGCTGCGGGCCGGTATACGTCAGCCGCGACCATCAGCGGAAAGTGCCCCTGGGATCGTAGATGCAGCGCAAGCTTGGCAACCATCGTCGTTTTACCCGAGCCCTGCAATCCCACCAACATATAGATGTAAGGAGCGCGGCCCTTGAAGGCCAAACGGCCCGGCTCGCCGAGCGTTTCGACTAGCTCGTCGTGCACGATTTTGACAACCTGCTGCGCGGGATTCAGCGCGCGCGAAACGCTCTCGCCCACCGCCTTTTCGCGCACACGATTGGTGAAATCCCTGACGACCTTGTAATTGACATCAGCCTCCAGCAATGCAAGGCGAATCTCGCGCAACACTTCTTTGACATCTTCTTCACGCAAGACGCCCCGCTTTCCCAAGCGGTCGAAGATGCCCTGTAACTTGTCACTCAATGATTCAAACATAGTCCCCTAGCCTTTTTTGCTATGAAGTACATTCTAATGGATTATAGGAAATCGTCAAGCACAAAGTTAGGAAGCAGCAGACACTACATTGCCAACGTAGCTTGCACGCGCTTAACTCGGCACAGTGCGTGCCTGCCTAATCTGATGGCGGCTTGCCAAAGAGCCATAGCAGGGGATAATGGGTCGCAGTGGGCCGGCAGTGGGTCGGCAGAGGGCCGGCAGAGGGCCGGCAGATTGAACGATGCTGCGTACATATCGTTTATACGGGGATAAGACTCAACTATGACAACAGCACGTACACCTGTTACACTCATCCGGACACTCATTGTAATCGAGCGCGAGCGCGAACGCAAGCGCAGTCGCACGGGCCTGAGTCTCGTGCTTCGCATTGTAGGGTTGCTCGTCTTGGTCAGCACGCTGGCCTCGCTCCTTTTCGTAGGAATGAGCGTGGGTGCCGCCGCGGGTGCTTACACCATGATCACCGATGGTCTTCCTACCCCAAAAGAGGTAGAGGAGGCCAGCATCCAAACGTTTGAGACCACCAAGATCTACGCCTGGGGCCCAGATTCGAATGGCGACGGGCGCCGCGAACCGGCCCTGATCTACGAAGTCATTGATCCCAATGCCGGCGATCGAAACTGGGTGCCCCTATCGGAGATGGCCGAGTACGTCATCTGCGGGACGGTCGCCGCAGAGGACAAGACCTTCTGGGACAACCCCGGCTTCAATATCGAGGGTATGGCCCGCGCCTTTCGGGATAATCTACTCGGAAACGACATTCAGGGTGGCTCCAGTATCACGCAACAGGTCGTCAAGAACTCGGTCATTCCCCTGGAAGAACGGTTTGAGAAGCGGTACGACCGAAAGGTTAAAGAAGTTCTGATTTCGATAGAGTTAACCCGGCTCTACGAAAAAGAGATGATCCTGGAATGGTACCTCAACACCAACCTCTACGGCAACTTGGCATACGGTATCGATGCCGCAGCCCGGGTCTATTTCGGCAAGTCAGCGAAAGAGTTGTCGATTTCGGAAGCTGCTACCCTGATTGCCATTCCTCAGTTCCCACGACTCAATCCATTCGATGCACCCGAAGCTGCTGATATGCGCAAAGGTCTCATCCTCCAGCGCATGGTTGAGGAGGGCTGCATCACATCCGCGCAAGCAGATGCTGCAGAGAGAGAGCCATGGCAGTTGGCCAAGTCCTATCAGAGGTTCGACATCGTTGCTCCGCACTTTTCTATGTACGTACGGAGAGAGCTCGAAGATATGTTCGGACCTGAACTGGTAGCCGGCGGCGGGCTCCGGGTTTATACTACGTTGGATCTAGAGCTCAACGAGCAGGCCCAGTGTGTGATTCAAGCTTACCTAAAGATTCAACAGGGCCAGGATCCCACTATCATCATCCCGGAAGCGATAGCCAACGGGTGCGAGGCAGTACAGTTCCTGCCCGATATTCCTGCAAATCGGGTTGGCGTAGACTTCAATGTCAAGAATTCGGCATTGGTCGCCATCCGCCCCACAACCGGCGAAATTGTCGCCATGGTGGGAAGCGCCGACTATTGGAACGTAGAGATCGATGGACAGTTCAACGTTGCCGCGGATGGCCTCCGGCAGCCCGGCTCCTCGTTTAAGCCCTTCACCTATGTAACCCTGCTCTCACAAGGACACAATGCGGCCCATATGTTTCTGAATGTTCGCAAAGCGTTCGACCAAGGCCCGGGAATGGCCCCTTACGTTCCAGAGAACTACTCCCGCGACTATACGGGACCTGTTAGTTTGCGAGGGGCCCTGGCACGATCGCTCAACATCCCTGCGGTCGAAGCCATGTATCTCGCGGGCATCGATAACGTGATACGGACTGCTCATAGAATGGGTATCACCACACTGGACCAGAGTCTCCAGCACTACGGCCTGAGCCTGACGCTGGGAGGTGGCGAGGTGAAGTTGATTGATGAGACCTACGCCTTCACAGTCTTTGCCAACAACGGCGCGATTTATGGAGCGCCCGTTCCCGAGCAGGAGCTGCGACCAAACTTTCGCGAGGTCGAACCGATTGCCATCCTACGCGTCGAGGATCGCGCCGGGAAAGTCCTTTACGAGATACAGCAACCTGAGTCGCGTCAGGTCTTGGAGCCACGTCTCGCCTATCTGATGACAGATATCCTGGCCGACCGGCAGGCCCGCATTCCCGCTTTCGGGACACCTAATGCACTGGAACTGTCCAACGATCGTCCGGCCGCAGCGAAGACCGGAACCACCAACAACTTCAGCGATAACTGGACCGTGGGTTACACACCGCAATTGGCGGTCGGCGTCTGGCAGGGGAACAAGGACGGCGATGATTATATGATCAATACGCCTGGAGCGCGGGGGGCTTCTTATATCTGGCACGCCGTGATGGAGTACGCGCACAAGACGCTTCCCATTGTACCTTTCACCAATCCTGGCGGCCTCGTCCAGGTGAGGGTCTGCGATGGCTCAGGACTGAAGCCAAATCAGCACTGCAATACGCGTACAGAACTCATGATACCCGGTACGGAACCAACCGAGGTCGACAGCTTGCATCAAAGCTACCCGGTCAATCGTGAGACAGGTAAGCTGGCCACTATTTTCACGCCCCCGGAACTGATTGAGGAACGTATCTATGTGATCCTGCCGCCAGAAGCACAGGATTGGATCGCGAGCTTGCCCGACGCTCAACGCGCCCGTTACGTGCCCCCGGCAGAGTATGATACGATTCATGGTCCCAGCATAGTCCACGCGGAGGTCGCGATCATTACGCCGACGACGTATTCATACGTTGGGGGTGTGGTTCCGATCGTCGGGAACGTACTGGGCGATGTCGAATACTATCGCCTGCTCTTCGGACAAGGGATGAATCCTAGCGGGTGGACGCCTATCGGCCCCGATCATTACAATGAGGTTGAGAACAATATACTCGAGTATTTCGACACGACCGGATTGAGAGATGGCGTGTACACGGTCCAACTGCAGGTGATCGGACATGATCAGCAATCGCGCGAAGCGTCGATCCAGCTCACCGTGGACAACACACCCCCAAAGGCACAAGTGACCTACCCGCCTCCCGGATCCGTCTTTGAGTATCAAGCTCAGACCTGGATCAATGTCCATGCAGAGGTTAACGACAACTACGCTATCTCCCGAGTCGAGTTCTATGTGAATAGCGGTGCGGAGCCTTTTGCCGTTCGCACACTGGCTCCCTTCAACGTGAACTGGACGCTGCGCGGTCCAGCGGACCTGCGCTTCCACGTCATCGCCTACGATGCCGCGGGCAACCGGACACAGTCGGAGGCGGTGCGCACGCAGATCGTGTCGAGGGAACCGTGAGAACCTAGCCGCACTAGGAGCGGGAGGAACAGAGCCATGAGAGCGCTGGTGATCTCCCAAGATCCAGATGAAACAGCCGTGCTGTCCCTGGTGCTGCAGCGGGCGGGACTCAACGTGACCCGGCTCCGTGAGGTGCCAGTCTCGATCTCGACGGACTTCAATTCCTCGGAGGCCTCCATAAGCCTCACGCCAGTGCGAGCTGAAACTGAGCTGGATATCGGCGACCACGGGGACCCGGTTAGCCTGATTGTTGTGGTCACTACCGAAGGCTCACCGATCGGTACTATCAAGACTATCCGCGCTCAAAGCCATATGCCACTGCTAGTAATCGCCGAGCAACTCGATGAGGCCACCCATGCCATCGCATTGGAGTCAGGCGCGGATCTCATCGTGCAGCGACCCTTTAGCGCCCGGTTGCTCATCGCGCAAACTCGCGCGCTGCTCCGGCGAGCATCCAACCTGCCCTACTTCACACTGCCCACGCTCAGTGCGAGACAGTTGGAACTCGACCCGGCAACACGCAGTGTGGTCGTTGATGGACGCAGCCCCCGCCGCCTCACCCAACTGGAGTTCCGCTTACTCTACACCCTGATGATTCACAAAGAGCAGGTCGTCCCGACTGAGGTGTTGGTAGAGCAGGTTTGGGGCTACACAGGAGAGGGCGAGCGCGATCTCGTCCGGGGGCTCGTGCGGCGGTTGCGTGTCAAGGTCGAGCCCGATCCGCGTCATCCACGCTACATCATCACCATTCCCGGTGTAGGTTATACCTTCTCCCCCGAAGACTGATAGCTCCCTATCATCAGCTACACGCCATACGCGCCTCAGGATCACGTCACTCACTATGCGATCACCCAAATAGTACAGGAGGCGGTCTCAGCGTGAGGCCGCCTCCTGTTATTTCCCAGTCTGCCTACTAGAAGAGCGGGTGCTTAAGCGTATCCCTGTCTACGAAAAGCTATCACCTTCCGCAACTCAGCGATAATCGAGGGTAGCAAGATGAGGGGTGTGAGCACCAGCCACTCCATCGAGGTTAAGGGCACAGTGTTGAAGATATCACCGACGGCCTCGATAGGCAGGTAGATGACCATTAGCAGTAACACCATCGAGAAGCCCACCGCATACTGCATGAACTTGTTGGTGAAGACACCCAGGCGGAAAAGCGGATAACGCTCGGAACGCGAAGTGTAAGCTCGGAACAACTCCGATAGCACCAACGTGACGAAGGCCATCGTCCGGCCCACCAGAAGCCGACTCTCAGGGTCTACGAGCCCTCGCCGATCTGCAAACACACGGAGTCCAAGCCAATACGCCGCCAGAACCGCTGTGGTGATGGCAAACGTCTGGACAACTACACCGATCGTCATCTCCCGGTTGATTACGGGTTCGCTTGGAGGACGCGGCGGCCGGTCCATAATGTCAGGATCGCCCTTCTCCAGTCCTAGCGCCAGCGCCGGAGCCCCGTCGCTCAGAAGATTCAGCCACAGTAGCTGGATCGCCGTGAGCGGTGCGGGCCAGCCGAAGATCGTGGCCAGAAAGAGGATCATAATCTCGGCTACGTTGCAGGAAAGCAGGAAGAAGACAAACTTGCGGATATTAGAGTAGATGACACGGCCCTGCTCGATCGCACTGATGATTGAAACATAGTTGTCATCTGTAAGCACCATGTCTGCCGTCTGTTTCGTCACATCCGTGCCCGTAATGCCCATCGCAATGCCGATATCGGCCTGCTTGAGGGCCGGAGCATCATTCACGCCATCGCCCGTCATGGCCACAACATTATCGCGTTTCCGAAGCGCGGCTACGATCCGCATCTTGTGATGGGGTGCTACGCGAGCGAAGACATCGACGTTATCGATGCGGCGATCCAGTTCGTCGTCATTCATCGCCTCCAGCTCAGCACCGGAGACGGTCTCGCGGCCCGGACGAAGGATACCGATTTCAGTAGCGACGGCAGCCGCGGTTGCCGCGTAATCGCCGGTCACCATAATCGTGCGCAGTCCGGCACCCTGCGCCTTCAAGACTGCCGGCAGCACTTCTGGGCGTGCCGGATCGATCATCCCCTGGAGACCGACGAAGACCAGGTCACGTTCCACCTCGTCAGACTTGGGCTCCTCGGGGATGGTATCGAGCGGGCGGTACGCCACACCTAGAACGCGTAGTGCTTGAGACGCCAGTGCCGCATTCGCCTGCGCGATAGTCTCCCGCATGGCGGCTGTCATCACGACGGGCCCATTATCAGTCTGCAACTGTGTGCACCGCTCAACAATGAGATCGGGCGCGCCTTTGACCACCGCGATGTAGCCAAGCCCGGAAGGCGACGATGGGAGGGGACTGAGGCCGGCGATATCGTGACCATTCAGGCTATGAATGGTCGTCATACGCTTCCGGTCAGCATCGAAGGGAATTTCATTCACACGCGGGAACTGCTCATCCAGTTGACCGCGCCGGTAGCCGGCTTTTGCGCCGGCGACCACCATAGCGCCCTCCGTTGGATCACCAACCATCCGGCTCTCGTTCCCGGCGCCGTAGGATTCCAAGCTGGCATCGTTACAGAGCACACCACCCCATAGCGTATTGCGCAGAGTCGGGAAGTCGGCTACGTTGATAGGCTGGCCACCAAGCTCAAAAGCACCGGTGGCACTATAACCGCGGCCAGTTACGCCGAACTCCTTGCCATCCGCCCAGATGCGGACTGCCGTCATCTGGTTCTGTGTCAACGTGCCGGTCTTGTCCGAGCAGATGACCATCGTCGACCCCAGCGTTTCCACTGCAGGAAGGCTGCGAATCAGGGCGTGACGCTTGACCATTTCTTGCATACCAAGCGCCAGACAGATCGTCACAACAGCGGGCAAGCCTTCGGGAACCGCCGCAATCGCAAGGCTGACGGCAAGAATGAAGAGCTCCTGGACCTCCGTCCACTCAGGAAATCCCTGTCCCACAAAGACGGGACGCAGGATGCCAACCGCAAAGACCAGGCCACAGGCAGCCAGACTGAGCGTGCCCAACGTCTTTCCCACTTGATCCAACTTTTTCTGAAGTGGGGTATCCTCATCCTCAACAGACTGGATCATCTCGGCGATCTTACCGATTTCAGTCTTCATTCCGGTAGCGATAACGACCCCTTGTGCACGCCCGTATGTCACGGTGGTGCTCATAAAGGCCATGTTGTGCCAGTCGCCAATGCCGGCATTCGAGGGAACCGTCTCGTGAGCGCGCTTATTGACCGGGACCGACTCGCCTGTCAACGAGGCCTCTTCGATCTGCAGGTTCATAGTCTGAATCAGACGCACGTCCGCGGGCAGAATACTCCCAGCCTCCAGAAGTACGATATCGCCGGGGACCAGGTGGCTTGCAGGGACCGTGATCCGGTGACCGTCGCGGATCACTTGTGCATCGGGCGCCGCCATCTTCTTTAGAGCCGCCAGAGCCTCCTCGGCCTTGCTCTCCTGGATCACACCGATCGCCGAGTTCAGCACCACAATCGCCATAATGGCGGCCGCTTCGATGTAGTCACCGAGCAGCGCTGAGACGACAGCTGCCACCAACAGGATGATGACCACGAATTCGGTCAGCTGATTCCACAGTCGCTCCCAGAAGGTGGGTGGGGGTTTTTCGCTAAGCTCGTTAAGACCATACTCGTTCAAACGTTGCTTAGCTTGGGCCGAAGTCAGGCCAAGTTGGCCGTCGACTTGGAGAGCCTCAAGGGTCTCCGGTACGCCACGCGCATACCAATTCTCGGATTGGTCAATCACTGAATGTCCTCCGTACGGAAAAATGGGGCAGCGGTACGGAGATTCATTGTAGCACTTTCGGTCCTTCATGCAAGCAGATTCTGCCTAAGGAAGGGAGAATCTGCCAATCTCGTAGAAGTCAGCGACTGGGTTTCCGGCAGCATCGATCACAGGAAGCCGTGTCATGTCGGCCAGCAAGTAGAGCCCGGCAATAACGCGATAGTCGCCGGATGGCCCATCCGGTCGAACGTAGAAGCTATGCGGATCTATAACCTCCTCGCCCGGGCGCCACCCGCTCGTTGGCCGGCCGCCCTGCGCCGGCCAACTGTCCGCCTGGCCGTAGACCTGCCCGTCCGGCCCAATCAGTTGGACAAAAACGGTATAATCATGCATCATCGCTTCCAGCGCGCGCCATCGAAGTCTGGCATACAATGGCCCACCTGCGGGCACCCCAGCCGCGTCCACCTCGGCCTCACGGAGCAACACATGACCCGCATAGGTCGCCAGTCCGGCACCGGCGGCTCCCACCTCCACTGTCGTAATCGGGCATCTGTACCGAGACCGTCCGAGCCAGTCACACCGTGCAGAGGCCAAGTCGGTAGCCTCCACATCCCGAGTCCCAACCTCAATATGATACCGTCCTGGCTGATCGGGAGCGAGAAGCGGGTATCGGCGTATCGTGACGGCGGCGTCCGAATCCGGACACAGCAAGCCGGTCGCCGCCTCCCCTCGGGCCGTTAGCGGTTGCGGAAATTCCACACCGGTCTCGGCATCAACCCACCAAATCAACGGATCGATCTCCGCCGGCACTCCGCCCCGGCAGATCCAGGCAAGATCGAGGTCCAGGGGCGAACCAACGGCTACCTCCCCCGGCATTCCGCTCGCGACGAGCCACAGGCTGGACTTCGAGGCGCCTGACTCCGGCACCGATTCCAGAAGCACGGCGTGGCGATTCGGCAGGCTCTCTCCGGCAGGCGGAACAACCGTGAGGCTACCCAGCGGATGCCAGTACTCTGTCCCGTCCCTGAGCGGCAACCCCACAGTCTCGAAACGGGGGAAAAGAGCGACCTCCAACTCATAATCGCCGGGGGGGAGCCATGCCGGCCACACCAGGGCATGGTAATCCCGAACAGTCCAGCCGACTTGCCACGCCTGTGTCGTGGTGTAACCGCCTACCGGGCGCCGGGCGGGGGCCTCCCAAACGACGCTTTCCGTCTCCAGCCCCTGCATAGTCAATCGAAGACGGACATCGAGGTCAGTCGGCACCAGCTCCCTGACGCTCCATACGAGTGTCAAGTGATGTATTGAACGGCCCACCGGGTCCGGTAGCAGCTCATAGCCGCTCAAGACTAACGCCTCGCCGAAAGGCACACCCTCTGCGTGTCCCTCTCCCGCAAGGGAGGGCGGTGCAACCGCCACCAGGGGGCCGATCGAGCTCACGCCGTAAGCGTCCATGCCCGGCAGATACCGGGCCAGGTAGACCTGTTGCCCAATGTTCAACCGAGCCTCAAGAGCCTCGCGGTACTGCTGCTCGTTGAACAGAGTGACAAGCTCAAGGTCCGGACGCAGCCCTTCAATCTGCTGCAGATAATAGAGGGGCGGGAATTTCTCGCTGTCGGCGAGAACCGTAGCACCTTCGGTCAGAGGAAGACCTAGGACGTAGCGCCCCCACAATTCGTCCCCGCGTCCCTCAGCCCGCGTATCCAGCCAGGGTCCCGTGATCCAGAGCCGACTTAAAGGCAGCATGAATACGGCCACGAGCAGGCTCTGTGCGAGGAAGCGGGAGAAGGGGACGCCGACTCTCAGTCGCCAACCTCCAGCGACCTCCGCCGCACCTCTCAATCGCGCAACTCCAGCGCCGGCAGCATCCGCTCCCCACCCCAGCAGGAACACAAGCAGGACGTGTGCCGGAATGTAGAAAGCTGAGTAGTCCGGTTCGGCAACGTAGAAGCTCAGGCCAAACCAGACCCAGGCGGCAAAGGCCAATACCAGCCCCAGCGCCAACGCGGGCAAGTTCCAGGCCAGCACGACCAGACCCACAGCCGCCAGCGCCAATCCACTCCATCCTACCTGGAGAAGTAAGAGCCGGCCCACCAGGGACCAGCGTGCCGGGTCTCGATAGAAGGCCAGCGGATGCAATGCTCCGCTACTCTCCGCATTCGTCACAAATCGCCAGAAATGAGCCAGCGACATCCGCTCCCCACCCATGATAGCGGGCCACCGCAGTGGGATGTAGGCATAGAACAGAACGCCGAGAACGCCCAAGCCCAGCGCGAGCAACCATGCGCGTCGCGAAGGACGGTGCCTGGGGAGCAAGAGGCCAGAGCCGGAGATGAAAGCCAACGCGCCCAGCGTAATGTGCGAGGCCAACGCCAAGCCCAGCAGCAGACCCAGGGCAGGCCAGACGATCTCGGCAAACGCCGGTTGCCCTTGTAAGCGGGCCGTCAAGCGCCGGATATTTCCCCGGAGGGGGGGGCCGGGCACCCAACCCACACCCGTGTGCCAACTAACGACCAGCCAAAGGCACAACGCGACAAGGCAGGCATTCAGTGTATAGACCTCGGCCTCCACTGCCCTCGACCAGAGCGTGGGTGAAAAGGCAAGCGTGAGCACCACAGCCAAGCGTATAGGGCGCGCGCCCTTCCACTCTTCCTGTTCAACGGAACCTGCCGACTCAGCGTTTCCCCGAACCGATAGCTTCGCGCGTGCCCGCCGCGCCCTCGCAGGCGTATCTAACGCGAGGAAAAGAAAGCCCGCCGCGAGAGCAGCGAAGATTGCCGACGAGAGATTGATGCGCCACGCGATCGTACTCACCGGCAACATAGAGAAGAACTTGCTGATCAACGTGTAGAGCGGATACCCGCTCGGATGTGCGATTCCTAACTGAGGTCCGACGACCTGAAACTCGAAAGTGTCTGCGCGCCCAACGTAAGGGGATAGGTCGGGCAGGTAGACGG
This sequence comes from Thermoflexales bacterium, assembly GCA_007125545.1. GTDB lineage: Bacteria > Chloroflexota > Anaerolineae > B4-G1 > SLSP01 > PWVB01. The sequence goes on along the minus strand of SLDA01000234.1, from coordinate 3,225 downwards.
CCAGAGGCAATCCAACGGCAAGCGCCAGCCAGAATCGCCGGGATATAGAGGGCTTATCGATCCGACTCAGAATCCAAATGAGAAGGCCCCCTATCCATAGGACTGGCCCGCGCCAGGGCGGGGAGCCGGGAAGGAGGAAACCAAGAGCGGGCAGCCAAAGAGGTAGGGAATCCCATGAGATTCCCTTCCAGCGCCCCTCGTCATACGCCGGCAAAATCCTCGCCAGCACGAGCACCAACAGGGCTCCCGTCAGTGCGCAGAGAGCGATCCCCAGCAGCCCATAGTAGAAGGGCCACCATAGGTCCCGTGCGAGCACGCTAGCACCGCCCACGCCCCAGATACTGCCGCTTACAATGAGGCTGAGCCTCGGACGGCTGAGCCTCGGACGGCTGAGCCTCGGATGGCTGAGGCAGCTCCGGTCGAGCCAGCGGCCTGTGCCCCTGACCTTCACGTCACTCTGACTCCGCAGGCGGGAGGCCCAACTTCTGGCGGAAATAGTAATCGAGAATTTCGCGCGCTACGGGTGCCGCAGTCGCAGATCCTTCGCCGCCGTCATAGACCCAGACCACAACCACGATCTCAGGCTCTTCGACAGGGCCGTAGGCCATGAACCAAGCGTGTGTAGGAAGCACTTCGTGTGTTTCAATATTACACCGTCCGGCCCTCAGCGCGATATCATCGCAGTACTCGGCAGTACCCGTTTTGCCCGCGAGGTTGATACCCAGTTCAGGATCCAACATGGCGCGGGAGCCGGTACCAGTCGGCGACACCGCCACGTCGAGCCCTTCGCGAACCACATTCCATACAGGAAGGTCGATTTCCAGGGTATGACTGATAATCGGTGCGAAAGGCTGGATAACCTGACCGGTCCCATCCACGATATGATGGATCAGTTGCGGTTGATAGAGCGTGCCACCATTGGCGACCACCGCCAGCATATTCGCCATCTGTAAGGGCGTCACCAGGACGTCACCCTGGCCAATCGCGAAGCTATAGGTGTTGCCTGTGGTCCAAGTCTCCTGATAGAACTCACGCTTCCAACGCGGCGTCGGCACGAGACCGGCAGCTTCACCCGGGATATCGAGGCCAGTCTTGGCGCCAAGGCCAAACTCGCGGGAGTAGGCCGCCAACCGATCGACCCCCAATCCCTGGAATTGCGCGGCTTCGAGGCCTCCACCCACCTGGTAGAAGTAGATATTACAGGATTGAGCGAGCGCATCCACGACATTCAGAGCGCCGTGTCCATATCCCCACTGCAATTGGATCCAGCAGCGGAAAGGCTGCGCAAGGGATCGATCATCTGGCGCAAACATATTCGGCAGATAAATGATGCCGGGACAGTTCAGCGTTGTGAAGCGGTTAATAATGCCCTCTTGGAGAGCTGCCGCGGCAGGAATGATTTTAAAGACAGACCCAGGCGGCACCTGATCGGCAATCGCGTGATTGACGAAGGGACGATGTCGGTCCGCGAGCAAGCGATCGTAGGCATCCAGATCCAACTTGCCGCTAAACAAGTTGTTGTCATAGCTCGGTAGGCTCACCATCGCAAGCACCTGCCCGTCACGCGGGTCGAGCGCAATGGCGACACCTCGCTCCGATTCACACTCCGGGCAACGCAGAGCGGAAGCCTGCAACCCATTCAGAAGCGCCGCTTCTGCAACAGCCTGGAGTTCTACGTCGATCGTTAGGTAAACAGTATCGCCTGGTCCCGGAGGCGTCTCACTCAAAACCGCCAGTTCCTGGTCGAGGATATCCCTCTCAACGACCTTGCGGCCGGGTATCCCGTGTAGCGACTCCTCCAACCGGGCCTCGATGCCAGCATAACCGATGCGATCTATATTAACATTGTAGCCCTTCTGCTCGAACTCTGTCACCCGTTCAGGAGGGATCGGCCCCAGGAATCCGAGAATCTGCGACATCAAGCTCCCGTATGTATAGCGCCTCTGTGGCACGATCTCGATGTCCACACCAGGCATCGTGACACCGCTCTCCTGGGCAATCATGAGTGCCAGGTCACGGTCGATATCTTCGGCCACGACAATCGGTGCAAAAGGCACTAACCACTTGACCTCTTCGACCATTTCCAGCAGACCAGGGGCTGGCACCTCACCGAAAGGGGGGAAATCGGCGCGTCCGACACCGCTGATCTCCGTTCGATACTCCGGCTGATCCAGCCCTTCCCTTGTCGAATATTCAACATCCTCAAGCAGCTGCGCCAAGCGCAACAATACCTCGCGCCGTCGGTCACCATTCTCGGGAAGCTCGCCAGGCGTCACCGTCACATTATATGCGGGCACATTGCGCACGAGAATCTCGCCGTTGCGGTCATAGATGACACCGCGCGGGGGGCTGAGCGTGACCAGCCGGCTCTGTTGCTGCACAGCGCGAGCGCGCCAAGCGCCGCCCTCCAGAAACTGTAATTGCCAAAGCCGAATAAAGTAGAGGCCCAAGATCAGCAGAATGCCCCACCCCAGAATAGCGATACGCGGCGCCTGGAGAGGCCAGAAAGGCCGCCTTGAGGCATCCCCATCCCGGTTAAGGTCTTGCGAGGATGTGCCTAGCCAGTTAGGAGCTACTGCTCCACGATTGCGGTCACGAGTCCTTGGCCAGCCCATCAGCCGCCTCCCCGAGCACGCATGCGGTTCCGTTGATGAAACCAGACCAGGAACGAGAACGCAAATGGAGAGAGCACCAGATTGAGCAGCGCCGCAGGTCCCGCGACGGTGAGCAACGACCCACCAATATTGACCGAGTACTCCAAAAGCCCCATCGTGAGCAACAGGATGAGATGTCCCAGCAACGTACCGAAGGCTGACATCAACGCCAAGCGGATCACTGTGGGGCCTAGCGCATGCACCCAGGGCTGCCCGGCCAGAAAACCCACGATTGTCAGGGAAAGGGTCCAGAGGCCCAAGCCGCTGCCGGAGAGCAAATCGCAAAAGACACCGCCGACAAACCCCCACAGGGCGCCCTCTTCGGCCCCACGGATGATGGACCAGGTCACCGCCAGCAGGAGGACCAGATCAGGGCGTCCTCCGACAAGATGGATGCCCTCCAACCAGGTACTTTGCACCACAGCAGCCAGCAGCAGGATGGGAATGCCAAAGTAGAGACTCACTGCCCCCCTCCTCCCAGACCCTGATCCCGCAGCGCGGACAACTCGTCCAGATCCGGCTGAGGGAAGTCGGTCACCACCAGCACAGTCTCAATGTAGCGGTAATCGAC
>SLDA01000099.1 GCA_007125545.1 Thermoflexales bacterium | reverse complement strand
CAGTGGTCGCTGACGTGGACGGCCAGGCGCGTCGGGTCCAGCGCCTGCGCCATCTCGATCAACTCGCGGTTACCCGCCGCCACCTCGACGTGTTCCTCCTGTGTTTCGTTGCTGACCGACCAGAAGATCACGGTAGGGTGATTGCGATCTCGTCCGATCAGCGTCTCGAGCTGGCGCTTCGCATTCGCCAACTTCGTCGCTGCGACGATCTCGCTCGCGTCAAGGTCCGGCTCCGCAGCGGATTCGAGGGCCTCCGACGTCCCGCCCCACCAGTAGAGCGGGATTTCGGCCATCGCCAGCAGCCCCAACTCGTCACAGAGGTCGAGCTCACCCGGGTGATGGGGGTAGTGGCAGAGGCGGATGAAATTGGCGCCGGCATCTTTCATAGCCAGGAGGTCACGCCGGGTGCCCTCCAGGTCGGGGCACATATTGGTGTTGGGTGAGTCCTCGTGGCGGTTAAAGCCGGTCAGGAAGAGGGGCTCCCCGTTCAGCCAGAGCCGTCCGTCCCGTGCCTCGATCGTCCGGAAACCGGTGCGAAAGACCACCACGTCCACCGCCTCGCCCGTACTCTCCAGTACCACCTGGACGGTGTAGAGATGAGGCGCCTCCGGCGTCCATAGGTGCGCATCGGGCAGGGTGATCGAGACACCCACCGGAACGTTCTCCGCGACGGGGACGAGATGCGGATCCGCCGTGGCTGTCGCGACTACAGCTCCCCCGGCGTCGACCGCCTCGACCCGGAGCACGACCTCCGCCGCCACCCCGCGACCGTTGCACACGAAGGCCTGCAGGTCGAGGCGCCCCCCACCCGGCACCGGTTCGGCGACCGAATGAATGCGGTCGATGCGGCAGGGATCTGTCATCGCCAGTGCTGCCTCGCGCAGAAAACCGCCATAGTTGCGCCAACCACGTCGCAGCCCGGGCACGTCGGAGACGCGCCGCTCGTTGTCGATGCGGACGGCAATGAGATTGTCGCGCCCAAATGAGACCGCCCCCGCCAGATCCAGCTCGAAGGGGAGGAAGGGGTCCTCGGTCCCGCCGACTGCGACGCCGTTGACCCAGACGCGTGCGTGGGCGTTGACACCCTCGAATCCGGCAGTCACCCGCTGCCCGCGCCAGCTCTCGGGCACGGTGACCCAACGGCGGAACCAGCCGGCGCCCTCGTAGGTGTCGAGTGCGGGATGGCAGGTCTCGAAATCTACGGGAACGTGTACTTCGCGCCAACGATGGTCATCGGTATCGAGTTCCGCGTAGCCCCGGGCCTCGCCGACTCCCGCAGGGTCGGGCTGGAAGCGCCAGAGTCCGGTCAGGTCGAGCGTGGTCATAGGTCACATCTCCTTGATGGATGTGCAGTCTAGGTTGGTTATGAGCTCGAGTGTAGCATAGCTCGCCGGGTACGCCATGCCGGCGAGTTGGGTCACGATCGGTTGCGTTCGATCCTGCGGGGACAGCCTCGCGCGGGGGTGTGCGGCAGTTTTCGGTAACTGCGAGGTGGTGGTATTGAAAGTGTGGGCGCAGTGCACAGATGCCTGGTGGAGTCAGGCCTCGCAAGCAAGGCTGCTTGCGCTACGTCGGGCGGGCGCAATTTGTAGGGCAACGGGGGGCTGGTTGCGAGGTGGTGGTATAGACAGTGCTGGCGCAGTGCACAGATCTGTGGTAGAGTCAGGCCTCGCAAGCAAGGCTGCTTGCGCTACATCGGGCGGGCGCATCAGGTAGTGCAACGAGGGCTGGGGGCACAGCGTGGGATGACGGGGCGCCGGCTCTGGTTTTCGGGCACGGGTAGGCGGAAACCTGACGTACACCGTGGGATGCCTTGTATTGTGTGGGCTTCGGGTTACACTATATGCAGTTATCTGAATATAAGGCAAGGAGCGATAGCGAGCGTATGAATTCGACAGTGACCGACTATGGGAAGGCTGCCGGCGTCTTCAAGTTGTTGGCACACCCGGCGCGCCTGCAGATGCTGGATGAGCTGCGACGCGGCGAAGCCTGCGTCTGTCACTTCCAGCAGATACTGGGGCGACCTCAGGCCTACGTATCGCAGCAGCTGGGTGTGTTACGCGACGCCCAGGTCGTAGACGCCGAGCGCGATGGTGTGAATATGATATACCGCATCGTGGACGCGCAGGTTGCGCGCTTATTGGACGACTTGTTAGGCGAGCCGGACAGCTACCGGGAGGCGCCCGCTTGCCCGTGCCCCAAGTGCGGGGACGAGAGCCAGGTAGACGGCGCCTGCAACTATATTGTGATGGATTTGAAAGAAGTCCCTGTGCCGACTCGTACGCGAGAGGGAGGCTAACACAGCCATGAACTTGCTTGACCGATCCCAAACTGAGAATGTCATTGTGACGCCCAAGGCTTTGGCACCCCTCTTTAAAGCGCTAGCGCACCCCAAGCGCCTCGCGATCCTGGAAGCCCTGCGCGAGGGCGAGCGCTGCGTATGCGAGATCGAAGCCGCACTTAGTTTGCGCCAGGCCTATGTGTCGCAGCAACTCACGGTGCTGCGGGAGGCGGGGCTGGTCTGCTATCGCAAGGAGGGTTGGAACGCCCTGTACCGCATCGCCAGGCCCGAGGTCTACACGCTTCTCGAGCTGGCGACTCTGATTCACGGCGAGCTGGGAAGCTGCGCGCTACTGGGTCCTGACGACAACGACAACGGCGCGACTGTGTGTTGCGAACCTGCCCGCGAGCGTTAGTTCGCGGGGAGGCGCCCTGCCGTTGTAAGCAGAGCGCGGACAGGCGTCCGCGCCGAACTGGTTTTTGGGAGGCCTGGGGCAAGGGCGGTGGTGGCGGGGGGGGATCGCGCGGCAGCGGAGAAGCGGGGCGAGCAGCGCAAGCTCGGCGGCCCAGCGCTCCCCGTCAGGAAAAAGTTGCGCATTCCGCCCTGTTGACATTTCGAACAAATAATGCTATGATGATCTTGTTAATCGGTGAGCTGCCACACGAGGGTCTGAGGGCGGATTAGCGCGTCGGACACTGCACCCTCCACTGAAGGCAGCCGATCCAGAGCGGGATAGCGAAAGGAGGGAACACCTGCCGGCCTCCACCGGAACGCCAGCGTAGCCGGGGCTGAAAACCGAACCTGTAGGTCAACGCTTCCTTACCTTAGCTTTGCGGCGTCGCACCGTTCGCCGTCTCATCGTAACTGCAATACTGCAAACCTCCTCTATGCAGACTCGCCGCCAAGCCTTTAGAACGTAGCCACAAAGATAACGCGTCTGTTTGCATGAAAATCACCATCAGAGATAGAGGAGGGTACATATGAAAAGGCTATTGACCAGCCTGTTGATCGTAGTATTGTTGTCCTTGGCATTCAGCAGCACAGTTGCCGCACAAGGACACATTCAGGCGACTTTGATCACAACCAGAGATGGCACTCAGGAGGATGCGGCCGGCTTTGTGCGAGTCTGGAATGACGCTGAAAACATCTACGTCCGGTACTGGATGAGAGCCGGTCACTGCTTACTCGAGTCACACCTGCACCTTGCCACCGATCTAGACGACATACCTCAGGGTCCTGGCGGCGCCATTCCCGGTCAGTTCGAGTACCAGACTAAGCATGATCCCTGCGTCACGAATTTCGTGTATACTATACCTCTGACGGACATCGGCGATGAGGGTGTAGGAGCGCGCGATACAGTTTTCATCGCGGCACAAGCCGTTGTACGCCTGCCGGACGGAACGGTGGAGACAGCCTGGGGCGTCAACTGTGGTAACTTGGACGCTCAGCAGTTCCCGGGTGCCAACTGGAGCGCCTACATTAAGTATCACGTAAAATAGCAGCATTACGACCAACGAAGCCATCTGAGCGACGTCGCACAGATACTTGCGTCTGGACGCGGCCAGTTCACGCGATGTGTAAAGCTGCCGAGCAAAGAACGCTCGGCAGCTTTCGTTTGCACTGTATCGGCGACGACGACGAATTGCGTGCCGCTGGATGCTACAGGTCTCGCGGCCCCAGTCAGGCCCGTCCCTCGCCTGTCGCTACCGTGTGAAACGCCAGAGATATGTCCCCCTCTGCGGGGGCGCCTCCGCCGTGAAGACGACCCGATTCAACTCATCGCCCCAGACGCCGCCGAGGCGTGCGTCGGTGATCGGAATCCGCTCGACGGACACGCCGAAGGTGGCAGCGTCATAGCTGAGTCGCGCGGCGCCCGCCTGTCGACTTGCACCAGGCCCGAAGGCCGCGGGGACGAAAAGCACAGCCCCCTCCCCCACCTCGACGCCGCAGGGCGTCAGCAGGCTCAGCAGGATGCGGTCGGCGGGGGAGGCCAATGTGAAGGCATCCTCGATGACCACAGCGGCGCCGCGCTCGAGGGTGACGACGCGCGACCAGGCGAGCAAACCCGCCGCTTCGGGATAGGTCCCCGCCAGATCGACGGCTAGCCGGGCCTCAGCCTCGTCGAAGCGCGCCTGGACCGCGCGTGCCGCGAAGGCTTCGCCCGGCAACTGCTGTATGCCGGGTTGGCCCGACAGATCGAAGACGGGGAGCAGCGTGTGATAGGCCGACTGCATCGTCCAGATCTCATAGCGCTGCGGGCTGAAGGTCTGCCGCCGATAGGTCTCCACCCCCGCATCGACGATGACCGGCTTGCCGTCGATGTAGACGATGAAGGAGCCGACGTCGTTGTGGTTGTGGCTCTCGGCGTTGTGCCCGGCCTTGGCCGCAAGGAAGAAGCCTTCCGCCGTGCCCGCTATGTCGCGCGCCACCAGGACCTGGATGCCGGCGAACCAGAACTCGCGCGGCAGGGGCGGCGCCGCCTCCACCGGCAGATCCTCCGGGAGATCGAAGAGGGCCGGCAGGATGCGGCCCATACTGTCCTCCTGCTTGCCGCGCTTGCCCGGGTCCTCCGGCAGGAGCCAGGCCCCGAAGCGCTGCATATCGCGGTCCCCGATGGCAGCCCCGTAGCGGTAGACGAGAGAGCCGGGCGGGCGATTGACCGCCGATGCATCGGCGAAGTTGACGACGTAGTCGCCGGCGATGTGGGCACGATAGATATAGCGGCCCATATTCGCGACCTTGCTGTCGGCGTAGACGTCGAGTTGCCCGCCGGTGGCACTGTACAACAGGTCCAGGCATTCAAAGAGGGAGGCCGCAGCCCGACCCCAGTAGCCCGGGCCCTCGTCACAGCCGCCGGTCTCGGCATAGGTGCCGAGGAAGATATCGAGGCTCCGCAGGATCTTGGCCACCGCCGCGACCCGCCGCTCCGGATCCGCCTCCAGCAGCAGAACCGAGGCCAGCCAGTTGGAGTTGACCCAGGGATTCCAGTTGTTGACGCCGTGCTCGCCGGGATCGAAGCCCATCCACCAGAAGTCGTCGCGCGCCAGACAGGGATCGAGCATGCGGCGTTTGACCTCGTAGCTGACGCGGCGGCGCAGCAGGGGGGAGACGGCGTCGAGCCGGTCGCCGAGTAGGGCCACCGACCACGCCAACTGCGCCGAGGCCTCGGCCGCGAAGAGATCGACCGTCGGCTCCTCCACATCGGGCAGATCGACGCCCGCAACCTGGGCGTTCACGTGGGCGGGATAGCCCCAATAGGTCTCTTCACAGGTGGTCCAGATCCCGTTGGCGATGTCGTCGAGGAAGCGGCCCTCCCCCTCCAGGCATTCGGAGAGCACGAGGTCGCGCAGCAACAGGCGGCGCGCCCACTGCACGCGCTCGAAGTTATCGCGGTTGCCGATACGCGCGTACTCGAGGAAGAGGGTGGCAGGCAGCGCGGGCCAGTCCGCGCCGAGCGCCGCCTCCCCACGGGCCAGGAAGTAGGCGCGGGTTGCTTCGGGCAGGGCCTGCCATGGTGCGCGCTCCTCAATGGTGGGATAGGGTCGCCACGCCTCGCGGGGCAGCAAGATGGAAGCCAACGTTTCTGCGGGATAGCGGGTCGATAGCATAAGGCTCCTTTCGGTAGAGAGTCGGAAGTCCGAGGTCGGAAGTCCGAAGTCCAGTGTCTGATGTTAAGAGTTGGGGTGGAGAGGTGATTCACCGGGTCCGGTCGTCAGTTTACTTTCTGCCGACCGATAATCGGACAAGGGGTGACTAAGCCACCTCCTTGAGCCCGTCCACCAGAAGCTGCAACAGGGGCAGCCCGTGAGCAGCGATGGTGGGGCCGTCCTCTTCATCGATGAGCAGGTTATGCCGGATCGCGGTGAGGAGGGCGACCACCTGGGCGACCAGGGTATCGCGCTGCTCAGACGTGAGCGCGCCCTGATCCAGCGCCCGGATCAGGGCGCTGTCGAGTGGGCGCCAGACCGGATAGCGGGCATCGGGCGTCAGCGCGACGTCAAGCACACCGCTCAGTCGCTGTCCCCGGGCATCGTGGGGAAGCGGTCGACCCCGGAAGCGCGGCACCCGGAGCGCGAAGGTGCGCACCGCGGGATGTGCCAGGAGTGCATCCTTGCTCGCCTCGGACAACCGCGCGAGTGCGGCCTCTACCTCGCTTTCAGGACGCGGCGGCGTGACGATGGGCATCTTCATATGGCCAACCGTGCGCGTCTGGACGGTCCCGTTCCTGCGCAACGCAAACGTAGTGCGCACGCCCGCCTCGCGTGCCGTCACCTTCACCAGATGTTCGAAAGCGATCCAGGCAACGAGATAGGCGGTGACCGGGTCAGCGGACGTGTCCAGAGCCAGCAAGCGGTCTGCAGTTGAGGTTGTCATCAGACGGTCCGTAGCTCGGACTCTACACCCTCCTATACAGATAACTCCTCTTCCGATGCCCCACCTGCTCGATCACCTCCATTTCGCGGAGGCAGTAGGCCATCTTCTGCGCCAGCCAGCGGGGGCGGTGCAGAGCGCGTGCGAGATCGGTGGTCGTGAAGTCGACGGGCAGCGCGGCGGGGAGGAGGGCGGCGAAATCGGCGGGGCAGGTGAAGCGGCGCCGGTCGACGACATCGAGCAGAATGCGGTCGTCGGAGACCCAGCCACGGCGGCGCCAGCCCTTGCGCGCGTCGTAGTGGCGCAGTTCGTCCTCGTGCGTGAACGCGATCTCGATGCTGAAGGTGGGGCGCCGGATCAAAGTCGGGGGAAGGCGAACCAGTTCACGGAAGATCTCCTCCGCCGTGCCGCACTTGGGCGACTTGCGCCTCGACGGCTTCTTGGCGGAGGTAGTCCTCCCCGAGCCGGGCTTTCCCCCACCGACCGGCGTGATCAGCCACTTCTGTACAGGCACGGGATAGACGAGGAGCACGTCGTGGGCCTCGCTCAAGGCCAGGAGCTTGTTCTTGATTTTGGAGAAGTTGCCGGTCTGGATCTCGATCAGCAGCCCGGGACGAACCACGTCGACGACATAGCCGTCGACGGGCACTTCCACCTCCCCACCCTCGCGCGCGTACCAGGACTTGAGCGCGGCGTGGAGGGATTTTTCGTTGTACGTATTGATCGTGTCGGCCATGAAACTAACCGCGTTTCTGGTGCTTGGTTTCAGAGAAAAACCTCAGGATCTCGGAAGATCCTAAGGTTTGGCGTCAGAAGCAACTCACGACGCGTTCGTCATAGGTCATCTTGATCTGCCGGCCCGGCTGGAGGATGAGCGCATCGTCGTCCCACTCACCGTTGATGAGCTTGCGGATGAGGACGAGGTCGCCGGGCAACTTCTCGAAGGTCCAGCCGCGCCGGGCAGCTTCAGCCTGGGTCTCGGCCTCCACTTCAGAGCTGTCGGCCACGCCCATGTCGATGTAGGCAGCGCGGTTGTAGTGTTCGCTCCAGCCGCCCATCACCTCCATCAGGTAGTCGGCGTTGTCCTTGCCGTACTTGGCGACATATTCGTCATAGAGCGCCTCGACGTTGGCGTACGACTCGGCGCCCAGGGAGAGGACCGCGTCACCGGTCTTGCGCTCGACGTAGTCGCGCACGTACCAGTAAGTGCCGGGGTTCTCGCCGAACTGCTTGGCATAGCGGTCGCGCCCGCCGAGGAAGAGGGTGATGCAATCGTGAGCGCGGGGCAGGACGAGCGGGATGCCGCGGGCGGTGAGCCCCTCGGTGGCGCGCCCGCAGAGCCCGTAAGCCATCACGATGGCATCATAGGCACGCTCCTCGTCGGCAGCGGCGGCGTCGATTGCGGCTTGCAGCCGCGCGCGCAGGTCCTCGGGGTCGCTGTGCCACCCCAGGCGGAAGAGTTCGACATCCACAGTATGGGGCGATCGCGCCGCCGAGAGATAGACGAGGCGGGCGAGGGCTTCGCAGGCTAGGCACTTTATGTACATGGGTTTGGTCCGTTAATTTTATCTGGTGATTCGTGATGCGTGATGCGTGATTTT
>SLDA01000542.1 GCA_007125545.1 Thermoflexales bacterium | reverse complement strand
GCCCACCTGCTCCACGGACGCGGCGACTTCATCGCCGTCAGCGGCGGCGACCAGCCTATCCGCTTCCAGGTCGCCAACATCACGGACAAGGATATCACCGCAGAAATGACCCACAGACGCCAGTTCCAGGCCCTAACCGTCTCGAATGCAGCACGTGGAAACGAGACCAGATGAATCCGAAAGCGACCCGTATGCAGCGTTCTAGCAGAGGAGAAGTTATGCAAAGGCATTATGAAGACTGGGATGCACCGCCTCCCAGCAGCCCTCTCGGGCAGCGGCTTGCCCGCTTTGTGGCGCTGATGGGCGCAACGTTTGCCATCACCGCCGCCGTTATCGTGACCCGGCGACTCAGCGAGGACTCACTCGCATTGCTTATAGGACTGAGCTGCGGCGTGATGGCGATGCTGCCCACACTTGCACTCGGGTTCATTGTCTGGCGTCGCGAAGATGCGCAACGCTGTGAGACGGCCCAGCAGCAGGAACAATCACAGCGCCAGTTCGGCTACCCAGGCATGCCGCCGGTCATTGTTGTAGCACCCCAGGCTATGCCGACCGATTACCAGAGGGCGTTTGGCGCGCCAAATGCCACCGCGCCATGGATGCCCCAACCAGGCCACAGGACCTTTACCATTGTGGGAGATGAAGAATGAGCCTCTTTTTCCTGAAGACCAACAAGAAGGAACCGATCCACCTCATCACCCGGCGACATAACTTCTTTCCCCAGCGCTTTATGTGGCGGGGAGAGCGCTATGATGTCACCAATGTAGAGCGGGTCTGGACCAAGATGCGCCGTGGAGGCGCCTGGCACTTCTTTCGCGTGCACTGCAGGGAGGGTACCTTCGATATCTTCCAGGACACAGGGCTAAATGCCTGGTATCTGGCAGACCGGATCAACTGACCGGAACCGATACACCCCAGACTGCTGCAGATATCCGCTGCGGAGAAGGCGGCACTGCGGAAACCGATTACAGCCGAGTGAGCTGAGCGACCAGAACATCGAGCGCTGATTCGGCGGGCATTTGCCCACGCTTGATGGCCAGATCGGTTTCCATCAGCAGACGATAGGCCACACGAAGCTGCGCCGGGTTGAACTGATCGGATTGAGCGTGGATCTTCCGCGCCACAAACGGATGAAGCTTCAGGCGCGTAGCGATCTGCTGTTGTGTATGTCGACGATCAGACAACCACCGTACCTGGATCAATAGCCTGAACTGCCGCACGACCATACCAAAGATGCCCAGCGGGTGCTCTCCAACCTCAAGTAGGCGGTGAAGATAGGAAGCGGCTTGCCGGGCATCGCGCTGGCCCACCGCATCAACCATCTGAAAGATCACATCCGCCGACTGCACGTAGGGCACCATAATCTGGACATCCTCACTCGTAATGTCCTTCCGGTCTCCCGTATAGAGCAACAGCTTGCGGATTTCCTGATCGAGGAGCCGTAGATTACCACCGATGTTCTGAGCGAGTAGCGCAGCTGCCCGTGTATCGATGCGCCCCCCATAGGCCTGTGCACGTTGGATGATCCAAGTAGGTAACTCACGTGGGTTCGGGAGGGCGAAGTGATGGACCTGCACATTGAGATGCTTAGCCTGTGCCAAAGCGGGGTGCTTCAGCGATAGTGACTTTCCCTCATCGAAGATCAACCACGTGGTCGGAGGCACATCACCCAGGGTCGCTACCAACTCTTCAGCACTCCGACCACGCACTTTGCTCAACCACTCGCGCGCGATGACGACACGGACATCGCCCAGAAAAGGGATTGTACTAAAGGCCTGTCTCAAGCGTCCCGGCGTTACCGTCGCATCCGTCAAGATCTCGGTGTTGTAGTCACGAAGATCCGGTGCTAAGCCCGATTTCCCGATAATGGCTCGCACAGCTTCCTGGCGCTGAAATTCATTTTCACCGTGAAGGATGTAGAGCATAGCCGGCCCTTCTATCCCCTCCGCGCCTTCTGGCGCACGATCATGTTACGACGTGAGTTCGATGTGCTGTATGGCATCCGCGTGGCGAGTGTGGACAGAAATGTGATGTAGACGTCCCCGGTAATCGGTTACAATCGACGCGACTTCCATATCTTGAAGATCCGCATTGGTGGTAACATTTGCCTGCACCCAACGCGATAGCGGAGACGCCGCCATCAAGGCGACCGTATTCAAGAGCACGATCTGGGGTAGACGCTCAAGCCAACGCAGCGACATACGCTTCTCACGGTTCCTGGGACGTGCAAGCGATCCAAGACCCGCGAGGGTGGCGAGCGTCGTCAGGGCCGCAGTCACGACAAGATTGGTACCGCAGTTCTCGTGCAACGCTAGATCCCCGTCCCCCATTTTCAGGGAATCGAGGGCCTGGCGGATCGTCGGGATGATCTGCTCTCCCGTCAAGGTAGAGATAAGTGTAAACCCCAACGGGCCCGACATACCGGCAATCTGCGCATTGGGATAGCGATGGGATAGCAAGTTCATGGTTGCGTGCTCCAGCGCGTGGTTACGACGAATTCGGGTCAACAGCTCTCCAGGAGGCACATGCCAGAGGGTCCTCAACAAAAGTGTAGCAGACATTCTATTTACTCCAGACTTCACTGAGCCTGTCCCGATTCCACGGGATAGGCAATGACCAACAAGCGGTTCCGGAGACTGCCATAGGGATGGCATGTGACGAGTGTCAGCCGCTCATCGGGAGTCTCCTGAATGTACCGGGCATTTTCAAGTCGCACAGACAACGGTTGACCTGCCTCACGCACGATGTACTTTTCACCTATCTGGTAGGCATAGGTCTCGCCGTTCTCACCATCCACATAGATTATGGCCCCAATGTCCAGCCTGTACAGATCGCGAAACACCTCACCATTTAGAGTGTTGTGGCCATTGAAAACGGTGTTGCCGGGGACACCCAGCCGCGCCGACGTGTTATGCCATCCGGCAGCGTGCCAGTTCGGCACATCCCAGATAGCTTGATTCTGTCCATCGATTCTCTCAACTGTCCAACCGATCGAGACCACGGGCGCATCCAGTTGGATCGCCGGAATCCTCACCCTCGCCGGCTCGACCCCTACCAGCGCCGGGGAAGGCTCGACGGTGGGCGCAGGTGTAGCTGTGGGCGCGGGGGTCTGCGTTGGCACCGGCGTCATCGTCGGCTCGGGTGTGGCAGTGTCCAGCGGGACAGTGTCCGTTGCCGTGGGCGTCTCCGTCGGGGAGAGCGTCACAGTGGGAGTATTCGTAGGCGGACTCTCGACAGCCGGCATCGTTGCAGGAGGCTCATCCGGTGTTGGCGTGACATCCTCGACCTCATCGCCCGTACCCCAAGGCATTAGCACATCGGGCGTGGATTCCGAAGAAAGCAGAAGTGGCGGGGCCGTAGGAATCTGCTCCGAGTAAAACGTCGTCTGGACAAACGGGATGAGCCGAGCGTAGGACAAGGCTATCCCAACAACGATCAAAACTGCGCCACCCCATAGGAAGAGGGTGGCCATCTTCCGTTTCTGCGAATTCATATACTCCCACCTTACAGTCTAGACACTATTATCGCGACCCATGCGAAGAAGGTACCAATGTCAACCACAGCATCTTCGCCTATGCGCGAAACGTTACCCTCAATATCCCACTCGTACCCGAATATCCGTCACCGGCTTCCCATCCCAGTTGCCAAGCGACGTAACTTCAGTCGCCTTCCGGGATCGCTTGATAGATCTCCGGTTTAGCTATACCGATATATGGTATATTACGATATTGCTCAGCAAAATCCAGTCCATACCCCAAGACAAACTCGTTGGGAACCTCAAAACCAACGAAGTCCAGCGGAACTTCAACCTCACGCCGGGACGGTTTGTTTAAGAGGGTCACGACGCGGACGCTGGTCGGTTGGCGCGTGGCAAAATTGCGCAGAATGTAGTCCAAGGTATGGCCCGTATCGACGATGTCCTCAACTATCACGACGTTGCGCCCTTCAATGGTAGAAGCGAGGTCGAGCAAAATGCGCACAACACCAGTGCTGCTTGTCCCATGTCCGTAGCTCGAGATCTCCATGAAATCGATCTCGTGCCGAAATGTTAGCTGGCGCGTCAAGTCGGCGAGGAACATAAAAGCACCCTTGAGAATACAGACCAGGATCGGCACCTCGGCATCGGTGTAGATGGCATTCATTTCAGCGGCAATCTCCGCAACCCGTACCCGGAGCGCCTCCTCAGAGACCAATATACGCGCTACATCATCGTGCATCGACATAGATGCCTCACTTCTCATATACGCGGGGCTTCAATGCGCCGATGTAGGGCAGTGTGCGAAAACGATCCGCGAAGTCGAGCCCGTAGCCGACGACCCAAACGTCAGGAATGGAGAACCCCAAATAGTCGATCGACACCGCAACCTCGTGCCGATCGGGTTTGGAGAGAAGTACCGCCGTCCGCAGCGAAGCCGGCTGGCGTGCTTCAAAGAGGCGGTAGAGGTATTGCAGCGTATAGCCGGTGTCCAGGATATCCTCGACGATGAGGACGTGCCGCTCCGTGACATCCTCCCGTGTATCCATAATCAGCCGGACAGCACCGGTCGTCTCAGCTTTGTCCTGATAGCTCGACAGGGCGATAAAATCGACGCGATGAGGGACAGTTAGGCACCGTGAGAGGTCTGCAAGGAAGATAAATGAACCTTTGAGGACACCGACCAGGAGGAAATCCTCATTGTGGATTCCCTCATAGTCTCTGCTAATCTGAGTTGCCAACTCCTGGACGCGGTTCTGAATCGTGCCCTCATCCAAAAGCACATAGTCGACTGAATCAGGAAGTTGCACAGTCATTATCCCTCCTCAAGGCATTGGCGCGATGCGGCACCTCATGATGCAAGCGGCAGCGGGCTTCATAGACCTCCCGAGCACCAATAAGCATCACGGGGTCTTCATAGCAAGCGGGCTTCCCATCGATCAGGCGTTGCGTGCGGCTAGCCGCATGTCCGCAAACCACGCAGATCGCCTGGAGTTTCTCGACGTTCTCCGCAATCGCTAGCAGCTGGGGAATGGGACCGAAAGGCTCGCCGCGAAAGTCCATATCGAGACCGGCACAGATCACCCGTTTTCCCTGCTCCGCCAACTCTGTACAGAGTGGGATAAGGCCCATATCGAAGAACTGAACTTCGTCGATAGCAACGAGGTCGGAACCAGCATCTACCCGCTCGCGCAACTCATGGCTATCCTCGACTGCTGTGGCATTAAGCTTAAGGCCGTTATGCGAAGTAATGGCGGTCTTGGCGTAACGAACATCCACCGAGGGCTTAAAAACCTGAATGCGTAAGCGCGCAATCTCCGCTCGCCGAAGGCGGCGAATCAACTCCTCGGTCTTCCCACTGAACATGCTACCACAGACCACCTCAATCCAACCGGGGTTTCTATCCTGCAGCATAACACGCTCCCTGGGCAGAGGATAAAACAAGGCAGGGGAGGGGCCCCTGCCTTGTCGAGTTCAATCTTATGCGGCTCGCGCCGCTTCAGTTTCTTCCGTCTCGGTGTCCGGCGCCTCAGCCGCCTCCTCAGAAGTCTCATCACCGGGTAGGACATAGCCCCGGGAACGGAGGCCACGCTTCGTGTCTGCCAGTGCTTTAAGTCCAAACCCCTTGATCTCGGTCAGCCCATCGTCGCCTTGTTCCTGGAGAAGATCCAAGACCTCACCGACGGTCGTGATACCAGCGTCACTCAGCAGACTCTCGATGCGTGCGCCCAACCCAACCTCGGCGATGGGTAGTGCCGGCGACGTCTGAGCAGCCCGGCGAGCTTCTTCATCACGAAGGCTTTCATCTCGCGCGCGCAAACGGCGCATAAAGCGATCAACTTGACCTTCGGTGTCTACGATACGCTGCTCACCGGTGAAGAAGGGGTGGCACTCCGAACACACGTCCGTTCGCATTGTAGGGACCGTTGCCCCGACCTTCCAGCTGTTGCCACACGCACAGATGACCTCAGCTTCCGGATACCATTCAGGGTGAACGTTCTCCTTCATTGAGCCACCTCCATCTGAGCAACCACATTCACCCGCTTCCGTCCCCGCACCACATCGTACTTGACGACGCCGTCAACGAGGGAATAGAGTGTGTAGTCCTTGCCCACACCGACGTTCACACCGGCTTTAAGGCTCTCACCGACCTGACGCACGAGGATATTACCGGCACGCACTGTCTGCCCGCCGTACTTCTTTACCCCACGTCGCTTCGCGTTACTGTCGCGACCGTTCGTGCCTGTTGCTTTCTTGCGTGCCATCGCTATGCTCCTTTTACAATCTCGTCGATGCGCAGACGCATGTAAGTTTGGCGATGGCCCTTACGGCGCCGATAGCGCTCCTTCGGCTTGAACTTGAAGATGTGGATTTTCGGTCCCCGAAGCTCTTCCAAAACCGTGACCAGCACCTTGGCGCCATCCACGGTCGGCTGCCCCACAGAAACCCCATCCTCATCCGCCAATAGATAGACCTCGCCCATCTCAACCTGCGTGCCCACCTCATAAGGGAGACGTTCCACGATGAGCTCGTCCCCTACGGATGCTTTGTACTGATGTGCTCCGGACTTGATAACTGCGTACACGTCTTTCCTCCCCATTACACAATAGGAGCCGAGCCCTCACAGGTTCGGCTGCCCGTACATTATAGCTGGTAAGGCGAGGTTGTCAACCGACCACAGCCAGATGCCAGCACCTTACGAACCGCTGCCTAGTTTCGTGCAATCCTAACCACGACAGTAGATTTTACCACAATTCGGGCAGGGGTGAAGGGTTGGGCGTGTCACGGGGGCAGATTCCGGCATACGCGGATCTTCTACCGAGAAGGCCCCCATGCGCTATCAAGCGTGCTGCCCGTCGAAACAGCTGCGCGCCGGAGCGCGTTGGCGCGCCGCAGCACTTACGAGCAACCGATTGCTTTTCCGGCGATCTAGGGTACAAATAGCCGGTTATCCCTTGCAATAGAATATTCGTTCTGCTATCATGCTAGGGGGAGACTCGATGCCAAAAACTGACACCCGTTGGGTATGCCAACAATGCAACTGGAGCTTTGCCCGCTCGATGGGCAAGTGCCCGAACTGCGGAGCCTGGGACAGCCTAGTCGAGACGCTGCTCGAATCGGATTTACAGGCGAGCGGCAGTGTTGTCGTGCCTTACGGCGCCGAGAGTCCCAAGCCACTTAGCCAGGTCGAACTCGGCCTGGTGCCGCGGATCCCGATTCCGATGGATGAGTTCTCAAGAGTCCTCGGCGGCGGACTTGTTCCGGGGTCTATTGTGCTTATCGGAGGAGAGCCGGGGATCGGCAAGTCTACGCTGTTGCTCCAAGTAGCCGCGATTCTGGGCGCACCGCAGCCACCTGTGCTGTACGTCTCCGGCGAAGAGTCGCCGCAACAGATTCGTATGCGCGCCGACCGGCTCGGAGTGGATGGCGATCCACTCTACCTCCTCTCAGAGACCGAGGTGGCTACGATTCTGGCGCATGCCGATGCCATGCTTCCTAACCTGCGGGCCCTGGTCATCGACTCCATCCAGACGACGCACACGGAAGATCTGACCTCGGCCTCGGGCAACGTGAGCCAAGTGCGCGAGTGTGCCAGTCGCTTCCAGCGCTGGGCCAAGCAACGGGGCGTACCGGTCTTTCTGGTGGGA
Organism: Thermoflexales bacterium; assembly: GCA_007125545.1. Taxonomy (GTDB): domain Bacteria; phylum Chloroflexota; class Anaerolineae; order B4-G1; family SLSP01; genus PWVB01. Next base: position 645 of record SLDA01000542.1, on the reverse strand, counting down.
CACGTCACGAAACAGGGCTCCATCGCCGGGCCCAAGGTCTTGGAGCACATCGTTGACACCGTGCTGTATCTGGAAGGCGATCCTTTCCACACCTATCGCTTGCTCCGTAGCGTGAAAAACCGGTTCGGAGCCACGTCGGAAGTGGGCGTTTTCGAGATGCAAGCCGGCGGGATGATCGAGGTCAAGAACCCGTCTGAGGCGTTTCTGGCAGAGCGAATGGTCAATGTGCCGGGTTCGGCGGTAGCGATCACGATCGAGGGAACACGTCCTCTTCTGGTTGAAGTACAGATGCTGGCTACCCCAACCACTTTCGGCAATCCGCGGCGCACCGTCAACGGCCTGGACTTTAACCGGCTACTTCTGACAGTCGCCGTTCTGACCCGCCGGGTTGGACTATCACTGGGAGAACAGGATATTTTCGCGAATGTTGTCGGCGGTCTGCAAGTTGAAGAGCCCGCCGCAGATCTGGCCGTAGCGCTGGCACTGACATCCAGCTTGCGCGACAAGCCGATGCCAGCCGATATGGCGTTCGTCGGCGAGATTGGACTCTCCGGAGAAGTACGGTCGGTGGGGCAGCTCGAAGCCCGCTTGGGAGAAGCTGCACGACTGGGTTTCACGCGGGCACTCATTCCGCGCAAACTCGGG